>NZ_JBYCKM010000038.1:0-107133 GCF_057473385.1 Alkalihalobacterium sp. TH-98 | reverse complement strand
GAGCGCTAGAGGGAAAAACTAGGAGAAAACGCGAAGCAAAGAGCCGGATGGGTGAGCGATAGAGGAAAGAATTAGGAGAAAGCGTGAAGCAAAGAGCAAGATTGGTGAGCAATAGAGGGAAAAACTAGGAGAAAGCGTGAAGCAAAGAGCCGGATGGGTGCGCAGTAGAGGGGAAAATTAGGAGAAACCGTGAACCAAAGGATAGGATTGATGTGCGCTATATTTCTATCAATCTCTAAAAAAACTACTAATCTAGCAAAATTAGGGTAGCTAATAATGTTTCGTGCAAAAATAAAATAATTTTAATAATACAAACCTCCACGTGTATCCAATAGCGGTGAAATTTCATATATTATTTTAAAAATTAAACATGCATTCTTTATACAAGCAGTTGCAGCTAATACACCTAGAAGGGAGTAAAATGTTTATGGTAGAATTAACAGCTGCTCATTGGATGTACCTTTTTGGCACAACGGTTATTATATTGACGATGTTGTTTAGACAAAACGTAGTTGTTCCTGCGATCGTTGTAACTTTTTTAGTAGGGTGGATCTATACAGGTTCATTCGTTAGTGGGTTACAATCAATCTTCAATGCTAGTTTAACTGCCGCTGGAGAGCTCTTTAATATTTTTCTAATCATCGCGATTATGACGGCACTTCTCCACTCACTCAAGTCTATCGGTGCTGACCAACAAATGATAACCCCTTTTCAGCGCGTTATGAAAAATGGGCATATCTCGTTTTGGATCTTAGTATTCGTGACCTATTCCATTTCCTTATTCTTCTGGCCAACGCCTGCTGTACCGTTAGTTGGGGCCTTACTTATTCCTGTAGCTATTCGAGCAGGATTGCCGCCGATTGGAGCAGCGATCGCGATATCCTTAGCTGGTCAAGGGATGGCTTTATCCTCTGACTATGTTATCCAGATCGCCCCGATGTTAAGTGCAACGGCTGCTGGAGTAGAAGTGAGTGCGGTTGCCGACAAAGCTTTTCTATTATCGATTGTTACAGGGGTTGTTGCGATAACGCTTGCGTATTTATTTTTAAGAAAATCTATCTTAAGTCCATCTGATAAACATTTAATAAGTTGGGAAGCAATTAACTCATCGGTGGAAGATGAGGTAAAAGAAACGATAAAACAGAAGAAAGGGAAATCTAGTGTATTATTTGCAGTGCTCGTTCCTGTTTCGTTTCTCATCATTATCATCTACATGGTTTTGGCAAAATTTTCGAGCATAATTCCTTCCATTGAAGGCGGTTCGGGAGCAGCATTAATTGGTGGTACGGCTGCAGTTCTACTAATAGCCGCTACATTCTTTAAAAATGTGAAGCAAGCACTTGGAAATGTCAGTGACAATATTGTCAAAGGTTTTTTATTTGCCTTTAAAGCGATGGGGCCGGTTATTCCGATTGCAGGCTTTTTCTTTATCGGCAGCGGAGAATTATCAGCAAAAATTCTAGGTGTGGATAGTTCGCCATCATTTTTATTTGACCTTGTGCAAGCTGGGCAGCAACTCATTCCTGAAAGTGCATTTGTTGCAGGGTTCGGTATTCTCATTATAGGAATGATAACAGGTTTAGACGGTTCAGGGTTTTCAGGACTTCCTTTAGTTGGGGCGTTGTCAGGAGCATTAAGTCCGACTGTTGGAGTAGATGCGGCAACTTTAGCTTCGATCGGACAAATGGGGTCGATCTGGGTCGGCGGTGGAACATTAATTGCGTGGTCTTCACTTGTAGCCGTTGCTGGATTTGCTAAAGTTCCAGTGATGGAACTGGTTCGAAAGAGTTTTATACCTGTCGTGATAGGGTTGATCATTTCAACAACTTTAGGGTTAATATTCTTTTAATAATTATTTAAGGAGGTTGGCGTATGCCAGCCTTTATTGATTTGGAAGAAAGACTAAAAATGAGTTCCATGATACTAAGGACTTGTAAAAAGGACTAAGATTTAAAGTATGACCAGACGATCAATTTGGAACGATATGTAATAAATACAAATCGATTGGTGAGGACAATGAATCTAAAGAAATTATTTAGTGAAAATTGGGTGGTTTTTATTATCTTATTCTATGTGGTTTTTGTAGGTGGATTTGTGGGTGCATTAACACTGTTTGATATTTTCTTCCGGTAAAATATATTGGTAAATGGCTTATTGCATACTTAATATATAAAAAACGCTAGGAACTAAATCCTAGCGTTTACTGTATATCTAATCGTGAAGCTTCACCATAAAATCGTTTTAAGCCACATTTGATTTTTGTTCCAGGTTTGCCAGCTTGGTTTTTCTCATTTGTAAAATAAACCAAATAGCAACGATGGTTGTAACAACTAGACCAATGCCGACAGATACAGGATAAGGAAGACTAAATCCTTCTGGTGCGTAGAAGATGTACGTCCCAACAACACCTGTCATAAATAACGCAGGAATAGAGCAAATCCAGTGGAATTTCCCTTTTTGTAAGAGGTAAATAGCAGCTGTCCATAACATGACTGTAGCTACGACCTGGTTCGTCCAACCTACATATCTCCATAAGAAGGAGTAATCAATTTGTGTTAAATAAAAAGTAGGGATAATCACTGGGATAGCCAACAGTGATTGTTTCCACTTTGCGTCAAGCTTCCAGAAATTACGAAGTAAATCAACGAGCATCATTCGTGAAGATCGCAGTGCAGTATCACCAGTTGTAACAGGAAGAATAATTACCCCAATAATCGCAAGAATTCCCCCTAACGTTCCAAGCATCGACTTAGAGATGTGATCGACAACTCCGGCCGGACCACCTTCTGCAAGCATTGCTTGCAATCCACCTGTATTTCCAAAAAAGGTCATAGCTGCGGCAGCCCAAATCATCGCGATAATGGCTTCAACAATCATTGCCCCATAAAAAACTTTTCGCCCATCACTTTCTTTTTTCATCGTTCTAGCGATAATCGGACTTTGCGTCGAGTGGAAACCAGAAATCGCTCCACACGAAATCGTGATCATGATGAGAGGCCAAATCGGCAGCTCCTGTGGATGTAAATTTTCAAAAGTCAGATTAGGTATCGGTTGGTCTTGAAATAAGAGACCGATTCCAATGGCTAATGCCATGAAAATTAAGACCGCACCAAAGATCGGATAAATTCGTCCAATAATTTTATTAATAGGTAGTAAGGCAGCTACTAAAAAATAACCAAAGATTATGAAAATAGCGACCGTAAAACTAAGCGGTGTTACAGAAGATAATAATTGGGCTGGGCCTGCTGTAAAGGCAGCCGCTACTAAAATCATTAATATAATTGAAATGATGTTGATAATTGTTTGTGTAGTTGTCCCTAAATATCGACCAACAATCGAAGGATATTGGTCTCCACCATGTCGAACAGACATCATCCCAGCAAAATAATCGTGAACGGCACCTGCAAAAATAGCACCAACCACAATCCAAATAAAAGCAACTGGTCCATAAAGAGCTCCCATAATAGCCCCAAAGATTGGACCTAAACCTGCAATGTTCAATAGTTGAATTAAACTTCCTTTTGCCCAACTCATTGGCATGAAGTCGAGGCCGTCTTGCTTCGTGTAAGCAGGAGTTTTCCTATTGTCGTCGATCCCAAATACTTTTTCAACCATTTTAGAATAGAAAATGTAACCTAAAATAAGTAGTACGATAGATGCTAAAAACGTGATCATTTGTCTAATCTCCTTATATTACTATGTATGTATAATTTTATTACGTTATTTTACTAAAGTATTTATGGTGTGTAAACAATATTTAGAAAAATTATATTATTATTTATTTATGATGATTTCAGTATCTTGAGAAAGTTCGGTCGAGAAACGTAAAAAAGACAAAGTTCACTCCCTTGATAATCATTACTTATTACCTGGTTATTAAAACTGAAGATTACAAAATGTATGTAATAGTGTGAAAAGTAATATAAAAGTATGTAAGGAAATGAGGATAGTAGTAAATATCTACTCAAATCAAAGGGTGAACTTCGTCGAAACAAGAGGACCTTGGTACGGAAGGAAAACATTATTAGAAAGGAGTATTTACTACACTGTTCGAAATTTTCGAAATAATTAAATTCCTGTGTAGAGAGGAGGTTCGTGGAATAGAGCAAAACACTAGTTGTTTGAAATATAAAAAAGAGAGGATGTTTACAAAAGATGCACAAAAGAATATCTAAATCGGTCTTATGGCTACTGACATTAGCACTCATTTTATCGTCATTTAGTATGAGTGCCTTAGCAAACACAGGTAGTAAGCAGCAAGCAAAGGAACTAAAAATCGCTGAAATATTTGGCGATATTGAAATGGCTACGAATGCTCCTACAACGGTCATCGTTGAACTAAATGAACAGTCGATCGTTGAAGCTAAACATAAAGGTAAAAAACAAACAAAGCAAAAGTTAGCGACCGAAAGAGGAAAAGTCATTTCTGAACTCAAGAATAAGGTTGCTAACGCAGAAGTAAACCGTGAGTATGACCACGTATTTTCAGGATTTTCAGTAGAGCTTCCTGCAAACGAAATTCCACAATTATTAACAACACCAGGTGTTAAGGCAGTGTATCCGAATGTGGAGTACACAGTAGATACAGTTGGCGGCGAAGAAATTTCAGCTGAGGCATTTAGCCCGTTTATGATGGATAGCGCTCCATTTATTGGCTCAGATCTTGCCTGGGAAGCTGGTTACACAGGTGAAGGTGTGACTGTAGCGATTATCGATACAGGTACAGACTATACACATCCTGATTTAGCACATGCATTTGGCGACTATAAGGGATATGACTTCGTTGATAACAACGATGACCCGCAAGAAACACCTCCTGGTGACCCACGTGGGGGATCAACGAACCATGGTACACACGTTGCAGGGACAGTTGCTGCAAATGGATTTATTAAAGGGGTTGCACCAGACGCAACTTTATTAGCTTACCGTGTTCTTGGACCAGGTGGATCAGGAACAACAGAAAATGTTGTTGCTGGTATTGAACGAGCGGTTCAAGATGGTGCAGATATTATGAATCTATCATTAGGTAACACGCTAAACAACCCGGACTGGGCAACTTCGATTGCATTAGACTGGGCGATGGCTGAAGGCGTTGTTGCGGTAACATCAAACGGAAACAGCGGCCCAAACAACTGGACAGTTGGTTCTCCAGGAACTTCTCGTGATGCGATTTCTGTAGGGGCAACTCGTTTACCTTACAATGTATTTACTTCTGAAATATTTACTTCTGAAGGCGTAGAATATCCTTCTGCGAAAGTAATGGGCTTCCCAACTGAGGATGAATTATTGTCTTTAAATGAAGGTAAGTATAAGTTTGTCTATGTAGGTCTTGGATATCCTGCAGATTTTGAAGGCAAAGATCTTGAAGGAAAAATCGCCTTAATTAGTCGCGGGGAGTTTGCATTTGTTGATAAAGCGACGAATGCTAAAAACGCAGGTGCTGTAGGCGCAATTATTTTTAACAATGTTGAAGGAGAGCATCCAGATGTTCCGGGTATGGCAGTACCAACAATTAAAACGACATTAGCTGACGGACAAAAGTTACTTGCTGAACTAGAAGCAGGAAACAAGACGATTTCTTTTGACATTGAGTTTGCTTATGAAATTGATGAAACTGTTGCGGACTTCTCTTCTCGCGGACCTGTTATGGAAACTTGGATGATCAAGCCAGATGTTTCTGCGCCTGGTGTAAACATTACAAGTACAATTCCGACACATAACCCTGACAACCCACACGGTTATGGTGCATTCCAAGGAACATCAATGTCAGCACCACACGTAGCAGGTGCAGCAGCATTAATCTTACAAGCTAACCCGGCTTGGGGTGTTGATAATGTAAAAGCAGCGTTAATGAACACAGCAGAAGACATGATCAACCCAGCGACAGGGAAAGTCTATCCACATAACACACAAGGTGCTGGAAGTATTCGCGTGTTAGATGCAATCAATACTAAGACTCTAGTAGCTCCTGGCAGCCACTCTTTCGGTAAGTTTGTCAAAGACACAGGTAGACAAGTAGAGCGTCAAAGCTTTGAAATTCAAAATCTATCAAATGAAAGAAAATCTGTAAGCTTTGAAGTTGAATTTGCTGGTAACCCGGACGGCATTAAAGTGATGACGAGTAACAATTTAAATGTTCAACCTGGTAAAAGGCAACAAGTGAATTTCAACGTTCAAGTGGATACTTCTAACTTAGAGAAAGGTTATTATGAGGGGACAATTAAAGTAAGTGATGGCGAAAATACTATTAATGTTCCGACTATCCTATTCGTAAAAGAACCTGATTACCCTCGCGTAACCGGTGCTTTCATGGGTAAAGAAGATGATGGAAATTATTATGTTGGCTCCTATCTACCAGGTGGTGCAGAAGAATTGGAGTACGATTTGTATGTATTCAATGCTAATGGTACTATTGGTGCTTTCTTAGGAACAATAGGCGAATTTGCTAACGTTCCAGCCCCAATCCATGAATTTAACTGGGATGGTAACATTGATGGAGAACATCTTCCAAACGGGCAATATGTACTTGCAGTTTACGTTGAGCAAGGTGGAGTTACTGAGTATAGAGCATATCTAGTAACTAAAGACTAATAGAGCTCAAACGATCCTTATAGTTCATCTATAAGGATCGTTTTTTATCCCTGCAAATCTTTGCTATAATGGACACAAATAATAACAGAGGTGATAGATTTGCTCACCATCCAATGTACGAAAAAACTACAAGAGACTCTTAAGGCTCCGATCTCGGATATAATTGATTTGAATAACGAGCCACTATATTCATGGCATGCACATCTGTTTCTTTACAAGAGAAAGAAATGTATGTTAGTGATGAACAACGTTTCTCGTTATAACTTTCTATTGTTTGGCTTAAAAGCTAGTGATTTCAAGCAGCTTGATCAAATCGTTATGGAAGAAATGAAGCGTAATATGGTAGCTGATGGAATTGACGAACTTACGGTACAAAAATACATGAAAAATTGCCAGTCGGTTACTTATACGAAAACGAGTGAGCGAACCATAATTAGTCAAATAAATGAAATGATCAGCGTCGTCAAATACTGGATGGAAATCCGAGAACACGAAGGGAAGGAAATCAACATTGACGAGATTAATCGAAAACTTAATCGTTTTGTTATGCTGAGGCTCCCCAAATCCTATTCTGGAGAAACAATGATGGATGAATTACAATATTTGTAATCTCTCGCCAATTAACAGAAAAGCAACTCCACCTTTTTATAGAGGGGGAGTTGCCTATATTAATGATAATTTTTGCTTTTTTCCAGTGTGTTTAACAGCTGATCGAGTTCTTGACTGCTTTTAATAGTGATCTCAGAGGATAATCCATATTTTTTTCCGTAATTTACTAATTCATTTCGTTTAAGTTCAATCGTTTGCATTAGACTTGTAGGCATTTCTTCGTAGGCCCCCCCATATTCTTTTTCTTTCTCTCTAAAATAAAATTTAGTAAATATTTCGATAAATGGGTACTAAAATCCTATTAGAAATAAAAATATTTTAAAAAAACTTTTCTACATTTTTCCGCATCAAATGACCTATAAAAAATGACTATATCACTAGTTCGATCAGGTTTCTAAAAACTGATTTATTTATAAAACTATTTTTGCTCAAATGTTGGACTACTGATAGAATTTAATAGTTCTGAAACTTTTCTTATAGTGTTTCGTAAGTAGTACGGGAGGTGTAAATCATGAAAAAACCAAAAACGGATAAACTTCTTAAGGGAATTGTTGGAACAAGTGTCGCTCTTTTCGGTTTAGCGGGCTGTTCCACGAGTTCTCAAGAGGAATTATTTTCAGTTCCAGAGGATTCTCATACTCATAATCAGGCTGTAAATCCTGGCCCACCGCCATCTCCAGATGAAGCAGATTGCGATACGTGGACGTGGGATGCTGAAGGCGAAGTCTATCAATGTGTCCAAGAGGGGTCAGAGAATTATGGGCACTATTATTCAGGAGGCAGTTGGTTTCCGACAATAGCGGCATTTATGGCTGGGCAAGCGATCGGAAGAAATAGTTCCAATCAGTCGAATGTAAATAATACACAAAGACGTCAGGAACCAGCTGGGACAACGACGAATCAACAAGGGGTTAATCAAAACAATCAAACGACAACAGGTCAACAAACGAATCGTTCAAGCACAAATTCAGGTCAAGTAACCAATTCAAGATCTGGGATGGGTAGTGGTGGTAGTTTTGGTGGATAAACAATACAGTGAACGTAATGCCTTTTACAAGCAGATTCCGATGTTTTGGGATCGGTTATACGGAACGGAATACGCTTTGTACGATTGTCATTTCATTTCAACAGTTGAAGCGGCTGAAGTAAGAAGGGCGACGAATGATGCTTATTCAATTTATAAAAAACTTAATCTCCTTTTAAAGAATGCACCTGATGAAACTTTATTAGATTTAGGGTTTCCAGAGAGTGCGTTACCTTTTTTACGGATCGCACAAATTCCTTACGAAACAGTGATTGGTCGCTTTGATTTTGTAAAAACAATCGAAGGATTAAAGCTAATTGAATTCAATTCCGATACGCCTACGTTTATTCGTGAATTGTTTGAAGTGAACGGGCTCGTATGCAAACGATTCGGTGTAAGTAATCCCAATGAGAATGAGGAAGCTTATTTAGGAAAATCAATTCGAAATAGTATTTTTCATTGTGCACAATCAATTGGTGTCAAAGGGCATCCGTATGTTGTGTTTACTGCTCATGAAGATGATATTGAAGACCGTGAAACGATGAACTATTTAATGGCTGTTGCCCAAATTAAGGGCACTGTATTTATTCCCCTGCGAGATCTGCAAGTCGTAGAAGGCCAGGGCGTATTTGATCCAAATGGAAAGAAAATTGATATCGTCTATCGTCATACATATCCTTTAGAAGCACTATTAGAAGATAAGACGAGTGATGATTTTCCGATTGGTATTGAATTTATGAAATTAGTCGAGCAGAAAAAAGTCGGGATGTTAAATCCAGTGTCTGCGTTTTTAATGCAAAGTAAAGCCGTCATGGCAGTTATATGGGGAATGTTTGAACAACGTCATCCATTTTTTAGTGAAGAAGATTACGCTATCATTGAAAGATATTTTTTACCTACTTATTTAGATGAAGATCCGTTTTACGATACTGATGAGACTTACGTTTCCAAACCAGCCTTTGGACGTGAAGGCGATACGGTTGAAGTGCGACAAAATAATAATACAATCTATGCTCCAAAGCAAAAAACGTATGATCAATATGTAAAGGTGTTCCAAAAGTATGTTGATCTTCCGGAAACGGTGATCCAACCAGAAGAGGGATCTAAAAGCGCGCACTTATTAATCGGCAGTTTTATCATCAATGAAAAACCGAGTGCGTTTGGTTTTCGAGCAGGCGATAAAATTACAAATAACTTATCATATTTCTTACCTTGTGGTGTGAAAGGAGAAAGTGAATGAATTTAACCTATTATTTACAAACTTTTGATCATTTTTTAATCTACTTAGCAGCGTCATTAGTATTATTTTTGATTGGTACTTATATTTTTAAATTAATTACCCCATACTCTGAACGAGCACTTATTAAAGAAGGGAATATAGCCGTTTCTCTTAAACTATTAGGTAAGATGGCAGGTCTTGTCGTTGTTCTTCAATCGGCGATCCGGAGTTCGATCAATCTAGTGGATTTAGCGATTTGGGCCATTATTGCTATTATTGTGCAAATTGTGCTTCACTTAGTCATTGAGTATGTTCTTACTCGAAATACGAATTTGGCGAAAGAAGTGGAAAAAGGAAATGTTGCTGTTGGTCTTTTATTAGGTGGTGTTTCTATTCTAGTCGGTATGATTGTTGCTGCAGCTATAAGTTATTAAAGGAGGTCCTCAATGCTTCCATACCAATCATTAACAAAGCCGTTTCACCCGGAAACATATTTAAAATCCTGGGAAGCAGTAGAAAAGAAAGTAGCGGAAAAAGGCTTTACATGGGCAAGTTTATATGAAAATTATGAAGACAATCAATATATGAGTGACTCTTTATTACTTGTTCCAGAAAAGATGGTTCGCGAAATTGAAAATGCGTCAAGAGCGGCCCATGATATCTTTACGAAGACGTACGAGCAAATTGTAAAAAATCCACATACGATACATGAGTTAGGTTTGCCAATTATGCTGTGGGACTTATTTCAGAAGCTAGGTAAGACAAAATTTTCTTACTTTACGAGATATGATTTTATTGCGTCAGCTAGCGGTTTAAAAATAATCGAGGCTAATACCGATACACCCGTAGGCATAGTAGAATCAGCTATTGCACAAGAGGTTCTTTGTAATGAACATAAGAGTAATAATCCAAACGGACACATTAACCAAAAAGTGAAAAGTACATGGGAGCAAATCATTCGTGATTATGACATTCGCAGCAGCGACACGCTCTATTTTACGTGTGCGGATTGGCACGATGAAGATAAACAAACCGTGAAATATTTAATGAAATTGTATCCTCAGCAAGCGAAATATGTTCCGCTTGAACAAATTGTAGTAGATAAAGAGGGTGTGAAAACGCCTGATGGTGCTTCGATTGAATTTTTATATCGTCTCTATCCATTAGAATACTTTTTAGAAGAGCAAAGTGGTACGGGTGAACCAATTGGTGAACAATTTTTAGTTCATATTATCAATAATAAATTGAAGGTTATTAATCCGCCTGCTGCACTACTTATGCAATCAAAAGCGATATTAGCACTCATTACAGCCAAAAAAGATGAGTGGTATACGAGAATGGAACAGGCTGCGATCGAAAAATATTTTTTACCAACTTATTTTTCTGCTGATCCGTTAAGGGATACTTATGTTAAAAAACCAGTATTAGGTCGAGAAGGTGGAGGCATCCGTGTTGTTACGAACGGGAGAATTCTCGATGAGGATGTTGACTACTATCAAGATCAACAAGCGGTTTATCAACAATATTTCCCGATGCCCGATCAAACGATTGATACATGGGATGGTCCATATATTGGAAAGTTATTAATTGGTTCTCACGTTATGAACGGTGAACCAAGTGGGTTATTCTTCCGAGTTGGCGGCTTAATAACAGGTAACTTATCGATGTTTGTGCCGTACACAACGGCTTGATGTGAAATTCTAACTCATTCAATGAACGGGAAGAATTAGCTTCCCGTTTTCATTGGTTCATCGATTTTTATAAATGAAAGGGGGGATAGAGTTGCATTTTTTTCTGAAAATAAGTCTTGGCTTAATTAAAATGAGGAATTTAACGTTATTTATTACATCTCTAGTTTTTATTATTTTATGTAGCATTATTATGTACTTGTTGGAACCAAATACATTTGAAAGTGTTTTGAATACGTTTTATTTTGTGATGACGACTTTTTCAACGGTGGGATACGGCGATTATTCTCCTGTCACGATGGCTGGCAAAATGTTTGCGGTCTTTATGTATTTATTTGGTATTGGTTTGCTAGGGGTCGTAATTGGAAAAATCGTAGATGCATTCACGATCTTTAGGAGAAAAAGGGAGGAAGGGAAGTTGAGCTATATCAAAGAAGACCACGTTATTATTATTGGTTGGGGAAAGAAAACGGACTTTGCTGTTAAAGAAATTCTGGACTCTGATCAACAGGTAGAGGTCATTATTATAGACACTCTACAGCAGGCACCGATCGATGTTTCAAATAATCGTATCCATTATATACAAGGAGACCCTACTGAAGAAGAAACGTATGAAAAAGCAAATATTGAAAAGGCCCGTGCTGTTATTGTGTTTGCAGATGATACGATTCAAGATGGCTCATTGAAAGATGCGAAAACGCTATTAGTTGCGATTACTGTTGATCGCTTGGCACCAGATGTACATACTACAGTTGAAGTGTTAACCGAAAAACATATTTCCAACTTCTCTCATGTACGAGTAGATGAGTTTATATTATCGCAAGAAACAATATCTAGCTTAGCGGTTCGATCAGCGATGTATAAAGGGGTAAGTAAAGTTTATTCCCAATTAATCAGCAGGCAGCACGGTGAAGATTTGTACAAAGTGACGAAAAAGGAAAATTGGGTGACGTACAATGATGCGTTTCAGGAGTTACTTTCAAAGGGAGCAACATTGATTGCTGACCGGGATCAACTCAATATAAATAGAAGATTACAAGAGAAAATTCCAGACGAAGCGGTGTTATATATCATTTGTAACAAAGAAACTTACAAGGCGTTGTCAGAAAAGTAATAGCTTTTAAAATTTCGTCTTAGTAGGTCCAATCTAGGCAATTCTATAAAGTGTTCGGATAATTTATCATACAAAGAGTTCTCGAATTTCCTGTTTGGATCGAGAACTTTTTTGGGTGTTCTTCATAGATTTTATAAAGAATTTTTATACTTAACAAAATATGAAATGACATATCAATAAATACATAATTTGCTACAATTGGTATAGTTAGTAGAAAAAAGAGATATTATTTCCAAGATGGGAGAAACTATGAAAAAGTTCATTTTATCTTTTTTTAATAAAAAAGCAAATCATACGTTAGATTTGTCGACTCAAAAAGTCATTTATAATCAATATTATCCTTGTATTTATCGTACGGCTTATCGATATTGTGCCGATGAGAATATCGCTAAAGATATTGTTCAAGAAACATTTATTCGCGCTTTTAAATACATATCTACTTATGAGGAAAAGGAAAATACTAGCTTTGAAGCATGGCTAGTTACGATTGCTAGAAATGAAGCATTAAAATATTTAAAAAGCGTTAGCAAGCGTAACGAAATGCTGAAAGAAGAAATTGAATTAACTGAAGAGCATTCGTCAATTGAAACGGAGATCATGAATCGAATAACGATAGAAGAGTTACAAGAGATCATTTGTGACCTTCCAGAGATCTCAAGGGTCATCTTTTTACTACGGTATGTACATGATCTGTCTTACAAAGAGATTTCGGAGCGTCTTAACCTTCAAGAAAATACAGTCAGGCAACGAGCTTTTCGAGTAAGAAACTTTATTCAAAAAGGTATGAAAAATGAGGGGGATCAAGATGAACAGTCCAAAATGGGATAATGAAATTAAAAATGCAGCAAAAAAAGCATTGAATGATACGAATATTCCTCTACCTGATAAAGAAGAAATATGGGATTGCATTCAGATTAAACTAAAGAAAGAACAACAAGTCCAAATCAAAAAAAATAACATAAAGAAATACAGTGGTTTGTTTGCAGCAAGCATTTTATTAATTTTATTATTAGCAAGCCCAACTGGATCTTCCGCTTTTTCAAGTGTCGTACATGTCGTTAATCAATGGAAAGACAATGTCGTTCAGTTTGTCGTACAAACTGACCAAACGGATGAAGGAGCAGCACTAACTCCAGCCCCAGGTGAAGAGTTTGTATTGAATGAAAACGAACAAGAAGCCATTTTAACAGAGTCACAAATAAAAGAAGTGGACCTAGACACAGGGAAAGCGATGGTTAAATTTGATGCTTTATTTCCCATAGAAGATAAATTACTCGGCTCATACGAACTTGAGAAAGTGAGAGTATGGACGAATTCTCAAGAGACTAGTGCTGAGAAGATAGAATTAGCTTATTCTGATGGGGAATTTTGGTTTTCTATTTTACAAGAAAAAATACCAGAACACTTTAGCAGAAGTATTGAATATAATCTAGATCAGGCTGAAGTGAGTGAAGTGACGATCGGACATCTCCCAGGAACCGTAGTTGTGTCCAATAATATAACTAATCTAGAGTATATCTCAGGTAATAATTATATTACGATTTTTGGAACATTATCTCAAGAAGAAGCTACTAATGTTGCCAACCAATTAAAGTAACAGTGGGTGGATTATATTGAAATAATTAAGGCCCAGCCAATACCGTCAAAACGTCGTGGCTGGGCTTTGTTTTGCTGTTTTCTACTAATTGCAATTAGTTCATCTTTTAAAGTGGAACTAAAATATGTCTACTGTACCGTGTGACTAGTTCGGTGGTCCTGCCGGATCGAACATAGTGTAAAGTACGCGCACGGTAATAATAGCCTTTTGTTACAACATAACTTTGTGAGGCAGAAGTGAAATACCAATTATAATCGATAAAGGGACCTCTTGAACCAATTGTATTCCATTTAGATCCATCCCATCGTTGAATATCAAGAGTAATCCGTAACTCATCTACCGTTCTAGTCGTATACGTATCCCCGGAAATCCGAACCGTATTATTATTTCTGGAAATACTGCTATATGCATTACTAATAAGAGATGATGATGTACTAAAAGTAGCACTTAATTCCTCATTATCTTCATATTCAATTGGCGGTGGGGGAGTTAAAGCACCTGCCTCCAACTGGTCTTCCACCGCTATTGTACTTGTCGTCCAGGTGAAAACAGCAAAAGAAAATAAACAAAACAAAAAGCCCGTTCGAATTAGAAACATGAAATAATTCCTCCTTATTAAGTGATTCAATTTACTAATCTACTAAAACATTAACTTGTTACGAAAAATTTCAGAAATTATATTTGAGTTTAGAAAAAAAACATATGATTTTATTGCCGAACGCCAAAAAGTTTTTAATTTAGTGTAACAAAAGAGAGGCTTTAGCGATTAATTTTAATAGAGTTGATGTTTGTTTAATTAAAGGAGATGGTAGTAATGAAACTTATTATCGGTAATAACTTAAGTGATGCAATCATTGAAGTAGATACAATAATTAAAGGGAAAGTAAAGGGTGACATTCAGGTACTAAGTGGGGCAAAACTATTTTTGTACGCTGAACTGACAGGTGATCTGTACCTAAGAAAACATTCAACAGTCAGTATATATAATTCAATTGATGGTACGGTTTATAATGATGGTGGAATAGTGGAAGGTGAACAACGATTACTAAGAAAGGTCGATATATTAAGTAGTTAAATTAATTATAATAAGAAGCGTATGTTGAGGTTAAAAGAAGATATTTTTTCTAACATATTATTGACATCATACTACCCTAGTAGTAAAATACATTTTAGGTGAATATTATGAAAAATCAGAATATTATTAACTCATTAAAGAACAATGGTTTTACTGAATATGAAGCAAAGGTTTACCTATCCCTGTTAAAAAGTTATCCCGCTAATGGGAATATGATAGCTAAATCTTCTGGGGTACCAGGACCCAAAGTATACGAAACATTAAGGAAAATGCAAGAAAAAGGCTATGTCTTCCTACTAAAAAGTGGAGATAAATCAACAAGTAAGCGTTATTGTCCGTTACCTTATGAAGATTTGTTAGCATCATTTGAAAAAGAGTTTACCGAGAATTTAAATTTACTTCATACATCCTTTGAACAGATTTCGAATAGCAGTGACGAAGAATGGAGCGAATTGTTTCATATGGAAGGATATGAAACTTCGATTGAAGTAATTAAAAATGAAATTGACCAGTCGAGTCAGGAAATCATAATGAGTTGCTGGGCAAAAGAATTTGATGCGCTTTTTTCTCATTTAGCAGCTGCACAGAAACGTGGGGTAAAAGTTGTCACTATGATATTCGATCAAACCACAACCCCAATTCCTTGGTGTCACTTTTTTCATTATCCAAGTACAAAAGTTGATGACCGCCATTTCGGAGAATTAAGTATTGTTCTTGATGACAAAAAAGTAATTGTCTTCGAGGCCAAGTCAGCGAAGTCTAGTGGAGTTGTATCCAGTCATCAGTCAATGGTTAAAACAACACGAAATTATATTAGACATGATATTTATGTGAATAGAATAATGAATGATTTTGATCAGAATTTAAAGAAATTATACGGGGAACAACTAGAAAGGTTAATAGATGACTTTTAGCATTAATCTTAAAGGAGGTGATTAAGTTTAAGTATAGGCAAACCTATCAACTTAATTTCTTCGCAAGAAAAAAATGTAAGCGCTTTCTATCGAACTCTATTCAAAAAATAAACTTTAGGAGGAAAATATGAACAGAAATCAGTTGAAAATTATTGATCTCAGTATACCCTTGGATAGTGAAGCGAAGGAGCCGTTTCCACCGCAAATCTCTTATTCTGAACATAAGGAAGGGGCTGAACAGGCAGCACAACTTCTAGGGCTAAAGGCAGAAGATTTTCCGGACGGAGAGGCATGGGCAGTTGAGACCGTTACATTATCAACACATACGGGAACTCATGTCGATGCGCCTTGGCATTACGCTGCAAAAACAAATGGAGAACGATCAAGGACGATAGACGAATTACCTTTAGAGTGGTTTTACGGTAATGGAGTGTTGTTTGATTTCAGTACGAAGCCAGAAGGTTATGAAATTCAAATTTCAGATTTAGAAGAACAGTTAAATGAAATGAATTATGAATTAAAACCATACGATATCGTGCTTATTCGAACAGATGCAGATAAAAAGTACTATCAAGAAAACTACGCTAGTGTTCACGCAGGAGTGTCAGCGGATGCAACAAAGTGGTTAATGAGTAAAGGTATTAAAGTCATGGGTACAGACGGATGGGGATGGGATATCCCGTTATATTTACAAGCTAAGGATTATCTCCAAAACCCTAGAGAAGGAGTACTTTGGGCAGCTCATTTTGCAGGAAAGGAACAAGAATACTGTCAAATTGAGAAACTAGCTAATTTAGATCAATTGCCACAACGTTTTGGATTTAAGGTGGCTGTCTTTCCAGTAAAAATTAAAGGCGCAAGTGGAGGTTGGGCGAGACCAGTAGCAATTTTTGATTAAGAAGGGAGATAGAATATGAGTTTTAATATGATCTTTCTTTTGTATAGTGTTATTTTCATCATCATTCTGTTGTATGGTGGTTTCATTACGAAAAAATGGATCACAGGTTCGAATGATTATTTTATTGCAGGTCGAGAAGTAAGTTTGTTAATTAATGTTTTCGGGGTTGCTGCGATCGGATTTGCAGGAACGATGATTACGCTTATTCCAGGGCTGGCTCTCACAACTGGATTTTGGGGATCACTTGGGTTTGGACTTGTATATGCCATTGGGGGCTTAGCATTATATGGGATTATTTTTGCTCCCTACATTAGACGTTCAGGAGCTCATACGCTATCCGAATGGCTGGAAATGAGGTATGACGCTAAGACAAGAACCCTAATTACAGTGACAACTATTCTCGGACTGCTTGGTATTATGGCCAATAATGTTGTGTCCATGGCGATGGTTGCAACTGGTTTTACAGGTTGGCCGATTATTTGGACGTTATCGGTTATATTTTTTATGTTCCTCTTATTTACGTATATTGGGGGGTTTTGGGCTGTTACGTTAACAGATTTTATTCAAATGTGTATCGGCTTAATTGCTCTGCCAGTACTATTTATTACAGTCATCACTCAATTTGGAGGCACGAGTTTTATTAGCAGTAACTGGGCGGGTGATTTTAGTTATTGGACTAGTGGATTTGCTAATGCTCAAATGTCGATATTTTCTCTTAAGTATCCTAGTATTCTAACTTTTATTGTATTATTTGCATGCTTTTTAGTATGGGGAAATAACTACTATTGGTTGCGTGTTTCTTCAACTAGAAGTGAAAGAACGGCAAAACTTTCTTTTGTATATGGGGCATTACTGTTATTTATTCCAACTCTCATTTTAGCTTTTATCGGACTGTTTGCAGGCAGTATGTTTGCAGATCAATTTGCACCAAATGGAACCGCTAATCCAATGTCAGCGTTTGGTGTTGTCTTAACAGTCATTCCAGTAGGTATTGCAGCCCTCGCATTAACAGGAGCCTTAGCAGCTTCAATTTCCACATCAACCACAGCATTAATCGGAGCATCTAGTACAGCTGTTCGAGATTTCTATCAGCGGTACTTTAAACCTAATGCCACTTCAAAACAACTAACGACCCCATCTAAAATAATTACTCTGATTTTAGGTTTACTCGTGTGGTTACTCTGTTTTTATCCAGGAGGACCACTATACTTATTTGCATTCTCCACTGCTTGGCTTGGACCACCTTCAATATTAGTATTTTTAGGTATCTGGTGGAAGCGTACATCCATTCAAGGGGCTTTTTGGGGAGCAATTTTAGGAATATTTGTATTGATTTTATTTACTGTATTAGATTTGGCAGGTATCTTTAACATTGCTCAATATACTCATATTGGCGTAGTAGGGTTAGTAGTTACATTAACCGCCACTATATTAATTAGTTTAGTGACAAAACCTAATTATTATGGTGCAAAGGATTGGAAGGAAAAAAGTGTAATGGACCCTATTGAAGTAAATGAAGATGAAAGATCAGTCTTAAAACTCATCCACTTTGGTTACAATACGATGGCTGAAGTGAGTGATATGCTTGGAGTTGATTCTTCTGTTAGTAATAAGATCGTTGAGAGTCTAGATCAAAAAAGATTGATTACTAGACAAAAATATACAGGCCCTGGATTTTACACGTTTGAACTAGGAAAAGATGCAAAGAAATACCTTACGTTAACAAATGAGCAAAAAAGAATGAGTGAAGACAAGGTATCGTTTGAAGATATTTTATTCTTACAAAAGTTAAATGAAGGAAGCGACGTGTTGCAAAAATATTTAGAACAAAAAGAATATGATTCTTTAAAGGCTTCTGTCGTTTTGGCAAAACTCATAAAACAAAATCATGTAAAAGAATTTGGTGTTTGGAGACGGAAAGTTACCATTACTGAGACAGGTAAACGTCTCGTCAATAAATATCCACCAACTACCATTCAACATTCTAGTATATAAAGGAGAGTGCTTTTAATGAAGCTTGTAACATATAGACATCCTAATGGTGACCTTAGATCAGGTTGGATTATAGGTAATGGTGTGGCAGACATGCAAGAGGTGAGTAAAGACCAATTACCAAATAGCTTACTAGAATTTATAAAGCATAACGAGGAGTATTTACCGTTAGCAAACGAGATTAATAGGCACCTCATAGAACCATCGTATACTTTTGACGAAGTTGAACTAATAACACCAATACCAGTTCCTCCAAGTGTAAGAGACTTTATGGCATTTGAAGAACATGTAGTAAATGCTACCAAGAGAAGTAAAATAAAAATATCCGAAGCATGGTATGAAATTCCTGCCTTTTACTTTACGAATCACTTAGTTTTAAAGGGTCCTGAAGAAGATGTAGAAAGGCCTCCAACTTGTAGAATGCTTGATTATGAATTGGAAATTGCATGTATAATCGGTAAAAATGGCAGAGATATTAAAGCGGAAGAAGCTGATGACTATATTTTCGGTTATACGATATTAAATGATTGGTCAGCAAGAGATTTGCAAATGAAAGAAATGCAAATTGGTTTAGGTCCAGCTAAGGGAAAAGACTTTGCTACATCGATAGGGCCATATATTATAACAAAAGACGAATTAGAGCCATACCGTCACGGAGATAAATTTAACCTCCGTATGACCGCAAAAGTAAACGGGAAGCTTTTGTCAGAAGGAAATGCTCAAACCATGTATTATACTTTTGGCCAAATGATTGAGAGAGCATCTGCTGGAGTTCCGCTTCATTGTGGAGAGGTTTTTGGTTCTGGAACAGTCGGTTCGGGCTGTATTCTTGAATTAGGGAATGAAGTCCATAGATGGTTAGAACCTGGGGATGAAGTAGAGCTAGAGATTGAACAATTAGGTACTTTAAAAAATAAAATCATCTAATCACTACTGAGCTATCCCGTATTTATTCGGGATAGCTTTTAACATTAGTAGAAATGCCTCAACATTAAACAAGAAATACATATCTAATCAAAAAATTGGAAAGCTATAACAAAGGAGGAGGGATATGATGGAAAGAGAATTAACTTATGTTGAGAAATTGCAAAATTTACATATTTTAATGGAAACAAGACAAATGTTACAAAACAAATTAACTGAGCTAGACCCAGCAAATGACACTTACGATATCGTTATGGATGACTTAAGAAAGATTGAGCAAGAAATTAAAGCCTATACTGGTGATTTGCCTGTAGATCAGATTGATCAATCAATGTCACATTCCTTATTTAATCCAGCAGTCATTGAAGAATTAGACGAACTGTAAGATTTCCCTCAATTTAGGCTCATAAAATGAAGAATAGATTGTTTCTATGTACCTTTTTGAAAACAATCTATTTTTTTAGTATATTATTCCCAATCCTAGTTTCTAAAATCCTTCTACATTACTAAATATTGCTGTCCCGTACCTACTATATTTGCCCCATTGCATCTACTATAATTAAAGGTATGACTAAAATAACATCTCTGTGAAACTAGGAGCGGGTTACCATGAGTAGTAAAACTCTTAATGTGTATCATGAAATAAAAAATAATCCGTTTGGAGCGGAGTTTACTGATGATGAGGTTAACATTATCACTCAACATTCAAAAGTAATGATGACAGAAAAAGACGAATATATCGTGCGTGAAGGAGATCCTGAACCATCTTTATATATCATCAAAACTGGCAGTGTTGGCTTATATAAAGAAAAGAGGGCACGCGAACAGTTAGTATCCGTCTTAAATGATGGTGATTTTGTTGGGGGTCTAGCAGAGGTTGGTGGTCATGGTTCAACCACTGCATTTAGGACGAGACAACCTTCCTTGTTAATTAAAATTAACGTTACAAATCTATTAAATAATCCTAACTATAAAAGTCTGCAAGTAAAGATATTACGAAAGATGGTGAAGCAGCTTTCATTAGAAGTACAGCATAAGAATGAAATGATGCTAGAAAAAGAAGAAAGACAACGTAAGGAGTTGAAATCATACAAAGCTCTCGGGTTACTTGCTACGAATCTATTAGTCGTTCTATCGATTTATACACTTATGCTTATGTCGCTTACCCACTTTGTTGATTATCACGGAGTTTCTACTTTTGTTGATGTTGCATTATTAATCGGGTTTGCGTTTGTTATGTATACGATCTTAAAGAAAAGTGGATATCCGTTAAAGTCCTTCGGTTTATCGCTGGACAAATGGAACGTTCATGTAAAAGACGCTATTCTTCTTACGTTGCCTGTCTTATTCTTTTTCCTGGTTTTGAAATGGGGCCTTATTACTTTTATACCGGCATTTGCTAATATTGCATTGTTTAATCCAACTGCAGCGTTTTCTGAAATAGGCTTTAGTTTTTCTATCTATTTAATAACCATTATCGTTTACATTCTATTTTCTGTCGTTCAAGAATTTATTGCCAGAGCTGGTCTGCAATCCGCATTTTATCGATTTCTACCAGGTTCAAAAGGAAATCATTTGAAATCAATTATTCTATCGAATTTACTTTTTGCCATGGCTCATTCGCATATTGGTACATTATTTGCACTCGCAGCTTTTATTCCAGGCATATTCTGGGGGTGGATGTTTGCCAAGCAAAAGTCATTCGTCGGTGTTTGTGTCTCGCATATGCTAATAGGAATATGGGTTATTTTTATATTAGGATTTACGGAATTTATCGGTTAAGTGAAGCAAGAAGGGAGATCTCGGTAACAAGATCTCCCTTTTTATCATCACTGACTAGTTCATTGACTCTGTTTCGGTATGAGTCGTACTGCTTGTAAACTTGGCTCTAACTAAATAAACGATTGGCAGTAAAACGATTACACTGGTTAATGTGTAATACACAAGCATCATATCTAACATGATTTTATCTTTGTAAAAGTAAAGTGAAAGAAAATAAACCAACAGAACAGAACCAAGAATAGAAAGTTTTGGTGCTTTTTCTATAAGAGCAGGCGACACACACTTTAATAAAGCAACTACATAGTAGCCTGTTCGAATAAAACAACCAAAGGTCATAAGAGACAAACCGTAAACATCAAAACGGTCAATAAACCCTAATGAAACCATTCGGACAGAACTTAAGGCAGGATGCGTAAGAGCTTGGGACTGTTCTAGTCCAAAAACAGTAATTGTTCCAGCACCGGTACTAACGACAAGTAAGACATTGATGAAAACGGAAATGAGGAGAATATATAACATCGTTTTTGATTCTTTTTTGCGAAAATTAAACACAGCTAGACTAAAAACTTCTGCCCACATAGCGGTTATAATAAATACACCCCAAAAAACAGGTGTAAATCCATATTCTAAAATAGGAAGAAGATGTTGCCAAGTTCGTTGCCCGCCTAGCATTAGCGAAATCGTGTGTCCGCTTATCATAATGATAATGGTTAAAACCCCTGCACACCAAGCAATCACCTTAATGCCTTTCATCACACTATAAAAAATAAGCGCAATAAACAAAATCCCAAAAAACCAAGAGGGAGTTTCTTCAAAAAAGCCAACATGTAACATTTCCGATAATCCGCTAACTGTTAAGCTTGCTAGAAATAGAAAGTAGATAAACCAAATGAACAGAAGGACAGGACCAAGGATGGTTCCAAACAATTTCACGGTTCTTTCAAAAAAGGATAGCTTCGGCTCAATGTTCATCAGTTTCCATGTTAAATATGCAAATAAAAAGCCTATGGGTGCGGACATGATCGCAGCAACCCATACATCCCTGCCCGATATATCCCAAAGCATGGGGAGGAGCAGGACATGGGCCATAATCGGTAAGCTCATAAATAAGAAAAAAAATACAGCTCGTCGTTGTAGCATAAGTTATGATCACCTTCAATTCTTAATCCAAGGAAGCTGAAATCGCTTGGGTGGACCTTGGTTTGGTTCTCTGTTGGTGTTTTCTATCAAATTAAAGTTCTCAATATTGGTCTCGACTGTAATATTAACTTTTGCTGTACTAAAAGCAGTATCCCAATCGTCTTGTACTTGTTTCCAATAGGTTGGTAGTTGACGACGCACTTGTGTGCCAAATCCGAGTACGTCTGTAACAGGTTCTTCTCTCATTTTTACTAGTAGTTTTTCCATTCTTGCTTGAAGTTCATCTGAGTACGCTTTTTCTATTTTTTCAAACATGTGTCCGTCCAATTCCATACTCGAATGCCATTCATTGATATTTGCGATTGTGTTTACGGAAACATCTATGATCAGCTCATTATTTTGAAGCGTTGGTTTAATTGAAGTTTCGGCTCGTAACCGCTCTAAAGCAAACCAGTCATCACCATTAGGAACTTGCATAGTAAATGTATCATTGCCTGCTTCATTCCGATAATACCGAAGAGCATCCGCCAAAATGTCATTAATATCTTTTACATAAATTCCCTCTTTTAAAATGGCTGTCCCGTCCAAATCAATATGCGGTTCTTTTTGAGCTTCGTCGGTATGTTTTTTTAATCTAATCACATAAGCACAACGGCCAGGTTCATAACTCATTTCCATAAACTCTTTAAGAGAAGGTGTTATAGCTCTTTGATGACTATCCTCAGCCGCTTCTATCCCATTGGCTAAACTAATCCCTGAAAGAGGGTCTACTGGAGAAGGTAACGCTAGTAAAGTTGCTGGTTGGTCAGCGATAAATAAATAACTGGTCAGCCTAAACATTTGGTCACGATAAATGATATCGAGGCCAGGAAATATCCCCTCTTTAGCGATTTCGGTACTAACTACAAAAGTCCGGGCATGAGATAAATAAATTCTTCTATGAACTCCTTTAATTGCTGAACGTAGTGATTGGTGGGCGGATAGACCCTCAGAGGCAATCATGATATGGGCATCAGTTGCCCCTTGATCCAATTTTGTAGGTTGTAGAAATTGGAGCTTTGGCGTAAATAGATTTCCCTCTTTTTCGATCGCGACTGCAGCAACGAAGGCAGATTCACCAAGTTCTTTAGAACTCCAGCAGCCCGTAAGTAAACTACAGATTATTAAACTTATGAGAGCTCTTTTCATAGTTGCTCATCCTCAGGTTCAAATCGATATTTTTTCGGATCCTTTTGTAACGGGATAGACTTGGCCCGTGTATCTTGATAAAAATTAGGATGCAAACGAACAAATACATCACGCCAATCATTAAATACCGCTGGTGAAATCGGCGAGAGGTAAGGGATACCAGCAGATTTAATACTACTTAAATGAACGAGTAGAACGAGATTGGCTATTATTAACCCATACAAGCCAATAATTGAAGCCGGTACAATAAATAAGAATCGTAAAATGGCTGAACTATCACTCAATGGAGTAACAACAAATGAGGTAATCCCCGTAATCCCGATAATGATTATCGTTGGTGTTCCTACTACTCCTGCTTGAACCGCTGCATCCCCTAAAATTAAGGCACCAACAATTGACATTGCTTGCCCGATTGCTTGGGGCATTCGAACTCCAGCTTCACGAAGTATCTCAAAGACAATTAACATCATGACGAGCTCCATAACAAGTGGAAAAGGGACGCCTTCTCTTGCGGCTGCAATACTAGCAAGGAGTTCTGTTGGAATCATTTCTTTATGAAAGTTTTGTGTGGCAACATATAAAGCTGGAAAGTTAATAGAAATACCAAAAGATAGAAAACGAATAATTCGTACTAAAGAGCTATAGTATTGCCTAGAATAATAATCTTCAGCAGTTTGGAAAGCCTCTACAAATAAATAGGGAATGGTTAAAGCAATCGGTGTGCCGTCTACAAGTATTCCAATACGACCTTCTAAAATTTTTGCTGCTAGCTTATCAGGCTTTTCGGTATTACCGATAGTAGGAAATATAGAACTAGGATCATCTTCAATGAATTCTTCAATATAGCCGGATTCAAGTATCGTGTCATGCTCTATTTTGTTTATTCGCTTTTTTATTTCTTTTACCAAACGAGGAGAAGCCAAGTCGTGTATGTACACGAGGCATACTTTTGTATTCGTAGCTGCTCCTACAGTAATCACTTCAAATCGAAGGTTAGGATTGACAATTTTTCGGCGTATAAGAGTTAAACTGACGCCTAACGATTCATTAAACCCTTCACGAGGACCGCGTACAGTTGCTTCTGTTTCAGGTTCGTCAATTGACCGCATTTCCCACGCTGAAATGGCTAATTTAATCGCCTCAGTTTGACCTTCTAATAGAAAAATGCTATTCCCTGAGAGAAGTTCTTTAATTAATACATTTAAGTCTTTTACCCTGCTAATAGGCAATAATTGTAACGCTGTTTGTTCAAGTTTATCGAGTGTTTCAATCTCTTCGTCAGTTTGAAGTAAAGGAGTTAAAAAAAACTCATTAAGTAAATTTTCGTCTACAATTCCATCAATAAATAAAATGGCACCTTTTAATTTAGTTTCTCGTATGATGACTTCACGAATTACTAAGTCGGGAGCATTGCCTAAAGTAGATTTTATATATTGGACATTTTTATAGAGGCTTTTTTCAATTGGCTTTTTTTCTAGCTGTACATTAGAGGATTTCGGTTCAACGTTTTTTTGTGACCTCCTGACTTTCTTGAGAAAGGAAACAAGACCCATGTTGATTCCACCTTTATCATTCAGTCTACATTAATACAAAACGTAGGTTACCTCACTTGTTATAGGTTTATCCATTTTATAGTAAATTTCTTTTAATATAAAAATGTTTAAATACGAAGAAGCGGATGACGATAATGTCATCCGCTTCTTCTATATTGTAAGAACATTCACCAAACTTATTGATTTTGTATCCCTCATCACCAATTCATTTATGCTAAACCATTAATGGAGTCTTTAATCATACTAATAGCGTCTTTAATAGTAACTGTAAGCTCATGTATACCTTCATTAATCGAATGTAATACATTATTTTGTTCATTCATTGTTTCTGTCTGTTCCTGGATCATTTGATTAGTTGTTCCAATTTCATCGATAAGAGAAGAGAAACCGAAAAACAAAACACCGATTCCGAGCAGGGCAACTAGCAGCCAGAGCCACCCTTGGTTGTACCAAGGTTTTCCATTTTTTTCTTTTTGTGGTGATGAATGATGCTCGTTTGGCAAATGATTGTCTTCTTGATTATGGCTCTGGTTTTTTGATTGACGATCCATATTTGTCCCTCCGTTTCAAGACCAGTTTGGTCATAGTACCCAACGATCCTTGTCGTTAATAGATACGGGTGGGGGGAGTCATGAAAAGTTGCTAGTCAATCAGCAGGGCGGTACCTACTGATTGGTTGTAGACAGTTTATCATTTTATTGAAGAATTAAGCTTCGTCTTCCATTGCGTCGTCTTCTTCAGTTTCAAACTCAAATGAATCTTCTTCTTCACCCATATCTAAATCAGACTCTAAGTCATCTGACTCGTCTTCAAAGCCGCCAAAGTCTTCTGTACCTTCATCCATTGCAGGCTCTTCATCAAATCCACCCATGTCGCCTTCTGTTTCTGTTCCATAGTCCGCTTCATCAGTCATTGTTGGATCATCTAAATCTTGATCTCCACAAGCTGCTAAAACTCCTACGGCAAGAATAGTTGATGCTGCTGTTAAAAATAGCTTTTTCATTTGAAAAAACCTCCTCATGGAATTTGAATTTCTGTTTACAATTGCTATCTTACGCAGGTTGAATTGCTTTGTATAGTGAAACCATGACTTTAACATTTCTCTTATAGACTTTTACATTCTTTGCGATGTTCCTAGATTAGTTTTTTAAAAGTGTTTGTTATTTTTAAGAGATTACTATAGAAATGGACACAGTCGCATTGAACACAGTTTAGCGGACTCAGGGGCCCTTATTTATGTCGAAAACACTGTTTTCTAAGGTTTAACGGACTCAGAAGCTCTTATTCTATAGAAAAGTGGTTAACTGCACTACAATCGTGGGAAATAGAGGCCTCTCAGTCCGCTAAGAACGGTAAACTAGTATATTTTGACGAAATAAGGGCCTCTCAGTCCATAAAAAAAATCTCACTAATGCTTCTATTACAAAATCTCTCCTGCACTAACTGAACCTTATTTTGCGGTTATTTTACATATGTTGACGCGGAATTGAAACATAACTGAAACCTTTGTAATTAAAACATTTGCTACTATTTATGGAAGATACTTAGTTTAATGTGATATGAAATTAGGGAAGAGGGCTCTAAGCTCTTTTGACTAAAAAATCATATTTGGGGGAATAGACATGACCAGAGAAAATCAACTGATCCAAAAAACGTATTATGAAAGCTTAATTATTATAGAAGAAGTAACAGAAAATCCAGTTCAATTCCTAGGACATTTATTTATAGATGAACAACGAAAGGAAGAGGTAGACCTTTCGTATATTCGTTATTCCCAAGGAGAAGTATATTTTCATCATAAAGATTTTGAAGCAGCAATCTTTAAATGGGAAAAGGTACATAATGATTTAGAGCAATGGGCAAGGAAAAACATGGCTGATGCTTACTATGAATTAGGTCAATTACAAACTGCCATTGATTTATATCAATCGGTTAATAGTGAAAGCTTAACGCTAAATTCGGAAGTGGCATTAAAGTTATTTACAATTTATAACGAACAAGGTCAATTGGATTTTGCTGCAGACGTTATTAAAGGAGCTGTTTCTGTCAATCCAGACTATCCAAATGTTACAAAAGTTGCTCGAACTTTTTTCGAAAAGTATCGTGATTGGAGCAGTGCCATTGAACTTGCTGTCGATGAAGCGATCCGTACGCAGGAGATTGAGTGGTTCGATATTTTGAGGGGTTATGTAGAAGAAGGGCTGACGAAACAAATCCCACCTCATTATTTCTCAAAACTGCTTGAGGTTTTATATGATGTAAATGAAGAATGTTTTGAAAAGCTAGTCGTTGCTTTCTGGAATAGTTACCAAGGCGATGAGTTTTATTTTCCTTGGCTTACTGAAATTGATCGTTTATTTCTTCATCTTGAATTCACAACTTCATATATGTGGCATGAAGTGTCAGCTAAGTATCAAGACACTTATTTTGAATTAATAAACGGTAAATATTATCTGGACGAAATTACAGGAATCGTTCCAAACTTACTTACGAACTGGTTACAACTAGCTGACGCTTCGGATTCTTTATTCGCAGCAACAGCTGTAATGGCGTGGAATGAAATTTTCGAAGAGGTGCTATCTCCGACAATCATTGAAAAAGCAGAGTATGTTCTACAGCAGACGCAAATTCCTGTGACTCAAATCGAGCGTAGTTCTGAGTTGTTTGAAGAAGTAGTAAAGTGGGGGAAAACACATGACTTAAACGTTGATCATCGTTTGAAGTGGGCGGTTGGAAGAATACTAGATATTCAAACCAACAACCTTCTAGTCGCTGGTATGACAGGGAATGGCAAGGCGTCTGTTATTCATTCCCTTATAGGTGGAAATATAGGAACAACTCCTCCTTCGACTGTTATTTTATATAGTAATGATGAAGAGATAGACATCAGTGAGGTGACCGAAACAGCCATTCATACGGTTTCAAGTCTCGTTGATTTTGCTGAGATGAAGCAAGAAGAGGATATGTCAACCTCAGAAACATCTCTCGTACAATTTAAAATGCCCAACAAATTCCTTTTAGAAAATAAATTAAATTTAATCGATTTTCCTGATTTTGATCGTAGTACATTTGAAGCCATTAAAAATAATAAAAAAGAACAGAATAAATTTTTGCATTTAGCTGATGGATTGTTGTTTGTTCTAACAGCTACGACTCTTTTTACGGAAAGGGAGCGGGATCTCTTGTTGAAAATACAGGAGAATGTTCCGCATTTACCAGTTCACTTTTTACTAAAAACGGATGCAATTTATCATGAACAAGAAGTAACGAAGATGGTAGAAGAAATCCGTACAAGGTTGTCTGAAGATTTTCCGAAAGCAAAGGTTTTCCCATTTTCAAAACACAATAAAAGCAGCAAACAAGTGGAAGAATTGACCGAGTTTATTCAACAAGCTCTTAACCAAAAAATGCGAACTTCACAACGAAATCAACGCTTACTATTTTACATTCGAGAAGCGCTTACTTATTTACTCAAGAGAAGAGTAGAAACGGAAAACGAAATGACCGAGGCCATTTTATGGAAAGAAGACATGGTTTCTAAGTTAAATGCAGCTGTTCACCAACTAAGTGACTTAGAAAAAGAAAAAATGAAAGTCATTCAAGATTCCTACCATACGATTAAGGAAGATATTAAGTTAGATCTTAAGATGACAATCCCTAAATTATTAAGAGATTGTTCAGCCCTTATTAAGGAAGAAAGTGATTTCCGAAAAATTCATATCGAGCTTAATCAAGAAATGAATGAAAGAATTCAGAACTATATCCAACATACGATTTTACCGAGATTTTCGAAAGCCATTCAAGGCTGGATTGAAATGGCTACCGAGGAATTTCACTTGAGTCAGGACTACTTGGAGGAAATGACCGAAGGCTTTAATAGGATGTATGGGGGACAGCGGTTGAAGCTAAATTGTGATTTTAAAGTGCTCGATGATTGGAGTCGTGATGCTAACCGGTTATCAAACGGGGTTCAATTAGAAATAATGAATATACTAAACCGTTCGACTCCGTCTCAGTTAGTATTGAAAAGTGCTGGAAAGCTTTTTGGAACACTTCGTCCAAATAAAACGATGTTATGTAATATGTATAAGAAGCTTATTGAGAATGAGGACTATGAAAAGATTGCAAACACGGTAACTAACCAGTTTATTTTACAATTTGAATTATTTGAAAAAGGGCTAAACCGTGATATTACAATGTTCTATAGTGAACCTTTCAATGTCATCCATGAGGTCATTGAAGAAGAACAACAAGATATTCAACAGAAAAAAAATACGTTAGAACGATTAAAAGCTAATCCAGAACAATATCTGGACCCTATCACTCTGTTTAAAGTAAGATTACTACAATACGAATGGATGCAAAAAGATCATTCTAAGAGCCCGCTACTCACCTAAGTAAACAATAAAGTTATGTAAATTATATTAATGAGGGTAAAGATTTATCCGGAGTTGCCACATGGCAACTCTGGTTTTTGCTTTGCTTAAAAAAGTTAATGTGAGTGACCAACGACAATAGGTCATCTTTTTTGACTAAAACATTACTTTATATAAAATTTTAAGCAGTCTCTAATTTAATCGCATAATTATAGTATAGGTAATCTTATGTTTTAATTCACATCATAAGTGGAAAACTAAATTATTGTAGGTTATAAATGAGTTTTTAACGTGTAGTTACGTGTGAAAGTTATATTTTATTTGATTTGTAAAGGAATGATCCTATGATTACATTGAAGTCTGAAAGAGAAATCAATCAAATGTTAGAAGCCGGCAAGTTGTTAGCGGCTTGTCATAAGGAAATTGCGAAGCTGATCCAACCCGGAATAACGACAATGGAGATTGATCAGTTTGTGGAAAATTTTTTAAAGAAAAATGACGCAACGCCTGAACAAAAAGGTTATAAAGGTTACCCCTACGCGACCTGTGCCTCAATAAACGATGAAATTTGCCATGGGTTTCCTCGAAAAACACCGTTAAAAGATGGAGAAATCGTTACGATTGATATGGTCATTAATTTAAACGGTGGATTAGCCGATTCAGCATGGACTTATGCAGTAGGAAATGTTTCGGATCAAACGAAAAAGTTAATGGATGTAACGAAGACCTCATTATATAAAGGAATTGAGCAAGCATTAGACGGTAATAGACTCGGCGATATTGGTCATGCTATTCAAACGTATGCTGAGGCAGAAGGGTTTTCGGTGGTTAGAGACTTTACAGGACATGGGATTGGTCCGACAATACATGAAGCTCCACAAATTCCACACTTCGGTTCACCGGGCAGAGGACCACGCCTAAAAGAAGGAATGGTCATAACGATTGAACCGATGATTAACGAAGGTACTTGGTATAGTCAAATGGACGATAACGGATGGACGGCAAGGACAGTGGACGGAAAATGGTCTGCTCAATATGAACATACATTAGCGATTACAAAAACAGGACCGAAATTACTAACATCACAAGAATAAACAAGTATTGACAATTTACCGTATTATGACTACTATAAATTCAAGTCATCGATTAATAGACTTCATCAACTTCATAAATGAAAATAGGTGCTAGATAAAAGCAAGACTGCTTTTACAAGCTTAATAGGGAAGTTCGGTTTAATGCCGGCACGGACCCGCCACTGTGTTGGGTATCAGTAGTTAGTACTACTGAAACTTTCAGATAGTCCACTGGGAAATACCTGGGAAGGAATGGAAGGAATACCCTAAGTCAGGAGACCTACCTATTTTAACATCACTGTTTGACCTACGGGGTTGTTAGGGAAGTGGTTAGAATGCGGAACAATTGTCTATATTTATTGACGTATTTTTTATCGGCTAATGTTCCACTAGTAATTTCTCGGATTATGATAAGCATCTCTGACCTCTTTTTAGGGCAGAGCTGCTTTTTTGTTTGATTACTTTTAGAAATTACATAGACATCTCACCTGTAACCTTTCCTGAAGGAAGATTAACGATGATCGTTCTTTTATAAAAAAGGCTGTTGTTAATTTGTTATTGAAGCTAGTTATGGACAACATGAATGAAAATGATAGTTTCATAGTATTTTTTTTGAAAATTTAAGCTGAATATTAACAATTAACAGCGCTAAAAAACTGGGGGTTACAGAATGGCGACATGGGATTTATCGGAGACAAAACAACATCTATTGATATGTAATGGTAGTAGTTGTAATAAGGCTGGAGCTGAGGATTTAACACAAGCAGTAAGGAGAGAGATTTCCGAACGTAATCTTGACGACGTGATCCATACGACACGAACGAAATGTAATGGGCGATGTCAGGATAAGTGTGTGTTAATTTCCTACCCACAAGGTATCTGGTATAAGGATTTAGCTCCACATGATGCACCTGATCTTATTAATTCCTTAGTAAATGATGCAAGAATGACAGATAAAATCAGCCATTGCTTTGATGGAAATGGATTTAGAAGGCACAATGATGTTCCTGTAGGAGAATTTAAAGACCGAGAACGTGTTAAAAAAGTATCTAAAAGTATTATAAAATAAATTTTTTTGAGTGGTGGTTTTTCATCAACTCCACAGTTTTTATTAAATAAATAAGCAGTAAATTGGTAAATATAACATCGTCTAATCTGAATTTAATAAGCTAGGGGAGACATAAATGCAATCAGAGATGGTGTTGTATCGTAAAAGGGCAAAGAAAGTGGATTTGCAAATATTTTGTATAATATTAATGGCGATTTTCATTAGTACATCTTTTTCAACTCAAACATATGCACAAGAATCAAGATTACCAGAAGCACCTATTTTTATTGACAATCTGCCTGTAAAAACAAAGTACATTATGAGAGATGGTCAGTTGATGGTACCGTCCTTGTTCTTAAAACATACTGGGGTAAGGGTTGATTGGAATGAGGAGTATGGTTCTGTTGTTTTTAGCTATGGAGATATTCGCTTTGCGCTACCGGTTGGACAAAACTATTCAGATGATTTTGTCAGAGCGACAGGCCAATGGAAACGTCAACCGTTATCGACGCGAACGATAGAATTCGCTGGCGATATATTTGTGCCATTACTAGATGTTACCCGGAAATTTGGAATGAGAGCAACCTATAATCTACAACTCGAACGGACTTTCATTACGACGAATATTCGTTCAGCCCCTAATTTTATTTATCGTGGAGGTCCAGCAAGAAAACTAGTGGCTTTAACTTTTGATGATGGACCGGATGGATATTATACTCCTAAAATTTTAGACATCCTCAAAAGTAAACAAGTACCAGCTACTTTTTTTGTAATGGGTAAGCAAGTAGAAGCATTTCCAGATGTGATGGAACGAATCGTCAATGAAGGACATGGTATTGCCAATCATACGTGGAGCCATCCTGTACTCCCACGGCAAATGACGAGTAGAGTAATTGAAGAAATAAGAAAGACTCAAAATATAATGGAGAGAACGGTCGGCAGAAAACCAGATTTATTTCGTCCGCCATTTGGAGCAATAACCAAATCCGATGCACTTATTCTACATGAAATGGGCTTTCGAACGATTATGTGGTCTGTTGATACGCTTGATTGGAGCGGGTTATCAGGGGATGAAATCTTAGAAATAGTCCAGCGGGATATTTCACCGGGCGGGATAGTATTGCAGCATAACTTCCAAACAGATGCCCGTCTTCTTGATGGAACGGTAGAAGCGTTACCGATGATTATCGATGACTTAAGAACTAAAGGGTATCGATTTGTTACTGTTCAGACTTTATTATCACAGTAAATAAAATTGTGGTTGATATAGATAGTAAAGAATGGGTAACCTAAGAAAAACTAGTATAAATTCATCAAGTACCGGGGTATTGTACGTTAGACTTTCAAGATCCATCACAAGATTTAATAAACGTTAAGGGGGAACGGATTGATGTCACTTACTCCAGAAGAACGTATCCAACTACATGGATTTAACAACCTGACAAAATCACTAAGTTTCAATATGTATGATATTTGTTACACAAAAACAAAAGAAGAACGGGAAGCTTATATTGATTACATTGATGAGCAATATAACGCCGACCGTCTAACGAAAATATTGAAAAATGTTGCTGATATTATTGGGGCACATGTATTAAATGTTGCAAAGCAGGATTATGTACCTCAAGGAGCAAGTGTGACAATATTAGTTTCTGAAGGGCCGGTTGTCGAAGTGCCAACGGAATCGTCATTTGATGAGTCCCCAGGACCACTTCCAGAGGCAGTTGTAATGGGGCTTGATAAGAGCCATATTACAGTCCACACATATCCTGAGTTTCATCCAACTGAGGGAATTAGTACATTTAGAGCTGATATTGATGTTCAAACTTGTGGAGAAATTTCACCACTGAAAGCACTAAATTATTTAATCCATTCTCTTGAAACAGATATTATGACAATGGACTATCGGGTTCGTGGTTTTACAAGAGATATTGATGGAAATAAATTATTTATTGATCATGATATCAACTCTATTCAAAATTACATACCCGATGATGTGAAGCGTCTGTATGATATGATTGATGTAAATGTTTATCAAGAAAATCTTTTCCATACGAAATGTCGGCTTAAAGAATTTGACATTAATAATTATTTATTTGGATACACAAAAGAAAAATTAGACAAAAAAGATGTAGAAGAAATAACGGATAAACTAAAACTTGAAATGGATGAAATTTTTTATGGTAAAAATATTCACTTAGGTACACAGATTAGGGATTAATTTATTTGAGCAGAAAGAAGCTGATAAAGGCTTCTTTTTTGCTTTGTATAAGAACACTCTTAAAACATAAGTGAGTGAAAAGTGTATATACTCTTGAATTTCCTTAATTTTATTGATCAATTAAAACTATTTGAATATATATATTCATAATAGGTGCTGGAAAAATTTGTGTATAAAAACTATAAATATAGGAATGATAATGGGGAGAATAAGGAAAAGGAGATTCCCTTTATGAAAATTGAATTAGGAACTGAATATGAGATTACAGAAAAAAGGCAAGGCCATTTTAATTCAGCGAAGTCACTAACTGTCATTCGGCAAAATCGCAATATCGTTCAATTTACATTAGAAAATGGTAAAGGCCATGGTTCGATGCCTGTTGACCACTTATTATATCTTTTAAAGAAGAAGGACCTTTCACCGATACAGAATAAACGTCATTTATTAAGTAAAGATACTGAAGAGAAGATCGGATAATAATTGTATACAGCAGAAATGTTCTATATCCTTAGAACATTTTTTGTTTTTTTACAGCTAAATAATTCGTAATAACAAATTAAAGAATGATTATTAAAATGTTACCTTGTGTAAGGTTATCTCCTTTTGTTTTGTTTCAACTTAGGGGATAATAAGGGACAATATATAAAAAGCTTAGGTGAATAGAATGAAAATGTTATGTATTGATGGGGGCGGCATTCGCGGTGTATTCGCGCTTGCTATTTTACAAGCGGTTGAAGAAGAGTTTGATTGTGTGGTTGGGGATCTGTTTGATGCAGTTGCTGGGACAAGTACAGGAGCGATCATAGCTGCTTCCATTTCCTTGAAGAAAGAAATGAAAGACGTACTTGATGATTATAAAAAGTATGGTAAGAAAATTTTTGTTCGGCAAACGAAGGTCGGAATATTTAGAAGTGTATACAGTGATGAGTATCTAAGACAGTTCTTGCAAGAGGGCTTTGGGGAAGTTTCTTTAGAAGAAGTCGAAAGGCCGCTGCTAATACCAGCGGTGGATTTAACCCACGGCAAGCCCTTTGTCCATCGGTCGAACTATGGACACCCTGAAACTAGTGATTTAACAGTGAAACTATGGGATGCTGTCCAGTCATCTTGTTCAGCGCCTGTTTATTTTCCACCTAATAAAGTAAAAGATAAATATTTATCCATCGATGGAGGACTGTGGGCCAATAATCCGTCTTTAGTTTGTGTAACTGAGGCGATGGACTTTTTTCAAAAAGGGTTAAATGATATTAGAATAATGTCTCTTGGTACAGGACAGCAAAATATTGATTTTACAGAAGACGACAATATGGATTGGGGCATAAAGGAATGGTTACCCTTCCATTTACCATCAATGAAAGTGACCCCTAAGTTATTGGATTTAGCTTTGCATCTATCATCCGAATCAGTTTCTTATCACTGTCAGCATCTCTTAGGTGATCATTATCTTCGTATTAACAGTGAATTAGGTAAGGAAATCCCTTTTGATGAGGTCAAATATATCGATGAACTCAGTGATTTAGGAAAAAAGGTATTTAATGAAAAAAAGGATTCTATAACTCAATTCCTAAACGAGAAGTAGAAGTTAAGAACGAGATGACCCAAAATAAGGGTATCTCGTTTTTCTTTTAGTTAATTTAGGCTGTTTTATCTGAAGCGATTTCCTTTAAGATAGTTAATACTTTATAGAAAACTGAGAATATTGCAAATAACTACAAAAACTATTAGTCAAAATTCGACCTATTTTCACAAAGATTTTGTACACTCGGACTTTACTTGGCATATAAAACAAAAGGGATTCTCTCTCTTATCTAAATTAATCGACAAAATATCTAAAAGAATCTCATAAGGTTTGTCGAGCGAAAAATATGTACAAAATCGTCGATTAAATTAATAATCTAAAATAACAAAGAAATTACGTCTAGGGTAGTTATATCATTAACTAACCGGTTGGTATTCGTGGGGTGATAATAGCAGAATATGGCTTTTGAAAAAATCGATTGTTTTGTAAGGTTTTGTTTTAGAAAAAACATGAAATGAAAGCCCTTACAAAACTAAACCAGTGGTATTACTACTAATTTTATTCAAACTTACGACGAAAAAAACCAAATTTTATTGCAGTAGCGAAAGGGGACTCGTTCATGTTAGCAAAAAAACTAAATGATCATGCTGTTTTACAAAAGCCAGTTGAAGTTGAAAAACCTAGAAAAAAAGAAATGTGGGCCTATGCTTTAGGTAGTTTTGGAATTTTCTCAGTCTGGACATTGATTGGAGCCTTCCTAACATTTTACTATACAGATGTTGCAGGATTGGCTGCTGGTGCAGTAGGAACACTTATGTTAATCGCACGTCTCTTTGATGGTGTTACGGATTTAGGTATGGGGTCTGTTGTTGACCGCACTAAATCTAAGCATGGAAAAGCACGTCCCTGGTTGCTGTGGATGTCTTTGCCGTTAGCGATTACTACTGTCTTACTGTTTTCTGTACCGGACATTAGCAGTAATGGTAAGGTTGTATATGCATACATTACGTACATACTATTTATTTTATTGTATACAGCTGTTTCTATTCCTTATAAAACATTGCTTGGAGTCATGACGCAACACCAGCATAGTCGTTCGTTATCAAATATTTATTCTGCCATCTTTATTATGGTTGGTACGATGATTGTTATGACTTTAACTCAACCGCTAGCAGCTTCAATAGGCTGGACTACTTTAGCTGCATTATACGGTTTTGTTACTGTTCTATGCTTGTTAATTACGTTCCGCTTCGTAAAGGAAAGAGCAGTTTCCACATCAATTCACCAGGAAGAGAGACTAGGTGTTAAAAAATCATTGAAATCTTTATTTAGTAACAAATATTGGATCATTGTAACGGCATTTTGTGTTACGTTCTATGCCACTATTGGGTTAACACAAGGTGCTGGTTTATATTATGCAGCATGGGTTTTAGGTGATATTAACCTGTTCCCAATTATTGGACTTGCTTTATCCGGCCCAATGATTATTGGTTTGTTTTTTATCGGACCGTTAGTTGCTAAAATTGGAAAGAGAAATGTAGCGATGCTTGGGGCTGCTGTATTTATTGTTGGACAAATAGTAAAAGGAATAGATCCGACAAACTTAACAACTTTCTTAATTGGAACAGTTATAGCAGGTTTAGGAGCAATGCCGGCAATTGCATTAGTATTTGCAATGATTAACGATACGATTGAATATGGTGAATACAAAACTGGCTTGAGAACAGAAGGACTTGTCAATAGTGGGGCTAGCTTTGGAATTAAGATTGGAACTGGCATTGGACTCGCTTTAATTGGTTGGCTATTAGGTATTGGAGGATATTTAGGCGGGGCAGCTGAGCAACCTGCTTTAGCTATTCATATGATTTTAGCATTAAATATTTATATTCCATTAGCTTTAGCTGTGGTTCAAATCATCTTATTGCTTATGTTTAAAATTGACAAAGAGTATCCAACGATCTTAGCTGAACTTCAAAGACGTAAATCTGTTAACTAATATAATGATTTGAGGCTGACTTAAATGTTGGCCTCTTTTTTGTGAAGAAAAAAGTAGGAGGAAAAGGGGAAATACAAAATAGGTAGTAATATTTACATTATAAATCAGCAATAGTGGTTGATTTTTAAATCATAAAAAAGATATTACTGACAAAAAATAAGCTGAGAAGGAGGGGTGAACATGCCACATAGAAAACATAGAGGTCGACCTTTAGACCTTGTTTTAAGTGATGATGTAGTAGACCATGAGTTTGCAGAAGAGCTTGCAGACAGCGGTGAAAGAAATATCGCAGTTGAAAATCAACAAAAAAATCGGCAGTTGAATAATACAAAAAAGAAAGCAAACGGTGGTTCCAAAGATATATAATCACATCAGAATATATAGGGTGCTAAGCCATTCGGCATTTGCACCCTGAGCTATATTGTAATGGATAAATGTATCAATCTCTCCGACCACAAACCCTTTTATTATCATCTAAGAAAACGAACAATCGTTTCTAAGCAACTTTTCTTATAAAGTTCATGAAGATCATCTTGATTACACATTAACCATTGGATTAAACAACCATCAATAGTTGCTCTTATCATTTTAGCAGATTGGTTGAGGTCAAGTTCTTTTGAAAAGACACCCTCCTCTTGCCCGACAGCAATGATTTCTCTTCCTAATCCCCAACAATTTTCATAAAACTGAAGGTTGATTTGCTGATATCTTTCATTTCGACTCGCTTGAGCAATGAAATCTAGGTACACTTTATAAAACGTACGATTTTTTTCAGGACTAATAAAAACTGAATGTATGTATGCTTCTAATTTTTTTTTAGCAGTCGGTTGGTCATTAATCGCTTGGCATTCATTTTTATAAATTTGTCTTGTTACCCAGTCTAGCAAAGAAAGAAAAACATCTTCTTTATTGTGAAAATAGTAATTTGTAACCCCCTTACTTACTCCCGCATAATCAGCAATATCTTGTAAGGTTACTGCTTCAAATCCTTTATCTGCAACGGCGTGAAATGCTGCTTTTAAAATTTGTTCACGTCGTTCTATTGCCCTTTTCTTCATAGGAATTCCCACCTTATTTGTATCGCTTTTCTATAGTATACTATAAAATTAATTTCATGAATATTTTGACCAGTCAGAATAATTATTGTTATAATTATCTTGTAAAGATTACTTTTGGGAGGGATACTAAGGTGAATAAAGTATTTAAAGCGCTAGTTGTCAATAAAACAGAGGACGATTTTTCACTTGATTTTAAAAATGTCTCTACCGGTGAATTGCCTAAGGGCGAAGTGTTAATCGAAGTTCAATATTCAAGTGTAAACTATAAAGATGGTCTTGCAAGTATTCCTAAAGGCAAGATTGTTCAATCTTACCCGTTTATTCCAGGAATCGATTTAGCGGGAACTGTCGTATCTTCGATTGATCCACGATATAAAGAAGGAGACGAGGTCATCGCTACGAGCTACGAAATTGGTGTTTCACATTTTGGAGGATATAGTCAATATGCAAGTATTCCTGGGGATTGGATAGTTCCTCTACCAAAAGGATTAACATTAAAAGAAGCGATGATCTATGGAACAGCTGGTTTCACAGCCGCTTTGTCTGTTCAACGCTTAGAAGAAAACGGGTTGACTCCTGAAAAGGGAAAAGTACTTGTTACGGGTGCAACTGGAGGAGTTGGAAGTATTGCCGTAGCTATTCTACATAAACGGGGCTATGAAGTCGTAGCTAGTACAGGCAAGGCAGGAGAGCATGACTATTTACATACACTAGGAGCAAATGAGGTTATCACTCGTGGAGATGTAGTTCCTGAAAAAATCCGTCCCCTTGATCAGCAATATTGGGCAGGTGCAATTGATCCTGTAGGAGGAACCACATTAGCTGCCCTCCTCAGTCGAATGAACTACGGTGGATCTGTAGCGGTAAGCGGGTTAACTGGAGGAATTGACGTTGCGACCACCGTCTTTCCATTCATTTTACGAGGAGTTAATTTGTTAGGAATCGACTCAGTGTATTGTCCAATGGAGGTTAGAAGGGTAATATGGGAACGTATGGCAAACGAATATAAACCTGAAAGCTTGGAACAGATTGCTGTTGAAAGTGAATTTAACGATTTGCCACAACACTTAAGTTCTATTTTAAAAGGCCAAGTTCGTGGTAGAGTAGTTGTTAAGATATAGGTTTTCGCCCGTGAAAGGGAAAAGGGTTCATAGAATGAACCCTTTTCGTTATATTATTTTAAGTACAAAGCTTTTCTAATAGGTTAACAGTATTCTATTCTTTAATTTGATCTTAATAAGGCTTTGTTCTGTTTTCGCAGGGAAGGGAAGCGTATTCAATTCTTTTTTCACAAAAATATGTGTGGTAATTCGTTTGTAGTGATGGGTATATTCATACAATAGGGATTCTAGATATTGTTCAATATAAATATCTGACTCAATGATTTTAATAAGCAGCGTTTCCTTATCTGTTTTTGAAATCTTTCCTAGCTGTTTTTTGAAGTTACGTAAAAAACGACTAAAGCACATGAGCTTTTCATAAGTTAGTCGTTTTGAGTCATTTTCTGGCAAGACAGCTAAGTAATATAATTTCTCTTTTAAGTCTACAGCCAATTCAAGTTTTTCAATTTTATTAAGGATGAGTAGTCGATTTAAATAACACAACTTACGAAACCGATCCGGGATGTTAGGGTGAAATAAACATTCACTCACTTCTTGAGTTGTGAGTCCTGTTTCTTTAGCGAGTGTTTCTGCTGTAATATGTTTTCTTAGTTGAACAAACAGTGCGTGCTTATCAAGAGGTCCTAGTGTAGAGTAGCGTAATAGATAACGAATTATGATCAAGAGACGCTCTTTTCTAGTGATGGATGTATTGATGATGACACAAGGAAGCAGTATGTTTTTTTCGGTATCATTAAAGGTTTCTTTAATAGCATAATAATCTTGGTAGTTACCAATGAGTAGGTAGTTATCGTTTGACTGCTTTTCAACAAAAAGAGGAATGTACAGTACGGTTTTATAATTCATGTATTGCTTAATGTTGTTTATTACACTCTTACACCGTTGTATTTCAAAAGCAGGAGTTATCTTTGCAAGTGGGATCTTCATCATTTCCATATACTTCACCCCCTTAAATAGAACGTATGAAAAGGGTTTTTTGTCTTATTCCTCTTGCTTTCTAAGCACATAAAAGTCAAATTAAAAAATATGTGAGGAAACAACTAATGAAAACAAACTTAAAATACATAAAAGGTTGTGCTTATCGTGAAGAAATATCAAGTGTGGCTCATGCTTATTCTGGCGACCTTATTTTGGGCAGGTAATTTTGTCTTTGGTAGTTATGTAGTAAACGAGATGGATCCAATATGGATGACGTTTTCAAGATGGGTTTTAGCATTATTTCTTTTATTCCCGATTGCTTACTTTGTAGAAAAGCCGAATTGGAAGCTTATCAAAAAAGATTGGCCTTTTCTCATAATGATCGGAGTCCTTGGAATAATTGGCTACAATTTAATTTTGTACTCTGCCTTAGAGTTTACCTCATCAACGAATGCATCGTTAGTAGCAGCGATGAACCCAGCCGTTATCGTTGTAGCCTCTGTGATACTATTAAAAGAAAAATTGTCAAAACTTCAGCTTCTCGGGTTTTTCATCTCTTTAGTTGGAGTGGTTGTTATTTTAACGCAAGGCGAGATTAGTCGAATAGTATATCTCGACTTTAATAAAGGTGATTTATTTATGATTGGAGCGATAATCGTTTGGACTTTTTATTCCATTATAGGAAAACGCCTAACGTTACCGCCTATTTCTGCAACGGCAGTTTCAACATTATTTGCAATGACACTCTTAGCGCCTTTTGCGTTTTCACAAGGATTTCCGATACCAGACCTAAGCCCACTTGCATTAACAGGAATTGTTTATTTTGTGCTGTTTCCATCGGTTGGTTCTTTTATTTTTTGGAACATCGCTGTCCGACAAATTGGTGCGAGTCAGTCTGGAATATTTTTAAACCTTATCCCAGTCTTCACAGCAATCATCAGTATGATCTTAGGTGAGATGATAACATTCGTTCAAGTTTTAGGTGGATTGTTTGTATTTCTAGGTGTATACTTAACAACTGGGTTATTAGACAAGAAGTTGTCTGCTAAAAGGGAAAAGACGGATTTAAGAAAATCGGGTTAAGAGCATAAAAATGAGCAGGTTGCTTTTGGCTAAAGAAACATAAGTTTCAGATATAAAAATATTCAAAAACACACCACTTGCATAAATGTTCGATTCACAGAAGTGTCCTGTATATAGGACACTTTTTGAACTCTGTTTTAATTCGATTTATATTTCTTACAGTTCGAGGTATCACCATAAGGATTAGTATATTATACGTTAGACTATTAGTAGTTGGTGACTCCATTTTATCCACTTGCTATAGTGTTAACGTTGTATTTTCACAAAATTGAAAGATTTTTGGGCGATATGGTGGCTAGTTTTTGTTATACTTGACCGAGAGTTTTACCGGAAAGGGGCAACGAGATGAATATATTTATGACCGGAGGTACAGGCTTTTTAGGTACGCAACTCATTTTACAGTTATTACAGTCAAAACATAAAGTATATGTGTTGGCACGATCCAAAAAGAAGAGCCAGACTTTACTTAATAAAATCCCTAGTGATTTACATTCTCAGATTGAGGTTATTGAAGGAGACCTTTCAAATAAAGAGTTATCCATTTCTAAAGAGGATCAAAACAAATTATTGAATAACATTGATGTTTTCTACCATATCGCTGCACTATTATCATTTGATTTTAAAAAACAGGATGAACTTCATCAAATAAACTATATTGGGACCAAAAATACTTTAGAGTTTGCTAGAGATATGGGAGTCAAATCCTATTATTATGTGAGTACAGCTTATACTTTAGGAGAAAAAGAGCATGCTGTCGAAACATTACATGATTTGAGTGGAAAATTTAATAATGCGTACGAAGAAACCAAATGTAAAGCTGAGCATTTAGTAATGGACTATGGTCAAAGAATGAAGGTTGCTATTTTTAGACCAGCGATTATCGTAGGCGACTCGAAAACAGGACAAACGGACTCAGCGTTTGGTTTATATGGCTTTTTGAAGGGACTTGAGATCTTTAAGAAGCGTATTACTAGAGTTGGAAATGATCAGGTGAAAACGTTTAATATTATTGGTAACCCTTTTGGCAGTCAAAACTTTGTACCTGTTGACTATGTATGTCATGTTTTATTAGCTGGTTTGTCGAATGCACAAAATCAGACAATTTATCACATTACAAATCCTAGTCCCCCTGTAAATAGTAAGGGGCTGGAGTTAATTCAACAGTTACTAAATTTACCTGAAATTCAATTTAGTAACCAAGAAGATATCGTGCTATCTAAGGAAGAAAGGGTATTGAACGATTTCATCTCAAGCTTCGCAGTGTATTTCAACCGTAATATTTATTTCGACATTTCGAACACGAAACAACTATTAAATGAAACGAATAACGAAGTATTGAACATGGATGAGAAAATGTTTAAAACGATAATTCTTGGGTATAAAAAAGAAGTAGTTTTGATGTAAAAACGGATAAATATAAGCAAAAATGATTGAATAGAAAATGTCAGTAAACCTTTTAATAGATAATCTGATACAGTAAAAATTATAGTATTGCAATAGCTGACTCTTCTTTAAGGGTCAGTTTTTTATTTTCCTTCATAGTCTAGCATGGAAAACAACTCTTACTTAAAATTTAAAAATTCTACAACTATAGTGTAATAGAGGTAGTTCTAAAGCATTATGTGTTTGTATTGCACAATACCATACGACTCTGTTATAAAAGATAAAAAATTAATTCATGCATTCATCTTTTCTAGTTAAAAACAAGTAAATAATGAGTAGAAGACTAATTTTTCTGAAATTTCCTTAAAATTCGTACGTCAAAATTCGATACACTTCTCCATCGGAATTCAACGAAAACATCTTTGATATGACAAGGATTAACAGACATTAAACAACTTTTATTAACAAACTAATCGACAACAATTGCCATCGAATGACTTTATTTGTCGACAAACAATTATTTACAAACTTGTTATTAAACTTAATAATTCTAAGTGTAAAGCTATTACTATAATTTTCGTGTGAGGGGTAATAAGTTACCATTTACTAACTGACCGGTTGGTATTGACGAAAATTGACATTATTATAAGGGGGATTAACATGACAGTGTACAGTGAAAAGCCATGGTTAAAACATTTCGATGAAAAAATTGGAGAAAACGCAAACATCCCAAACATTTCTCTTACTGATGTCTTATTGAACTCAGTAAAGGAGTTCGGTCCTAAAACGGCCATTACGTTTTATAATAAAACATTTAGTTTTAATGAAGTATATGGTATCTCTGAAAAATACGCAGCGTCATTACATAGTATTGGGTTTAATAAAGGTGATCGATTAGCGATCATGTTACCAAATACACCTCATTATATTTTTTCATTATTTACTGCATCTCGTCTTGGAGGGATTGGTGTTCAAGTCAATCCAATGTATGTTGAAAGAGAAATTGAGCATGTGTTAAAAGACTCAGGTGCGGAATATATGATCGTTTTAGATCTTCTATATCCTCGCGTTAAACAAGTACAGGCAAACACGAACCTTAAACATATTATCGTAGTGAGCTTACAACAGCAAACGACAACACTTGCAGAAGGCGATTATTACTTCGATGACTTTTTACAGCTGCAGGCAGAGACTCCTCCTCAAGTTCAAGTAAATCCAGCAGAAGATGTTGCAATGCTTCAATACACTGGTGGTACAACAGGAGTCTCAAAAGGGGTTATGTTAACTCACCGTAATTTAATTTCAAACCTTGAACAAATCTATGACTTTATGTTTAGAGCAATTGACATCCCTGATAATCCGAAAATTATGAGTGTTCTTCCAATGTTCCATATTTATGGATTGACGTGTAACGTATTCCTAGGCTTTAAAGCAGGATGCAATCAAATCATCTTACCACGCTTTGACGTACAAGAAGTAGTTGAAACTGTCAAGCGTGAAAAGCCGTTCCAATTCTCAGGAGTACCTACAATGTATGTTGCATTAAACAGTCATCCAAACCTAGAGGATTATGGGTTTGATCAAGTACCTTATTTCAATAGCGGCGGATCTGCAATGCCGATTGAACAACTTCACTTATTTGAAAAACGTACAGGTTGTAACCTATGCGAAGGGTTTGGTTTATCTGAAGCGTCACCAACGACACATTTCAACCCGCCTTTCCGCGAAAGAGTTGTTGGAAGTATTGGTATTCCTCTTCCTAGTGTTGAAGCTAAAATTATTCAAGAAACAGAAGATGGAATCGTTGAAGTTCCAGTAGGAGAAGTTGGTGAGTTAGTAATTAAAGGTCCACAAGTTATGAAAGGATACTGGGGACGTCCAGACGCTACGGATGAGGTATTAAGAGATGGTTGGTTATTCACTGGTGATATGGCACGTATGGACGAAGAGGGTTACTTCTATATTGTAGACCGTAAGAAAGATATGATCATTGCAAGCGGTTACAATGTTTATCCACGTGAAATTGAAGAAGTGCTATACCAGCACGAAGCAGTACAAGAAGTAATCGTAGTTGGGGTACCAGATGCCTACCGTGGAGAAACGGTAAAAGCATTTGTTACTTTAAAAGATGGAAAAACAGCCACAGAAGAAGATATTATTCTATTTACAAAATCACTGTTAGCTCCTTATAAAGTACCAAAGTTTGTTGAGATCCGCGATGAACTTCCAAAAACAGCAGTAGGTAAACTATTAAGACGCGCTCTTCGTGATGAGGAAGCAGCTAAAACTCATTAATTTAATCTATAACAAAGGCGCCAAGTACTTTTAATCTGCTAAAGCAAAGTGTCTTAGACCAACAAGTATTGGCGCCTAAATTATACTAATACTCGAAGCAAATGGAGGAACAAGAAATGGAAATTAAAGAATTATTCGATCTAACTAATAAAACAGCAATTATAACTGGTGGGGGAAGAGGTTTAGGAGAACAAATTGCTAATGCCTATGCTGAAGCAGGTGCAAATATCGTTGTTTGTTCTCGTAAGCTTGAAGCGTGTCAGGAAGTTAGCGAGAAGTTAAAAGCAAAGGGAGTAAAAGCCATTGCATTACAATGTGATGTTACGAAACAGGAAGATATTGATGCTGTTGTCGAAACAACACTAAAAGAGTTCGGAAGTATCGATATTTTAGTTAATAATAGTGGAGCTTCTTGGGGTGCGCCTGCACTAGAAATGCCTGTTGAAGCTTGGGATAAAGTAATGGATGTTAATGTAAAAGCAATATTCATGTTCTCTCAAAAAGTAGGAAAAGTAATGGCGGATCAGGGGTCTGGAAAAATCATTAATATTGCCTCAATCGCAGGTACTGGCGGCCAAAACCCTGATGTGATGGATGCGATTGGTTATGCGACAAGTAAGGGTGCTGTAATTACGTTTACAAAAGATCTTGCCGTAAAGCTTGCTCGTTACAACATTCACGTTAATGCAATTGCACCAGGATTCTTCCCTACGAAAATGGCAAAAGGAGTACTTGATGAAGCGGGTGAAAAATTACTTGCTCATACACCTGCAGGGCGTTTCGGTTCAGATTATGATATGAAAGGTGCAGCATTGTTCTTAGCATCTAAGGCATCTGATTATGTGTATGGTCATACACTAGTTGTTGATGGAGGGGCTAGCGCAGCTGTCATCTAAAAGATAAAAAGTGCCCTGTCATATTTTGTCATGGCACTTTTTATCTACAATCTTATTTTTGGGAACCTAAAAATTCTCGCAATTTATTATGCACCAGGTCAGGGGCTTCGGAAGTATAGATATGCCCAGCCCCGGGAATGGTGATAAGTTCAGCGTTAGGTATTTTATTAGCTAAATTTTGGCCGTTTGGATAAGGAACGAGTACGTCGGCATCACCGTGAATAATGAGGGTTGGACACTTTATTTGATGGAGTTCTTCATCTGTATTGTGCCCTAGACATGCTTGCAATTGTAACATATACCCTTTCGCAGATGTTGGGATTTCAATTCGTTTTTTAATATCTTCAGCGATAATGTCACGGTTTGTCTCAATAAAAGATGAACTGTAAATTATAGAAGCTGCTTCCCAAGCCATTTCCTCAGGAGTAGCTTGAGAGTTAGCTCGAGCCATCATTTGCATAGATACTTCCATCGACGGTTGAACATGGTTTGGACCACCAGCTGTTGTACAACCTAAAACGAGTGACTTTACACGTTCAGGGTAGAGCAGGGTTAAACGCTGGGCGATCATGCCTCCCATCGAAATACCATAAACATGAGCAGATTCAACTTCGGCTGCATCCAAAACTGCGCGAGCATCCTCAGCCATCAATTCAATCGAATAGGGGGAAGTTGGTGTTTCGCTCTTACCGCAGCCGCGGTTATCAAAAATGATAACTTTATAGTGTTTTGCTAACTCAGGTAGTGTCCGAAACCAAGATAAGGAATTATGAGAGAGTCCCATAATTAATAGTAAAGGTTCACCTTTTCCATGGACTTCGAAATAGATTTCAGCACCATTCGAATTTGTAGTTGGCATTACAATATACCTCCTCTTGAAAAATATGGATATTTTATTTAATATTATATGAAAATTATAGGAATACAAGTACTTTTTATTTAGTACTATCGTGGACTTTATCTTTTTTAGTAATAGAATAACAGCGGAAAATCTATATTTATATAATTTATTATGGTAAATCGTTATTTTCAGTTCTTCTGACATAATAGGTATATAGTGTCTATGAGCTAATTTACAGCTCTTAAGGCTAGTATATTAAAATAAAATAATATTTTTTAGAAAAATTTTAATTTTTTGGAAAAATATAATTGATAAATTAGAAAATTAGTTATATTATAAGGTTAACATACCAACCGGTTAGTAGTAGATAGGTGAGGCAGAAGAGAATGACTGACAACAATTTCGATCTATACGAACATTACAAGCAACTAGAAGAAGAATGGAACAACGATCTCATCTCTACATTAAATTGTCCCGAATATGTTCAATTGTCTGGGAAAATGCTAGAAGCACATCTTGATTGTGTACTGGACAAGAGAAAGAACGCGGAAAAATGGTTAAAAACAATGAACGTTCCAACAAAAAATGAGCTTGCGATGATGGCCAACATCATAATAAGGCTGGAGCATAAAACGGATGATTTAGAAGAACGATTGTTCAGTTTACTTCAATCCAATAAAAAGCAAAATCAAATGCTGAAGGAATTGTTTTTTGAACTGAGAAAGACGAAGACACTTCTTGAGAAAGAAGTAAAACTTCTACAACCAAAAACAAAGCTAGAATTACTCCAAGATGAATTAAAAGACTTACTAGCAAACTAATCGTTGCGGTAATTCCTAATAAAAATGAAAGACATATAAGGAGGAATAACAAATGGAACAAGAAAAAGAAGCTGTAGAAGTAGAAGTAGAAGTAGAAGAAAAAGTAACAAGTTTAGACTTACTTTGGAAACAATCATTACAAGAATTGGATGCTTGGAATGAAAGAGCGAGCCTTCGCGAAGAAGCACTACTTCGCAACACAAAGCGCATCATTGAAAATATGAAAAGAAATCAAAGTAACGCTAAAGAATTACTAGACCAGCTAGTAAAAGAGCAACGCGAGTGGGAAAAAACGGCTCGTGAAGAACTGTTAACATCAACGACGTCATTACAATATTTATTTCCAATTAAGTCTTATGAAGAGATCAATAAAGTTATGGATAACTTCCAAAGTAAAACAACAGAACTATCTAAGTTACAGCTGCGACCTTTCGCTAACGGCGAACACTTAGATTACTATGTAAAATCGGTGGAACAGTATATCGAGTTCAGAAAGAAAAGCCGCATTCAATTTCTTGACAACTTAAAGTCAACGTTAAATATCATTCATGAAAATCAAAGAGGAATGATTAACCTTTTCTCAAAACAATTGAAAAACGTTTTATTTCCTTTTAATAAGTACATCGAACGTTCTAGCGAAGTGAAATCCTAATACTAAAAATAAAGAAGGGCGGAGAGGAATATGTCATCAAACAGATCATATGATCCATACGATACTTTTAAAAAATTTAGCGACAGATGGGAAAAACAAATCAACGATATGATTCATTTATGGACGAATAATTCAGAGTTCGTTCGTTATGCTAAAGTGAATTCAGACGCACATTCTAGATACTTAGAACTTTTACGTAGAAACCAAGAAATGTTAGCTACTCAATTAAATATCCCGACAAAAACGGACTTAGCGAACGTTTCAAAGTTGGCACTTCAAACGGAAGAAAAACTAGATCTATTAGAAGAACAAATTTGGAGTTTGTCAGACTCATTCAACAATACAAATCAAGAGATTGAAAGTGTAGTAGAAATCTCTCGTGAAGTTGTAAAGGTGACAAAGCAGCTTAAAACAGAACTAACTAAAACGAAGAAAGAAGTTACTGAAACAAAAGAACTTAAAGCTGAGTTAGAAGAGCTAAAAGCAGAGCTCGCTCAATTAAGCGATATTAAAGAAGAACTTACTTCCCTAAAAGGGCTGTTACAAGATAAAAATCAAAATAACGAACAAAAATTAGAACCAGTACTTGTTGGAGAAAACGAAAAGTAATCATTGAAATGGAGGAGCCCAAGTGACAACTAAAACACGAGAAAAAAACACTGTTCCCTTCCCAACTTTTGATATGGCAAAAGAATGGAAGCGGTGGAGTCGTTTCATGAACATTATGAGTGAAATGGAGTCTGATCCAAAAGTAGGTCATACCCCTAGACAAGCGGTATGGAAGAAGAATAAATCTACATTATGGTATTATCCAGCGGTTGAAAAGAAATATGATGTTCCTTTATTCTTTGTATATTCTTTATTTAATAAGCCGTTTATTTTAGATTTAAACCCAGGTTCAAGTATTATTGAAGGCCTTACTAAATTAGGTTATGACGTCTATTTACTTGATTGGGGTACACCAGGTTATGAAGATAAGGGTATTAGCTTGGATGATTATATCCTTGATTACCTTCAAAAAGGTGTTCGGAGAGCGCTGCGTCATTCTGGAGCAGAAGAGATCTCAGTTATCGGTTACTGCCTAGGTGGAACAATTGCTTCTATATATGCAGCTATTGCTGAAGAACCTATTAAAAATTTAATCGTAGCCACTGTTCCAATCGATTTCAGTGTACAATCTGCACCCGATAAATGGGTAGAAGGAATGAGAAAAGGCGATTATAACGTTGATCGACTGATTGAAGTGTATGGCAATATGCCACCAGCTTTTGTCAATGCTATGTTCCGTTCGATCTCAGCTCCTGTCTATTTCACGCCATATGTGCAGTTATTGACAAAAGCACATGATGATCGATTTGTAGAAAGATGGCGCCGCTTAGATAAGTGGACGAAAGAACATGTACCGTTCACTGGAGAGGCTTTCAAACAACTAGCAAATGATCTTGGTCGAGACAATAAGCTCGTAAAAGGTGAATTAACGATTCGCGGCAAGAAGGTCGACTTAGCGAATATAAAAGCTGACTTATTAGTCGTTACTTCTAAGTATGATCACCTAATTCCAGAGGAACAGAGCCTGCCTATTATGGAGTTAGTTTCTAGTGAAGATAAGACGTATAAGTTAGTTGAAGCTGGCCATGTTTCCTTAGCATTATCTGGGAAGTTCCCTGTATTACTAGATGAATGGTTAACAGAACGTTCAAATTTAATTGCAAAAACAAAGTAATATTTGCTTAAATGCTTTAATACAATAAATTGTGGGAAGGACATAGCCCCTCCCACAATTATGTTTCTTTAATAGTGTCTATACAAATTGTTCTTGCCTGTTCTTATTTAAAAACGTACGAAGGGTATGATTAAACCTCTCAGTATCTTCAAGCTTAGCAATATGCCCCACGTTTCTAAAAATTACCAACTCAGAGTGTGGAATGCTTTCATGCATCATAATTTGGACCCATAATGGGACAACTGTGTCGTATTGGCACCCAATGACAAGCGTTGGAACTTTAATTTGCGGTAAGAGCTTACGGTTGTCGATTGCAAGACAAGCTTCCATTGATTTTTGATAACTATTCGGTTTAGGGTTATAGAATTGAAGAAATTTATTTGATTTTTCTTCATCCCAGGCGTAGAGACAAGTACGTGCTGCAATATCTCTAGCCTTCTTAGGGGTATATAACTTTGCTCGAAACTTTCTAAATCTTAAGAAAGACCTTCCGAGTAATTTAGGTGCATAGTGAAAAGTACTAACAAAGGTTAAAGTGCGGCAACGATCTGGCGCTTGCCTGTAAATTTCTTGAGCAACTGTACCACCCATGGACAAGCCACAAATGTGAGCGCTTTCAATATTAAGTGCATCAAGTAACCCTAAAACATCGCTGGCAAAGTTTTTAATGGATATGCCTTCATAAGTTTCACTTTCGCCGTGTCCGCGTAAATCTGGGATAATAAGATCGTATTGATCTGCTAGTTCATGTTGGTCAACCCAACCTTCTTTAATTTCACCTAAACCATGAATTAAAACGAGTGGCTCACCATTTCCGAGACGTTGGTAGTGGACGGGGATGTTGTTTACATTCACCGTATGCATATAAAAACCTCCTAGGTTTAATTTAGTTTCTTATAACGTTTTACCCAATATTTTGGAATGTTAACCAAATTGACACAAATCTTTTAATTTAAGTATATGCACTATTGACTAAATATGACCTCTATGTGTAAAATACACCTATAAGAATTTTTCCAGAGGTGTATAACTATGGCAAATGAAAAAAAAGATACTTCTATCGTGCCTTCAAAAAATTTTGTATTGCCATTCATTTTATTAATCTTAAGTAGAATGTCTCTTCACGGTTATGAGCTTATTCAAAAGTTACAAGCATTTGGTTTTCAAACGGTTGATCAAGGAAACTTGTATCGATTGTTAAGAAAACTTGAAAGCGAAAACCTTGTGAAATCTGAATGGGATACAACAGGAAGCGGGCCAGCAAAACGACTATATTCTATTACAGATGTAGGAAGAAACTATTTACAGGGTTATGCGAAAAAGCTTGAACTTTACCAGTCAATGCTTGATCAATTTTTCAATATGTATTCTAGTTTTCTTGAGCTCTACATCCCTTCTTTTAAAAAGGAGGATAAGATAGAGGAATTTGAAAAACAAATGAGGAGGAACGAAGATGAGTCAAAAGGCGAAGCAAAAGAATGAAACAAATCATGTAACTGATACTCTAGTAGAGACATTATGGGATCAATACGAGGGGGCACTAGCTCGCTATCGTACTCAAACAGATGAAAGATACGATGCATATCTAAATGCATTAAAGCAAACGAGAAAATTTAATCAGGACTACCGAGAAACACTCAAAGGTTTTTACCAAGAAGCTCGAAATACAAATAAAGAAGTTTATAATGGAATTACTTCTAATATCTCTGAAAGATTACAAAGAGAACCATCAGAAAAGTCTAAAGAAGTACAAAATCAATGGCGTGATGTTACAAGCAGATTAGAACAAATTTCTGTAACACCAATGAAACAAATGTTTGATATGATTAACCGTGTGGAAGATCGTATAGAACAAAACACTGAGCAATATATTAACTACCGCCGTAATCGCCGTAAAGCGTGGGCTTCTCTAACAGATGAGTATATCCAATATGCTAGAACACAAAATATTAATGCGGCTCGTCGCTTAGAGAATAGCTTCCGTACATTAGTAAACACTGGTAATTAATTTAATAATATAAATAAGCAAGAGGAGAGCATTAAGCTTTCCTCTTGCTTATTTTTGTCATCTTAAAAAAAGTTGTTTACTATCACTTAATAATATTTTTAAAAAGTGTTAACTGAAAAAATGCTTCGATTATCAAAGTTTATGCAAAAATTCGACAAATTTTATATTAAAAGCATAAGGACAAAGTCATAAAACTGAAGATTTTTGTCGGAAATGATCGACAAGTTTTTGTTATTAATGGAAAAATATTGTTGAAAATTCAAAAGAATTAACAATATAATATTAGTATATTAAAAAATATCAGAAAAATCAGATAGGGGTATTAACATGGAAAAAATCGTTGAAAAGAAAATTCCTAAAGCTACACCAGAAGAAGCAGCAGAATTATTCACTAGCCACTTAAAAGCTTCATTACATTTGCTAGATAAGTACGGTGAGCATGATATCGTACAAATTCCTACAAAAAGTGAGGATGAAAAAAACTTTTTCTTATTCAATGCAGATCACATTGAGGAAGTTCTAGTAAAAAAACAAAAGTCATTTAAAAAGGGTAAAGACTATGATGGATTAATGCTTCTACTTGGAGAAGGTCTTTTAACAAGTGAAGGTGAAAAACATAAAAAACAACGTAAGCTGGCACAACCTTCATTTCATATGAAGAGCATCGCCCAATATGCGGATTTAATGGTTAAAAATGCAGACAACTTAATGAAAGATTGGCAAGATGAACAAAATCTACTAATCTCAAAGGAAATGATGGAAGTAACATTGAACATCATCACTGAAACGATGTTCGGTACGAAACTCGATGAGAAATTATTAGGTGATATTGATGAATCTTTTAGTAATTTCGCAAGTACTTTTGTTGATAAAATCATTAATGGAAACCCTTCACAAGAAAATCAGATGAAATTATACCAAGCAGTGAAGACGTTAAATAAAGTTATTTATGCAATTATCGAAGAAAAGAGAAAGTTAATTGAAAACGGAGATCATGAACATGATCTACTATCAATGTTAATTTCATCTCGATATGAAGAAGATGGATCAGCTATGACGGATAAAGAATTATACGATCAAGTTATGACAATCTTCTTAGCGGGTCATGAAACGACAGCTCATACGTTAACTTGGACATGGTACTTAATTTCACAACACCCTGAAGTAGAGCAAAAGTTCTGGAACGAACTAGACACGGTTCTTAAGGGCGAAAAACCAACACTTGAGTCTGTCCGACAACTTTCGTATACAAACTGCATTCTACAAGAGTCTATGCGTTTATATCCAGCTGCTTATGAGATCGGACGTGAAGCTCTTGAAACAGTTGAGATTGGTGGCGTAACATTTAATAAAGGTGATAACTTCCGAATGAGTCAGTATGCAGTTCAACGCAGCGAACGCTATTTTGACCAACCGCATGATTTTATCCCGGAACGTTTTGAAGGCGATTTATTAAGAACAATTCCGAAGTATGCATACTTCCCATTTGGTGGTGGAACACGAATTTGTATCGGTAATAACTTAGCAATCATGGAAGCTGTTCTTATTCTAGCAACGATCGGTCAAAAGTATAAATTAACACTTGCTGAAGATCAAACGGTAAAACAAATCCCGTTAATTACATTAAGACCAAATCATGGTTTAACGATGGTAGCAACGAAACGATCGTAATATTAGACATGACACCAAATACTGAATGGTTAGTATTTGGTGTCATTATTTTAAAAAAGTATAAAATTCAAAGATGTCTAGCTCAAGCACCCAGTGACTAGCGAGAATTCGCTAAACGGGCGCTTGCGCTTTTCTTAGGAGGATACAATGTCAAAACAAGTGCAGAAAGTAGAAGTAAGAAGAGAGTTAAAAAAACAAATCAAAATCAAAGGTCAAAATGTGGCTTATCTAGACTTCGGTCACACTGATGACCCGGTTGTATTGCTTATTCACGGCGTTCCTGAATCGAGTATGTTATGGAAGGAAATCATACCTGCGATTGTTTCTGAAGGGTATCGGACGGTAGCCCCCGACTTACCAGGCTTTGGTCAAAGTGAACGTTTTGAAGAAACTTCAAGCTGGGAGCGTTATGAACAGTTTGTAACTGACTTTTTAAATGAGCTTCAGTTAGATCAGGTTCATATCGTTTTACACGATTGGGGTGGATTAATTGGGCTGAGATGGGCGAGTTCAAATGCTGAAAGAGTAAATAGTTTAATCATTACAGATACGACGTTTACTCCTGATTATACTTGGCATAAAGCTGCACAAATTTGGCAAACACCAGGGAAAGGGGAAGAACTTGTTAAGCAAATGGCGAATAAAGAATTATGGTTTGCTGGGATGAAAAAAGAAGTTCCAGGTGTGGGTGAAGATGTGCTTGAAGACTTTTTCCAAATCTTTTCAAGTGATGACACGAGATCTGTCATTTTAGAATTATATCGTTCCGGTGATATGAAAAAAGTTATACCTTATCAAGGAAAACTGCAGGAAATAAATAAACCTGTAACGATTATCTGGGGAGAAAACGATCCGTATGTCTCGACAGATTACGCTTATAAGCTTCGTGATCAAGAATTCCCTCAGGCTAAAGTTCACATTATCCCAGATGCGGGCCACTTTATTCATATCGAAGTTCCAGAAGCGACACAAACGTTTGTAAAGGACCATTTTAATAAAATATAAACTAGTCTTTTAGGTACTGCTGTTATTGATTAGAAAGTCGTGTTATCGATCCATTATTTAACAAATGATCGTTCGATCTTCCTTTTTTTCGGGGATTCATTACATATTACTACATGAAATTACATAGAAGATAAGGCGTTAGAAGCTGTTTCTACTATTTAAATAACTGATAAAATGACCTAACAGTAAAGAATAAAAAAGTTGGTGAAATAGCTATGTTTATGAATTTTGAGTTAGGTATAGACTTAGGAACAGCTAATATCCTTGTATATAGTAAAGAAAAAGGGATTATATTAAATGAACCATCCATCGTTGCGATTAACAAGCATTCTCATGAAGTTGTAGCCGTTGGAATGGATGCCAAGCAAATGGTGGGGAAAACGCCCGAAAACATTAGAGTGGTTAGTCCATTAAAAAATGGAGTCATTGCTGATTTTGATGTAACAGCGATGTTGCTCAAACATGTGATGAAATTATCTGCAAAGAAGCTAGGGTTGTCGTTTAGAAAGCCGAGTGTCATCATTTGTGCTCCTTCAGGCTCTACATCGGTCGAACAACGTGCAATCATCGATGCGGTCAGAAGTTGTGGGGCTAAACAAGTGGAGCTCATTGAAGGCCCCGTTGCAGCTGCAATTGGTGCTGGATTGCCAGTAGATGAACCAATTGCTAATGTTGTCGTTGACATTGGTGGGGGAACGACGGAAGTAGCGATCATTTCTTTTGGCGGTGTAGTTTCTTGTCAATCGATTCGTATTGGCGGTCACAAGTTTGATGAGGATATTATTCAATACATTCGCAAAAAGTACAACTTATTAATTGGAGAACGAACAGCTGAACAAATTAAAATGGACATTGGTTACGCGCCTTGCGATCATGAGCAAGAAACAATTGAAATTAGAGGAAGGGACCTTGTATCTGGACTTCCTAAAAACGTTACAATTAATTCAACAGAAATACAAGAATCAATGAAAGAAGATCTATTTCATATTCTAGAAGCCATTCGTGCAACACTTGAAGATTGCCCGCCTGAATTAAGTGGGGATATTGTTGATCGAGGGGTTATCCTAACCGGTGGAGGGGCTCTTTTAAATGGGATTGAGGATTGGTTGAGTGAAGAAATTGTTGTCCCCGTTATGCTAGCACCAAGTCCATTAGAGTCCGTCGCGATCGGTACTGGTAAATCTCTAAAAATGTTGTCAAAGATGAAAAAGCGTATAGGCTAATATAAATTGTTTGTAACTAATAACAAAAAGCATCTATAGTCAGTTGACTATAGATGCTTTTTGTTATGACCACTCAATAATCTAATTAAAGTATAAAAGAATGGCTACTGGCTATTCTAGTGATACATGAAGTTTAATAGTAAAGGATTAGATTTCGATGAAAAAAAAGAAACCGATTTGGAAAAAATGGTGGCTTTGGCTAGTGATCTTGTTCGTTTGCTTAAATATACTCATTACGAATTTATCTGAAACCGAATTTGACCATGAACAAGAACGAAATGAGTTAAAAGAAGGGAACATCTCTACTCATTAGTCAGGTGTGGAAAACTTATGTCTAGCGAACCCTCTTACTCATGTGACAAGGAGGTTGGTAGTACATGATTTATAATCTCGTGTTGAAGGTACGAAAAAACATTTGGCTTATACCCAGCGTTTATTGTGTATTAGCTACCGTATTAGCTCTTTTCATCATTTGGTTAGATACTGTACATGGCGAGAGAGTAGAAGCTACACTTCCTGCAACTATATTAATTAGTGTTGATCTTGCCCAGACGATATTAGGGATTATTGCTGCGGCTTTATTAACGATGATTACAATCACATTTTCTACAATTATGGTCGTTCTGACAACTTATTCCTCACAGTTTTCACCGAGAACGCTTTCAGATTTTGTAACGAATAAAGTGACGATGCGGGTGTTAGGAATTTATATGGGAGGGTTTATGTACTCCATCCTTTCTCTATTATTTATGAGAGAGGACCTAGAACATGAAGTGATAGCAGGGACAATTGGTGTGCTATTTTCCATCGTTTGCTTAGCCTTTTTCGCTTATTTTATTCATTTTGTAGCGACTTCTATTCAAGTCAATAAGTTAATTAGCGAATTGACTAGACATACACTTGATACGGTCTATAATCGCAAAAAGCCAGAAAGAAAAACGGAAACGATAAGTATTACCTTTAACAAGCCTAAGCTAGTCCCAGAGGGATTCACTAAAATGGAAGTAAAAAGCAGGACATTCGGATATATTCAACTTTTTCAATATGATCACTTATTAAAAAGAGCGAAAAAGGATGATCTTTACGTAGAAATCGTTCCTGCAATCGGCACATTTATCACTACAAACCAAACCATTTTTAACGTTTACTATCAACATAAAAAACCGAAGATCAATTTTCATAAATACGTAGAAGTGGGTAATGATCGCACGATTTTACAGGATGTTGATTTTGGTATACAAAAAGTGGTAGAAGTAACACTTAGGGCTTTGTCCCCAGGTATTAATGATCCAAATACAGCAATAGATGGAATTTTGCACTTAGGAAAATTATTAGCAGAAGCATGTAAACAAGATGGAAACTACATTATGTATTCCGATCAATCTGTCGTACGAGTGGTTGCTCATCAAAAAACAGTAGAGGAAATACTTTACGTCACTTTTTATCAGATCTGTCATTACAGTCGGGAAGATATATCAATCATGCTTGCCACTTATGAAGCTCTAATTATGATTGCAGAAGAAAATGATCAACAGATAAAAAATAAGATCTGGACCTTTAGCCAGTACATAGATAAAAGTTTTAATAAAAAGGTCCTTCAAGACCTCGATCTTCAATATTACTATGAAAAAGTAAATCAATTACGAGTAAAAACACTTAATCCTTTATGAAAACTGTAGATCACTCTACAGTTTTTTTTTTTTTTCTTTACGGTTTATGGTTTATGTATGTAGACAAGGAAATAAATGTCTCTTTGTACACATTTAACTATTTCAAAACTTAATTAAGCAAATTCCTAGGGATATGGAGGATCTTCCGTTATTTAGGAGGAAACGGCTACGTATTATAGTTAACAAACCCTTATTATAAATTAACAGCATGAATACTAAAATATCAGTAAATACAGAATTTGTGAAAAAATGTATATATGTTTAACATAAAATGTATGAAAGAAGTTTGTAAAAGTATGTGATGAATGACACTACTTTCGCTTTACAAAAAAGAAAGGGGCGCAAACAACTTGAAAAAATTAGAAAGAAAAAGAAACAGTAAGATGAAGAAATGGATGGGTGGTCTTGTAACATCTGCACTCTTACTAGGCATGGCAGCGTGTGGGACTGCTGATGAAACTCAAGGTGAAGCAGCAGGTGATGGAGGTACGCAGGAAGAAGCACAAGAGATTTCAGTTGCTGTTGTACAAGATTATCCACCGTTTGAGTACATAGTGGATGGAGATTTAACAGGATTTGATATTGATATTATCGAAGCAATTGCGGCTGAAGAGAACTTAAAAGTTAACTGGGAGATCATGAGGTTTGATGGTATTATCCCTGCATTACAAGCAAATCAAGTAGATGCAGCTGTATCTGCGATTACAATCCGCGATGATCGTGCAGAAGTAGTTGATTTTTCACAACCTTATTTTGAATCTGGTTTATCACTGGTTGTTCCAGTAGATAGTGATATTAATAGCATTGAAGATTTAGAAGGTGCCCAGATCGTTGGAAAACAAGGAACATCTGGTCTTGAAAAGGCGAGAGAATTTGCAGAACAGTATAACGGTGATGTAACGGTTCTCCAAGAAGATGCAACGATGTACATGGAAATTTTATCAGGTAACGCTGATGCATTGGTGAACGACTACCCAAGTGTTGCTTATAAGATTTCAACGGATGGTGAAGATACACAATTACGTATCGTTGGTGAACGTTTAACAGGTGAAGATTACGGAATCGCTGTATCTAAAGGTGCAGAAGGACTACTTGAGAAAATGGACAATGGACTCTCTACTATTATGGAGAACGGAAAATATGAAGAAATCTACAATCAGTATTTTGGTGAATAACGGGTTTTAAAGGTGTGACTGATTAGGTCTCACCTTTTTTACTTAATCATAAGGAGGAACTTACAATCGAGACTTTACAGATAATCATCGATGCGATGCCAGTGTTATTAAAAGGGATGTGGGTTACGGTTCTTATTACGGTCATTTCCCTTTTAATTGCATTGGTCATTGGTTTAGCTTTTGGACTATGTAGTATTTCTAGAAATAAGCTGTTACGAGCTATAGCAACCATTTATGTTGATTTAATTCGCGGCACACCGATATTAGTACAAATTTTATTTATTTATTTTGGTCTTCCATCAGCGACAAATATTACACTTACTGCCTTTACAGCAGGTGTCATTGCTATCAGTATTAACGCTGGGGCCTATTTAGTTGAAATCTTCCGAGCTGGAATTAATTCCATTGACAAAGGACAAATGGAAGCAGGTCGTACGTTAGGCTTTTCTTATGCACAAACGATGCGTATTATCATTTTACCTCAAGCTGTTCGAAGAATGATTCCAGCGTTCGTAAATCAATTTATCGTTAGTATAAAGGATACATCACTTCTTTCCGTTATCGGTATTGCCGAATTAACAATGTCTGGTCAGTCCATCTATGCGATGAATTTCCGTGCGTTTGAGATTTTAGGGATGGTCGGCATACTATACTTCGTCTTAATCTATACATTAACGTTATTTTCTCGCTGGCTTGAAAGGAGATTGGATGTCGCATGATCAAAATCGAAAATTTAAAAAAATCATTTGGTGACTTAGAAGTTCTTAAGGATATTAACGCGGAAATTAAACCACAAGAAGTTGTTTGTGTCATCGGTCCGTCTGGTTCAGGTAAAAGTACGTTTTTACGTTGTATTAATCGTCTAGAGGAACCAACTGGTGGCTCAATCTATATAGAAGGGAACGATATTACCGATCCTAAAAACAACATTAATAAAATGCGTCAAAAACTAGGGATGGTGTTTCAACAGTTTAACTTATTCCCTCATATGACCGTGCTACAAAACATTACATCTGCACCTATTCGGCTTAAAGGAAAATCAAAATCTGAAGCTGAGACGCTTGGGTTGGAACTTCTTGAGAAGGTTGGTTTGACAGATAAAGCAAGTGTTTATCCTGATAACTTATCGGGTGGACAAAAACAACGGGCAGCGATTGCTAGAGCACTAGCGATGGAACCTAGCATTATGTTGTTTGATGAGCCGACATCTGCTCTAGACCCTGAAATGGTCGGTGGTGTTTTAGAAGTTATGAAAGACTTAGCAAAAGAAGGAATGACGATGGTCATTGTAACTCATGAAATGGGGTTTGCTAAAGAAGTTGCTGACCGAGTGATTTTTATGGATGGCGGCTACATTGTGGAAGAAGGAGAGCCGAAAGCGATTTTTGGTAATCCACAACACGAACGTACTCAAGCTTTTTTATCGAAAATATTATAAGTAAATGGGAAAGGTGCTGGTTATTTATCAGCATCTTTTTTTCTAATTTGTGACCTTTTTTCCTTTATATAGACAAAACCTCTATTGTAGAAGAGAATGAAATAAAGGTAGTTAAGGAAATACTAAGTATAATTTCTAGATGTTAGAAAGAAGGAATGGAAGTGGAGAACTCTCATAACGAAGTAGATGTTGTCATTATCGGAGCTGGTTTATCTGGTTTGGCAGCTGCTTTTGAATTAAAAAAACAAAATATTTCTTTTACAATTCTAGAAGCCCGTGACCGTGCAGGGGGACGTATCTATAGTTTAAAAGAAGATCGTTTTGGCTTAGATTTAGGAGCCCAATGGATTAGTCCTCATCACGAGAGAATGAAACAATTAATTGCAGAGTTTAGTCTAGAAACGGTTTCGACGAATCAAAAAGGGAAAACGATTTACGAACAAAGAGGAAGAGTTAAGGAAGTGAACGGGTTTTTACCACCTGTATCACGCTTAGCTCTTATTGATCTTTTTAAAATTAAACGGAAAGTCAATCAAATAATTAAACAACTCCCAGACGAAGCCCCTTGGAATACGGAATTGGGAAAAAGCCTTGATCAAATTACGATGCAGGATTTTGTTAATGCTTCGATGTTTACAGACGAGGGGAAAATTCATTTTACGTTGTTGGCAGAAGAAGAATTAAGTACAAAAATGTATAATGTATCAGCACTCGATGTTTTTTGGTTTCTGAAATCGGCCGGAAGTGTAAACAAATTATTGTCCGCAGAGCAATATTGGATTCGAGAGGGAGCATCTTCATTAGTGGAGTGCATGGCAGAATCTCTTAAGAATTATATTGAGTATAACCGACCAGTTGAAGAAGTTAAATACGATTCATATAACAAGGCAGTTGTTTCTACAAGAGAGAAACAATGGAAAGCGCAGAAAGTGATAATCACTGTTCCACCTAATATTACAGGAAACATCAAGTTTGATCCCGAGCTCCCTGAAACCCGTATTGCACTACAACAGGAATCGGACTTTCCTTACGTTATGAAAATGGTAGTTGTATATGATAAACCGTTTTGGCGAGTAGCTGGTTTAAATGGATCCTTATTTTCAGATCAAGGTCCAATTAGTTTAACGATGGATAGTTCACCAATAGATCAAAGGTTCGGGGTTTTGACGATTTTAATAGGTGGGGAGAATGCACAAATCTTTAGTAAAATGGGTCAAGAATACCGCAGAACGGAAACAATTAAAACGTTAGTACGATTTTTTGGAGAAAAAGCAGGAACACCTATCCAGTTCTACGAAAAAGATTGGTCAGATGACAAGTGGACACGGGGTGGGTATGGAAGTCATTTTCCACCTGGGACGTTATCAAAATACGGAAGTGCTTTAACTGAGCCAGTAGGTCCTATACATTGGGCCGGGGCAGAAACAGCAACTCAATGGCGACTTTACATGGAAGGTGCCGTACAATCTGGACAAAGAGCAGCTGAAGAAGTTAGGTATGCTTTTCATTCCAAACAGTAGCAGCACATGAGGTTAGGAAATGAACCTCATGTGCTTTTTTCATAAAAGTTGTAAGTTATAAAAAGAAAATCGTCAAAAGGAAACCTTTTTCAGAATGGAGGAGTATTCTCAGTTCATTTCTGCACTAATTTTCGGTTCTGATTCAGTCTGATGTACAGCACTTCTTACTTTTAGGCACAAGACCAATCCAACCGATAAACAGATAGATGAGAATACAAAGGCACCCTTAAATCCGCCCCAATCATCAATTAGCCAGCCAGCAATAGTTGGCCCGATAAATTGACCAACTGCGAAATATAGGGTCACATAACTGAAAGCGAGCGGCATATCAGCAGGTTTTACTTGGTCCATACTAGCGGCCTGTATCAAGGTAAATAGACCGATTAAAGTACAGCTTAAACCAACCATATGAACGGTAAAACCGAGTATCGTAGGGTAAAGGATTGGAAGGAGCATAAACATTAACGTAAGCGCCATGGTTAAAATTAATGATTTTCTTCTTCCTAATTTATCAGATACAATTCCCCAGATGGGTCCGCTAAAAATAGATAAAATCCCATTTAAGGCTATTAATTGTCCTGCTAACTTTGCACTGATCCCATATTCAATCATAAAACTCATAATGAACAACATTTGAATAATGTAAGCGATACCAATAATTCCATAAATAAAGCCTACATTAATAACGGCAGGATTTTTATAAATTTCTCTTGGAGAAGATTGTTGATTATCTAATTCTTTGGAAGCTGTGTCGGGCGGATTTTTAATTAAAAGTAATGTCAACAGGACAACAGTAAAGCTAACGATAGCGAATAGTCCCCAAGATAACCTCCAGCCAATAATAGGGAAGCTGGCATTTAAAGCTGGAATGATAAACCCTGTTAACAATAGTCCAACCCCGACCCCGCTTGCGGTAAGACCTATGACAAATCCTTTCTGTTGCGGGAACCAGGCGACAAGTAATGAGATTAATGGAGTGTACGTAAATGCAGTACCGATACCTAATAAAAGCATAAATAATACAGTTAACGAATAAAACGGAGTGAAGGTTAATCCGATAAACCCACAGGTAACGATTGAGATCCCAAGAAGTACCGTTTGTTTTCCACCCCACTTTGCAGCAAGAACACCTGCAAACATGACTGTACATACATATCCGAATGATGTAATCGTTCCGAGTAAGCCTGCCTCTTTGTATGTAATATGTAGACCGTCTCGCATAAATGGGAGAACAACACCATAAGAAAGTCTTGCAAAAGCTAATACGACAATAGTAGTTAACATGCCTAGAAGAGAATAAAGCCACAGTTTCTTTTTTTGAATCGACGCCATATTTTCTAATCTCCTTTATAAAAATTGGACTTATTAAAAAAGGTTCCATCTGAGAAATGGTAGATCAAAAGTTTTTGACCATTGGTTAAATTTTCTGATAATTAATTTTACTATGGATTCCGAAAAAATAAAATAATTAACTTCCTGTTTTTAGGAATTACATAATTTTTTGGTAGAAAAATCATTTTAGTTTGATAATCATTGGTGGTCGTTTATTATGAAACGATAGATGTTTGATTTTTTGTGTGGGCGTTCATTAGAGATGTAGAGTAGGTGGGTGCGTTATAATAATTGTTGCAACAAGTAAAATAGAGGAATGAGAAAACATTAAAGGTGTTTTAGGTCATGGGCTCAATTGATTTACATGACGATGTATTATAGAAAGGGAACTACTGAAAGAAGGGTTAAGTTAAATGTGCAAATGGATCAATAGCAATTTATATTGGATATACACTTCCATATTACTTCTCTTTATCATCAATATGTTTGTTGAAAATTTGATAATTACTTATACTGTTGGGATCTTAGCAGTACCGATGTTATTTATTTCTTTTTTAGGTGCCACAAGACTCTTTCGTATAATGGGAACAATTTTTGTAGGGGTTGGCTTGGGTTTCTACGTTTATTCCGGTCTACCCATCTATGAAATTCCACTGTATACGACGTCTACAATGCCTTTGTTGGCTTTTTTAACTGTACTTCCATGGATGAACAGTGTGGTTCGGTCCGGTCGATTTGATCGACGAATTAATGAAATTATGAAAGTTAATGTAGCTGATCTAGGAAAATTATATATGAGAAGTTCATTTACAACGTATATCTTATGTACGTTTATCAATTTGTCTGCTTTATCGTTTACCCAAGATGTTTTGAAAGAGAACCTGGCAAAAATGAAGAAGAAAATTAGCGACTCTTTTATAAGCAAGTCGACATTACGAGCGTTCGCTCTTGCATTAGCTTGGAGTCCGATGGAAATCATAGTTGCTATTACAGTTGATGCAACAGGGGTAAGCTACCTTACGTATTTACCTTGGATGTTCTTATTTTCCTTCGTTATATTTACTCTAGATAGTTTGTGGAATAAAAAGAAATTCCAATCGATCCCATATCATTTAGCTGAAGGCGAGGAAACGAGGAAGATCAATCCGAGAACTATTACTATCCAAATCTTTAAATTATTACTTGCATTGACAGCATTTCTAGTCACGGTTGTAACTGTTAGCAACTATTTTAACTTAAACTTTATTTTGTCGGTTACGTTAGTTATTCTACCGTTTTCGTTTAGTTGGGCCTTACTTATGAAAAGATGGTATAGTTTTTGTGCAATTGGCTGGAAAACTTGGAAAGTCCGAACGAATAATCTACAAAACTTTGTCGTGTTATTTTTATCGTTAGCATTCTTTTCTAGTAGTTTAAATGAAACACCGTTTCTTCAGCTAATTCAACAGCCTTTTCTAGGAGCTGCTGAGCAACCGTTGTTCATATTAATCTTGATTCAAATGACCTACTTGTTCATGAGTATGATTGGTGTACATCCTATCGCAACAATTGGTGTCTTAATAGAAGTACTGCCGCCACTCTATGAATTAATAAACCCTGTTAGTATTGGAGTCGTTCTTATTACCGGGGCGTTGGCAACAGCAACAGTAGGAACATATGGAGTAACTGTTACTATGACGTCAATGAATACCGATCAAAACCCTTATCGAATTACCCTGCGCAACATGCCTTTTGCACTTTTTTATGGAGCAGTTGGAGTATTAATGGGTTTTCTTCTATTGAAATAGAGACTTGCTTAAAGAGTACTTAAAAAACTGAATATTCCTATTAAATGTATCGTTGGTTGTAGAAAACGTGGTATAATGAATTTATCTTCGGAATACGAAATATATTTTAATAGTTTCTAGTAGACTTTACGAATGAGGAGATGAATGAGTATGTCTAAACGATTAGCTCGAACGGATGCACTGTTGGAACAAACGTGGGATTTAAATGACTTATTTACGTCAGATGAAGCTTGGGAAACAGAACTTAGTCAATTACCCAAGGAAGTAAAAAAAGTGACTCAATATAAAGGGAGATTAGGTGAAGGTTCAGACGTTTTGCTTGCTTGTTTAGAAGCTCAAGATGAACTCTTACAACGCACAATCCGTGTGGCGACATATGCTCATTTAAATACGTCTGTTGATGGAACGAATCCAACGTATCAGGCAAATGCAAGTCATGCTTCATCGACTGTAGCTTCGATCGACGCGGCGCTTTCTTTTATTCAATCAGAAATTTTAGATTTGCCAGAAGGAGTCGTTGAAGAATTTCTTAGTAAAGAGGAAGGGCTGAGCACCTATCGAAAGACGTTAACGGAACTTCTGGAAACAAAACCACATCGTTTATCACCAGAAACGGAAGCGATTTTAGCGTCGTTAGGGGAAGTGTTGGATGGACCTTTTTCAATCTACTCACGTAGTAAAACAGCAGATATGCAGTTTGATCCTATTATAGATGAACAAGGCGAAGAGCAACATGTGTCACTAGCTTTATATGAAACGTATTATGAACAGTCATCAAATACAACTGAACGAAGAAAAGCATATGCTTCCTATACAAAAGCATTAAATCAATATAAAAACACATTTGCTGCTACATACGCGACAGAAGTTAAGAAACAAGTTGTTATGGCGAAAGAGCGTAATTACAAATCGGTAACGGACATGTTATTACAGCCGCAACAAGTAACCCAAGAAATGTATCATAATATTTTAGACGTTATTCAAACGGAATTAGCTCCCCATATGAGACGTTTCGCTAAGTTAAAGCAACGCGTTTTTGGACTTGATAAGATGTACTTATGTGACTTGAAAGCACCGCTCGACCCAGAGTATAACCCAGATGTGACGTACGATGAGGCTGCACAAGAAGTCCTTGAAGCTTTAGAAGTAATGGGACCTGAATATATGGAGATTATGACAAAAGCAATCAATGAGCGCTGGGTTGACTATGCAGATACAGTTGGTAAACGAAGTGGTGCTTTTTGTTCGAGTCCATACGGGGTACATCCATACATCTTAATGACATGGGCAGGAAAAATGCGTTCGGCGTTCACACTAGCCCATGAACTAGGGCATGCTGGGCATTTTGCTTTAGCTGGTCGCTACCAACGTTATCATAATACGAGGCCTTCTTTGTATTTTATCGAAGCTCCGTCTACATTGAATGAAATGTTACTAAGTCATTCTTTACTAGCTAAATCAACAGATCCACGCAAACGCTTAGCGGTAATTGTGCAAGTGTTAGGGACGTATTACCATAACTATGTAACGCACTTGCTAGAAGGTGAAATGCAACGTCGCGTTTACGCTCATGCTGAAGCAGGAAAGCCGATTACAGCAAATGTTTTATGTGACTTAAAAGGTGCTGTACTATCTGATTTCTGGGGTGATACAGTGGAAATTGATGAAGGAGCTCGTCTGACTTGGATGCGTCAGCCTCACTATTATATGGGATTATATCCGTATACATACGCAGCAGGGTTGACGGTTTCAACTGCAGTTGCTCAAATGATTCAAGAAGAAGGACAACCTGCTGCAGAACGTTGGATGGAAGCCTTAAAAGCAGGTGGGACGAAAAAACCTCTTGAGCTTATGAAGATGGCGGGTATTGATATGACGAGTCCAGAGCCAATTCGCAATACCGTTCAATTTGTCGGTTCTCTAATCGATGAGTTAGAAAAGGGATTTGAAAAAATATAAACATCTATTCCGGTCATAGGAATTATATATAATGCGTTAAAACGAAGAAATAGATAAGTAGCTAAGTGGTTGTCTTAAAGTGTATGCTAAGCACCTATTTATGACTTAATGTGCTGAGTACCTATCCAATGGTGCTCAGTGCTTTTCTATTTATGAGTAGTATGGTGAGCAGTTAAATCAGTTAGTAGGTCACCGCATAGGAATAGTTGGAATGATGCACAGAAGTGGGGAATAAGAATGCACTCTAGACTTACTGAAGTTGGTAGAGGTGTGTTTAAAAGAGTAAGAATGCGACTAATATTTACATAAAATAGTAGTGATGGGATCGGATGTGGAAAGTATATGGTAGGTTAGGTTCAAAAGTAGAAAATATGGCTCGGTATTCACATAAAGTGGAAGTTGGTTCGAAAGAAGAACATACATGCCGGACACACAGCTTTAATAATGAAGAAGTGGGGTCCTTCCCCAATAAAAAAAGCCCATTTTCTCATAAAAACTGAAAAACGGGCGCTTCCAACCTACCAACTACTAAATCTTACTAGATTGAGCAATAGTCAGCGATAAAGGGGCTGATTAATCGTCTATTATTAGGCAACTATTACGCGGCATGTTTCACAGCGTTCTTTTTAAAATACCACTTCAAAAGGGGCGGAACACATATGATAATGACGAGAATACGGGTTAGCTGTAGTGCACTGACAATTGCTGGATCGCCGCCGACATATACGGCTGTTAAGACCATTTCGATAATTCCTCCAGGAGCCACACTTAACACCGCCGTCGCTAAGTCGAGTGATGTGAAGTAAGCTAAACCAGCACCTAATCCAAAAGAAGTAATAATTAAAAAAAGTGTAATCCCAAAGTAAACGTAACAGTATTTACCTCCTAGTTTTAAGTCAGTAAAAGAAATACTTTTACCAAGACTAATTCCAACCGCCATTTGTGCAGCAAGCAATACAAATTCAGGAATACTCGGGAGATTAACTAATCCGATGTTCATGAGTGCAGTAATCGCGAGAGGGCCTATTACGATCCCAGCTGGAATTTTATTTTGAACCAAAATTCCAATTATAATAGGAAGTAATAACCATAAATAGTTCAACCCTCCCCAAGTAAACGTGTCTGCAACCACTTCCGAGGCACCTGTTACTTCCTGTTGGCCAGTAAAATAAAAGACAATGACCGTAGGAACAATAAAGAGGACGGTTAATAATCGGACCGTTTGGAAGATGATAACTAATGAAGATTTTGCATTTAACGACTCACTGGCAATGACCATCTCGGTTAAGCCACCAGGTATAGAACCGAATACACTTGTCACTTGGTCAACTTCAATCCATTTCGTAACTAGGGTGCTTACGATAATACTTACACTTATTATTATTGTCGTTACGAGCAGAAACGGCAGGAAATACGGTCCAATTGTTAAAAATGTTTCGGCTGTAAAATACAACCCGAAATAAATTCCGAGAATGATTAATCCTGATTGTTTAATAGGGTTAGGCCAGTTGGCTTTACGCTTGGTAAAGCCTTGCCATAACATAACAAATGTTAATGGACCTAACACCCAAGGTAACGGGAGGTTAGCAAGGCTGTATACATACCCGCCTGCGAGACCTAAAAGTATCGTTTCCAAAAACTTTTTAAATTCTGAGGTGTTCATTTTTAGAGACTCCTTCTATGCACTATAATAGATGCTTATGAACTCACTGTAATTAAATATCTATGAAAATTTTAACACATTAGAAACAATTTCGCTTGTCGAAATATATATATTTGTTTTCATGCCACGAACAGGGTGGAAAACTTACAGAAAAAGTGGTTCAGGAAGGAGAATTAATGTCGTAATTGGATGTTGATTCCATACCGTAGTATAATGCAAATAGAACTGTGTATAGGAAGAGTTGGTGAACCATGCAATCGAAAATCGATTTGTCGCTTACTAAATCAGAAATAAAAGATATGTTTTCTAGTTCTGTTTTTAAAAGAGGCCTTGTTTATTATTATGAAAATCGTATTGAGGATTTGTCCTATGACGCTGATGAACAAGTATGGCATGCTTCAGTTATCGGAAGTGAGTCTTATGATGTTGAAGTTAGTGTGAAGAAAAATGGAATGGTTGTTGATCATTGCAGCTGTCCCGCACATGCAAGTTACGGGGAATGTAAACATAGTGTGGCTGTTTTACTTAAGCTTTCTGAAGGTGGGTCCTTAGGAGATAGTCAAACGTATTTTGAAGAACAACAAAAACGAAGAAGTTATGAAACAGCTAAGGCGCTTATTAACTCTTTTACCAACCTCCGTCCTCGTGAAAAGACCGAACTAAGCTTACCTACAAAGGAATCGTTGACCGTAGAATACTATTTAAAAATACATAATTCATACTCTATGCAAGATAAATATTTTTTTACGATTGAACTAAAGGTGGGTCCGAAAAGAACGTATGTAGTTAAGAAGGTCGGAGAGTTTTTAAAGCATTATCACGAACAAAAATCATACTTTTTTACAAATAACTTTAGTTTCGATCCTTTTGAACATCAGTTTACAAGCAAGGATGAAAAATTATTAGAAATGCTATATGACATGTATGCGCAAGAACAGTTATATACGCGTATGTCTCCTAATTATTGGTCAAAGACATCCATTATACCTAACCGGGAATTGCTGATTGCACCTTATTCAATCGATCGTTTGTTTTCAACATTTAAGGAATCTGGAACCGAGTTATTCTATAGCGATGCATATGGAAGGAAACAACGCATTGAGATCCATCCGTATTTTGAGTTGCCTTACTCCATTGAATTATTTAAAGGTGAAGAGAATGAATTTATCGTTGATTTGAGTCATTTTCAAGATCTGTTTTTTATGGAAATGTACGGTTATGTGTTTGATGAAAAAAACCTCTATAAGCTAACGAATGAACAACAAACGTATATGAAAGAGTTGGAACGGTTCTTAACTCAAGAAAAGTTAGCCATTTCTAAAGAGCAAATTGAGCAATTTGTATCGCACGTCGTTCCGAAATTAAACAAACTTACTACTATTCAAATGGATGAAACGCTTCAAGATGACTTGATTAGTGTTCCACTTCGGTCTAATGTTTTTATTGACTACGATTTGGAAAGAGTTACAGTCAAAGTAGAGCATCTTTATGGTGACATTACAATCAATCCATTTGAAAGAGAAAGCCGAACAACTGCTGATGTCAGTGAACGTATTATTATTCGTGATGTAGAAAACGAACAACGAGTTATGGATGTAATAGAAAGCTCATTCTTAAAAATTAACGGCGATCAGTTGTATGTTGAAGGGGATGAAGAGATTTATCACTTTCTCTTTCATAGTCTTCCGCTTTTTGAGCAAGCGGCTGATGTCTTTCTAACAAACTCTGCTAAAAACTTATTAGGATACGAACAATATGAACCTTCAACTTCCATTGATATTGATTCGAGCGGGAATTGGCTGGAAGTGAGTTTTAACGTTGAGGGAATCGAACAAGAGTCCGTCCAAGCGATCTTACAAGCGGTTGTGGAGAAAAAACGTTTTTATCGTCTGCCAAATGGCGCATTTCTATCATTTGAAGACAAGTCATTTCAACAAATGGATCAGATTTTTAAGCAGCTCGATATTCATGGTTCAGAGCTCGATAATGGTAAGGTTGAAATTCCTCTTTATCGAAGTATGCAACTAGAAAATATTATTGGAGAAGATCAACACTATAAAGCAAAGTACAGCAGAGCTTTTCGGAGGCTTTTGCAAAATTTAAAGCACCCCGATGAACTTGATTTCACTTTTCCAGAGAATGTGAAAGCGGAATTACGGGATTACCAAAACTTTGGATACCAATGGTTCAAGACATTATCTTCTTATCGTTTGGGTGGCATACTTGCCGATGATATGGGGCTGGGGAAAACGTTGCAAAGTATTACGTATCTTGTTTCGGAAAAAGAAGAACATCCATCTGAATTTCCATCCCTTGTCGTCGCACCTGCATCATTGATCTACAACTGGAAAAGCGAATGTCAAAAGTTCGCACCGAGTCTAAAGGTAGCTGTTATTGACGGCGCTCCGGAGGAAAGGAAGCAGAAGCTTGAGGATTTAAACGGTGTAGATGTTTGTATTACATCTTATCCATTGATGCGACAAGATAGCGACCTTTACGCTGAGAAGACATTCGATACTTTAATTTTGGATGAAGCACAGGCGATCAAAAATCCGCAAACGAAAACGTTTAAAGCGATTACGTCCATACGGGCACCAAAGCGTTTTGCTTTAAGTGGCACACCGATTGAAAACTCTATTGATGAATTATGGTCAATTTTTTACGTATTATTGCCAGGGTTTTTCCCGAAAAAACAAGAGTTTAGCAATCTAGAACTTGACCAAATTTCAAAAATGGTTAAGCCGTTCATCCTCCGTCGCTTAAAGACTGATGTATTAAAAGAACTGCCTGATAAAATTGAGACAGTACAAATATCGGAGTTAACGAAAACGCAAAAAGAATTGTATGTCGGATATTTACAAAAGGTGAAGCAAGAAACTTCAGAAATCTTAAAAACAGAAGGACTTAATAAAGGTAGAATTAAAATACTAGCTGCACTAACAAGGCTGCGGCAGCTTTGTTGTCATCCTTCATTGTTTTTAGAAGAGTATGACGGGGGTTCTGGAAAGTTGGAGCAACTTCTCGAAACAGTCCAAACTGCCATTAATAATGGGAAGCGAATCCTTATTTTTTCTCAATTTTCTTCTATGCTTAAAATTATTGAAGAAAGAATGAAAACAGAAGGCTATAACTATTTTTATTTGGACGGACAAACGCCAGGGAAAGAACGTGTCGATATGGCCGAGCGATTTAACCAAGGTGAGAATAGCTTGTTTTTGATATCCTTGAAAGCTGGCGGTACAGGATTGAACCTAACAGGCGCAGATACCGTTATCCTTTATGACTTGTGGTGGAACCCAGCAATAGAGGAACAAGCAGCTGGTCGAGCGCACCGAATTGGACAGAAAAATGTCGTTCAAGTTATTAAGATGATTGCTCAAGGAACAATCGAGGAAAAGATATATGAGATGCAGCAATCGAAAAAAGAGTTAATTGAAAAGGTGATCCAACCTGGTGAAACGATGCTCACTAGTTTAACGGAACAAGAGATACTAGAGTTACTAGGTTAGTCTGATTAAAGTCAGTTAGATAGTAATGGTTACATGAGAGACAGCTAAAAAACACCCGATATATCAAGGGATAGAAGGACACGCGGTTTGAAACAGCTGCGTGTCCTTTATTTTTATATAATAAACATATTATTTCAGTATATAAACATATCGAATAATCACAAGGAAGGGGATTGGATATAATGTAAAACACTCTTCTTTGTGTTCTTCTGCAGTGGACAACTTTGTTATTGAAGTTATATACCCAATTGTTAGACGTAACAATGTTTCGTTGTTGGTGAGGTGATTATGTATAGAAGTGAATAAACGTCGTATAAATATAAGGTGGGATGAAGAGAAGTTGGTCGCCCGTATTTTAGTGATTTTGTTTGGTGTTTTTAATTGGCTAGCGTTGGCTCAAATAAAAAACTGACCCTTGATTAAGAGTCAGCCGTATTCATTAATCGTGAACTACTTTCCAGTTGTGATTTATAGTAGCATCGATAACTTTGCGTTCCAAAATGTAGTTGGCAAGAAGTTCAGAGACATCGAGCGGGATGTCCTGGACGACTTCTTTTCCTTGGAACATAATATAATCTCCCCCGCCGCCAGCGCGGTAATTATTCATGACAACATGATATTCTTGATCTAACTCAATTGGTCTGCCTTCATAATCGAGTCGGACAATTCTTTCGCCAAATGGTTTAGAAATGTTTATTTCGTACTCAATCCCTTCCCACATATCGTAATTATAATGTTGAGGTTTCGGTGTTGTGAATTCAGGGTTGACCTCAATTTCTGTTCCATTAAAAGTGGCAAAGTAGGAGGCGGAGCGCTCTAGTGCATCTTTCATGTCTTGGCCCGTTATTTTCAGTACTTTTAACGTGTTTGGATAAATGTAATTTGAGACGATATCTCGCATCGTTACATCGGAATGTAATCCAGGTGCCTCATCATTAAAGAGAGCGGTGTTTGAAATATCAACTTTTGAAACGTCCATCTGCACTTTATTTATAAACTCAATTAATGCATTGTCGTGTGTGCGAATTTTCAAAGGATCGTCAATTAACATATTGCCGTTAATTTTACCAATCGGTTGATCTAACCATTCTTGGGTTTGAGTTTCAAATGACTTAATTAAGTCGATTATATGTGGATCAGCCTCAACTGATTGATCAACTTTAATAAGTTCTGCACTTTTTTTAACGATTTTCCAGGTATCCGTTTCTTTTTCTAAAGTAATGGATACGTGTCCTAAAGCCTGTCCTTTGTCGCTCGGTTGAACAATTGTAACGTTGTTCACTTCACCTGCCAGTGAACGGTGTTGATGTCCTGTTAATAATACATCAATACCTTCAACTTCTTTACAGAGTGCATAGCCTTGATTTTCTCCCGTTAAGTGTTCTGTAGCTTCACCCGAAGCGAGGTCACGTTCAAAACCACCATGATACGATACGATGACGACATCGACCTTTTCCTCATGACGTAAAATAGGCACCCATTTTTTGGCTGTCTCTAATGCATCATCAAACGATAACCCTCTAATATGATTTGGATTTTCCCAATTAGGTATGTAATGAGTTGTTAACCCTAAAATCCCTACTCTTAATTGATCCTGAAGTTCTTTAACGAGATAAGGTTTCCCGTAATAAGGTTCATTCGTTTCACTGTTAATAATATTAGCTGAAAGCCATGGGAAGTTAGAATCGTTAATTGATTTTTGTAGTATATTTTGCCCATAATTAAATTCGTGGTTACCGAGTACAGCAGCATCATAACCAATTTCGTTTAAAACTGTGATGACGGGGTTTACCCCTTCGTTATTAACGCGAGCATAGAAATAAGTTAATGGTGTTCCTTGAATGACATCACCGTTATCAATGAGAAGTGTATGAGATTTATTGGTCGCTTTGTATTGTTTAATTAGTGTAGATAATTTTGCTAATCCAACTTGGCTCGTAGCGTTATTACCATAGTTAATAGGAAGAATATTACCATGTATATCACTTGTTTCGAGAATAGAGAGAGTAACTTTTTTGGTCATTATCATACTTCCTTTCTTTTGTAAAATTTCCTTCATTAAATAATGTAGGGGAAATGTATAACATTTTAAGTAGAGTGTATTGGGTTTGGTCTATCTAGCGGTTTTGATTGTAGGCGCGGTATTTACGATGAACTCGTTGATTATTATAACTTAATGGTAGTCATAAGAGAAGAAGCTATGAGCATAAACAATTATAGATGATTGATTTACAAGAATATCTTTTGTTAGAGCCTGAAGGTAATTCTAAAAGAGTAAGCAAGGTAAATTGGAACTAAAACATTAAAATATAATCAAGAAAGAAGGTGTAACACCAAGAAAGAACGTGTACAACCACGTTCTTTCTTTGGTTCTCGTTGTGTTTAGCTAAAAAATGAACTAAATATAAATAGATACTTTAACATTTAAGCCCACATTATCAAGGGGAATAGTTAACGTTTACGTTTTGTTTTGTTTAATTCATACTATGTTCTTTATCTTTTCTTTCAATGAGGTCCTTTAAAATCTCAGTATGTAAGGACGCCCATGCTTGTTCACGATAGTGAAGTAAAATAAACACGATAGCAAAGCATGTAAAAAAAGTAAGGAAGAGAAAAACAAAAAATAAGTTCCCCTCAGCAGTTTCTTGGATTTGTTTTGAAAAAATTAATCCGAGCCAAGGTAAAATCGATATTAGTAAAGGAAACGTACCACTCCCGTTTTTTTCTTTCACCATTCGGTAGTGGATCATCTTTAATTCATTAACGGGAATGTTTTCATAAAATTTTTGAATTGAATAAATTTCATCGATTTCCCTTACGTCCTTAACGGCGTATTGCAGGTCAGTTGCTTTCTTGATTTTTTTATAAAATTTATGAGCATCTCCTCGAAACTTATCCATCAGTACTCCCTCCTCATAACCTCTAGAACGTATTGCCTTTTTAGGCAGAGTACAAGAAAAATGTATGAATGCTTATGTTTCATTAGTCTTTTGTAAAGTATTAATTTTATGCTTTTATATTTGAAATTGATGATTTAGCGTTTGTCTTTTACTGCGAGTTGATCTTCTTAGTTTTCTGGAAATCGCCTAGGGGACTATGTTACAGTGATTAGATATAATTCAACAGTTTTAAACATAACAGTTTCGACAATAAAATTTAAATTTCTACTATAAATCATTGGGCAAATGGGAATAATTCGTATAAAATAACAGTAAGATATCATGATGCTAGCAGTTGATAGCAAAAGGACTGGGTATAATAAATCGGAATGGAGGTTTGAAGTTGAGCGAGGAAAGCAGGGTCCAATTAAACGTAAGAATTACTAGTGAAACAGCAAAACAGTTTGAAGAAATTGTTGAATACTATCAAGAAAACACAAAACTAGGTAGGGTGTACAAAGGAGATGTATTGACAGATATTATTGAAAAATCTTATCAGATTATGCAAAAACAAAAAGCTTTAAAATAATAGAAAAAACATACATTCGGAACTAGCAGCCAATTGGGCATAAAGTTTGTTTGTTGAAAAGAAAGGTTGGATCAATTATGGAGATTACAGGACATTTAGTTGAAAAGATTGATGATAAGACAGGAATACTACTCGGAGATCGTTATGAATTTACTTTAGATATTCAGGTGCCGGAGGACGATGATTTACATAGAGAAAATGGTCTTTATATACGAATTATCTTTGCCATCGATGGTAACGACGGCCGAATTGCACAATATCATTTTTACGAAAAAACGACAGATGAGTCTCTTGATTTCGCTTTAGAAGAAGATGAAGAAGAGTTAATTATTAACTATTGTAAACAACATGTTGAAATGGGTATATAACCAAAATTGCCCTTTTAAAAACCCCAGACCAATTGGTCTGGGGTTTTTAAAAGGGTTGAAAGAATGTTGATACACTGCGGTTGGTTAACAAAAAAATGTTGGATATTATCCCCAGACTTGGCATCTGCCTCCTCAGAATATATGACATTTATCATGTTTTAACTATGACATGTATGACTACAACTTATTTTTGAAAGCGTTTATCATTAAGTTATAAAGAACCAATGAGGAAGTGAAATAAAAACATGGCAAAACAAAATCATAATCAATTAAGGAAACAAATTGCTCCATATGAAAATTCAAGTACTAAGGATAGTGTCTGGCAAGTTATTAATACACTAGTTCCTTTCTTCGTGTTATGGTATCTCGCTTATCTTAGTCTTTCTGTTTCATATGTGATAACGCTGGCCATTTCTGTGGTAGCTGCAGGGTTTTTAGTACGAATATTTATCATCTTTCATGATTGTTGTCATCAATCGTTTTTTAAAAACCGAAGAGCGAATCAAATCCTCGGAACCATTACTGGAATTATGACATTTGTTCCGTATGAACAGTGGAAGCATAGTCATTCGGTCCATCATGCGACGAGTGGTAACTTGAATAAACGAGGTACAGGTGATGTTTGGGTACTAACTGTCGATGAATATATGAATTCATCTTTTGGGCGTAAGTTGGCTTATCGATTGTATCGAAACCCGTTTGTTATGTTTGTTTTAGGTCCGATTTATATCTTCCTTATTGAATATCGTTTTAACGAAAAAAATGCTCGGATGAAAGAACGAATCAACACGTATATAACCAATTTTTCAATCGTAGCGGTCGTAGCGCTATTATGTTGGGCGATTGGTTGGCAGGCTTTTCTTCTAATTCAAGGGCCGATCTTTTTAATATCTGGTTCTTTAGGTATTTGGTTATTTTATGTTCAGCATCAGTTTGAAGACTCTTATTTCGAACATGAAGGAGAGTGGGATTATGTAAAGGCAGCGTTAGAAGGTAGTTCTTATTATAAGTTACCGAAAGTGTTGCAGTGGTTAACAGGAAACATTGGGTTTCATCACATTCACCACCTTAGTCCACGTGTTCCTAATTATAAGCTTGAAGAAGTCCATAATAACCATCAAATGCTACAGGATGTTCAAACGATTACGATTCGTTCAAGCTTAAAATCGATTCATTTCCGTCTATGGGATGAACAGAATAAGGCGTTCATTGGATTTAAAGAACTTAAAAGTATCAAAGAAAAACCGAAAGTTAAAACATCAAAGATTTCTCCGTCTGTAAAGTCAGAGTTATAAGATAATATATATAACGCCTCTCTTTTTTACTAGTCTTGTCGTTTTGTAAAAAAGAAGAGGCTGCTTTTATATTTTTTATATTGATCAATATGTCTGTCTATCATTGAAATACTTAACGGGCGCCTAGACTGTACTTATGATAAGATAGCGAGTAAGAGAATTTAAAAATGAGGTTTCAACTATGTTAAAAAAGCTGAAGAGCTTTCAAAAAAATTCGGGCATTACTCCTTATATTTGGAGTAGCTTTAGTATTCTACCGTTCTATTTTATCTTTCAATCTTCGTCCACTCCTGAGATTATAGCTGGTATAACGCTTACGATCATGTTTTTTATCGCGTATCGGTTTGCTTTTATGTCAAATGAATGGCCAGTGTATGTTTGGACATGTATTTTAATTGCAATTTCCATTACGATGACGATTTTGTTCCAGTTCATTTATTTTGCGTTTTATATTGCTTACTATAATGGAAATATAAAAAATCGAATTGCATTTTTAACGTTGTACATTATTCATCTAGTATTTACGACCGTCTCAATCAATTATTCGATCCTCATGAAAGGTGAACTATTTCTAAAGCAATTGCCATTTATCATTATCGTTTGGATTAGTGTAATCCTCCTCCCGTTCAACTTATATAATAGAAAGAAACAAGATCAGCTTGAAGAAAAGTTGGAAGATGCAAATAACCGTATTGCCGAGTTAGTCAAGCAAGAAGAACGGCAACGTATTGCTCGTGATCTGCATGATACGTTAGGTCAAAAGCTTTCGCTTATTGGACTAAAAAGCGATTTAGCAAGGAAATTAATTTATAAAGACCCTGAGCAAGCAAGAGTAGAGATCAAGGATGTACAACAAACCGCTAGGACGGCATTAAATGAAGTACGAAAGATGGTTTCGCAAATGCGCGGCATCCGAATAAAAGAAGAAATTGTTCATATCAAACAGATTTTAAAAGCTGCTCAAATTGAACTAGTCTTAGATGGTGAGGTTCAATTAACGAATGTGTCCCTATTTATAGAAAACATTTTAAGTATGTGTATGAAAGAGGCAGTGACCAATGTTGTTAAGCATAGCCAAGCGTCCACTTGTCATATCTCGATCGAGCAATTTTTTAATGAAATATGCATTACGGTAAAAGATGATGGTATCGGTATGAAAGAAGATGAGGACTTTTATAAAGGCAGTGGTTTGCAAGGGATGAGGGAACGTCTAGAGTTTGTGAATGGCAGCTTAAAAATTGAAGCGAATGATGGAACGATGATAAAGATGAAAGTACCAAATGTAATCAAGATGACGGACAAGGGGGACTCGCTATGATACGCATCGTCATTGCTGAAGATCAGCAAATGTTATTAGGGGCATTAGGTTCATTGTTAAATTTAGAAGATGATATGGAAGTTGTCGGGAAAGCTTCAAATGGTAACGAAGCAGTTTCTCTTGTTCATCAATTAAAACCCGATATCTGTATTATGGATATAGAAATGCCAGAAAAAAGCGGTTTAGAAGCAGCAGAAGAGTTGAAGGCACTCGATTGCAAGGTCATTATCCTTACTACATTTGCGCGTTCCGGTTATTTTCAACGAGCGCTTAAAGCAGGGGTTAGTGGTTACTTGTTAAAGGATAGTCCAAGTGAGGAGTTAGCGGATTCGATTCGTGGTGTGATTGCTGGAAGAAGAATGTATGCTCCTGAATTAATGGATGACTTATATAGTGAGGAAAACCCCTTAACAGAAAGAGAAAAGGCGGTACTTGAACTGATTGCTGATGGTAAAACGACAAAAGAAATTGCACAAGAATTAAGTATAAAAACAGGGACGGTTCGAAATTATATTTCTACTATTCTAGATAAATTAGAAGTAAAAAACCGAATTGAGGCGATCATGCAATCAAAGGCCAAAGGATGGTTTAAATAATTTGTACATTTTAAATAATGGGTGATAGGAGAGGGGATTACCTCTCCTTTTTGGATTCTGTATCAAACAATAAATGGGTGAGTTGTTCGATTTTCAAACACTAATTAACAGGAAGATAGATTAATTGTTAGATTATTCCTACAACTTTTATGTTACTATTGAGAAAGCGACTCGTTTACGGAGGGTACATAGAACAAGATTGTTGAAGGGGTAGATTTCTTTGAATTCAGTAGAAAAGATCATGATACCAGTTGAAGAGTGCTTAACTCCGGATCATTCGTTAAATGAAGCGATTAAGTTAATGAAAAAAACAAAATGGAACACGGTCCCAGTTACTGATGAAAAGGGGAAATTGATTGGTGTTTTTACTCGAAGCGCTCTTTATGAGATGTTGCTGTTACAGTTAGAGCAAACCACATCAATTGCGAACTATATAAAAAAGGATATTGGGACAATTACACTAGATACAACGTTTGAACAATTAGAAGATTTTATCCAAATTAGTGAAGTAAGTACTGGGATCGTCATTAATGAAGATGGAAAACCTATTGGTCTCATTACAACTCCTTCGGCGGTACTGAGTTTTATACACCGTACCCATTTATTAAAAGGCCAACTAGAAACGATTTTACAAACATCGAACTTAGGGGCATTAATGACCGATGAAAGAGGAAAAATTATTTTTGTGAATGAAAAGCTAAATGAAATGCTTCAAGAAACAGCAGAACGTCTGTTGTTTCAAGATGTGCAACAGTTTATTCCTAATTGGGACCGCTCCAACCTGGATAAAGAAATTCATTTTCGCATAAATATTGGATCAGACTACTTTGTTGTGCGTCAGTCTACTTATCTTATGCCGAACGGAAAAAAAGGATCGATTGCCCTTTTCCAGAATATTTCAGAATTAGAGAATATGACACAAGAATTACAATCGGTTAAGAAGTGGAAAAGTATTTTACAAACGGTTATTGATAATGCGTATGATGGAGTAATAATGGTCAATGAGGCCGGTCACATTATTTTTATTAGTCCTTCACTTATCGAATTATTCGAGCTTGATGAGCAGCTGATTGAACGGTCTCCCGTGGATAAAATTCTACCGCATCTCGAACTTACTCAAACGCTCAAAACAGGTGTAGCGGATATCAGTGACTTTATGGAGGTCAAAGGAATCAATTATATGGTCCATCGTATTCCGGTCTACCAAGACGATCAAATTATTGGCGTTATCGGGAAGATCGTTTACCGTCAATTACATGAGGTGCGGGAGCGTTTTAGAAGATACGAAGACATTGAAAGAAAAATGCAAGTTTCTAATAGAAAAACAGAAACATCTAGATTTACGTTTAAAGAAATTTTATCGCAAGACCCGCAAATGGAGAAATTAATGCGAAGTGGTATTAAAGCTGCTAAGGGCCGTACGACCATATTAATTCGCGGTGAAAGTGGAACCGGAAAAGAACTTTTTGCACATGCCATTCATAGTTCTAGTTCTTACGGACAAGGGCCTTTTATTACGGTGAATTGCGCAGCTATTCCAGAGCATTTGCTAGAGTCAGAGTTTTTCGGGTACGAAGAAGGGGCTTTTACAGGAGCTAAACAAAAAGGCAAGATGGGCAAGTTCGATCTGGCAAACGGTGGTACATTATTTTTAGACGAAGTAGGTGATATGTCACTGCAGCTTCAGGCCAAATTGCTTCGGGTTTTACAAGAAAAAGAGTTCTATAGAGTGGGTGGAACTGAACGGATTGATGTGAATGTACGAATTATTGCGGCAACGAATCGACCACTTGAAGAAATGGTTGAGACAGGACACTTTCGTGAAGATTTATTTTATCGGCTCAATGTCATCTCATTTGATATTCCGCCGCTTCGAAAGAGGAAAAAAGATATTTTATTACTAAGCGAATCTTTTATTGAAGAACTAAATAAACAAAATGGGACAAGTATTGTTGGGTGGGACCCGGTTGTACAACAAGTGATGATAGAATATGATTGGCCAGGTAACATTAGAGAATTGCGCAATGTATGGGAACGAGCTATGATTTTTGCTGAAAATGGGAACGTACAACTTGTAGATTTACCGGATTATTTATTGAAAAAGGTAGGTTATGATTTATTCATAGACAACGAAGAAATGGATCCTCTTGATCACTCTTTGCTAGAAAAGGCTGAACAACTGGCTATTCAAAAAGCTTTAATCAGCGCAAACGGAAATAAGAGTCAAGCTTGTAAGATATTAGGGATCAGCAGGTCTGTTCTCTATGATAAGTTAAAAAAGTATGAGATGATTGAAGTGAAATAAGTCTAGAAATGGGCCTTTCCTATTAAATTAAGAGATAATCACAAGCTGCTGACTGAAAAGTCTAAGGTTTTGTGTTTATCTCTTTTTTTCTTTCATAAAGTAGTACAGATCCTAGTAAAGTGGGGGAAAGTGATTTATATCGGGACAATCTCGCCTTTTTTTGTGTACAGATTTCATACAACAGTAGGAGGTACGATTAAAAAATGACTTCACTAAAGCAGAATTAAAGATGGCATGATTTTTGCAAGTAGAGAAGAGAAAAGATTTGATTATTCTAGGATCAAGATTATTTAGGGGGAATGAAAATGCGTGAAGTAGTTATAGTAGAAGCAGTGCGAACACCTGTGGGAAAGCGTAAAGGGTTATTGAGTAACGTGCGCCCAGATGATATGGCAGCGAAAGTATTAAAAGAATTAGTTAATCGGGCCGGAATCGATCCAGCACTTGTTGAAGACGTTGTTATGGGATGTGTATCACAAGTGGAAGAACAAGGAATTAATATTGCTCGAACTGCTGTGTTACAGGCTGATTTTCCAATTGGTGTGCCAGGTACAACGATTGATCGGCAGTGTGGTTCAGGTCAACAAGCTGTACATTTTGCAGCACAAGCGATTGCAAGTGGCGATATGGATATTGTCATTGCTGGCGGAGTGGAAAGTATGTCTCGTGTTCCGATGGGAGCGACTCGACAAAAGTCAGATTGGAGCGAGGAACTTACACAACGTTATGAGATGATTCATCAAGGACTTTCAGCAGAACGTATTAGTGATAAGTGGGGGTATACTCGTACGCAGTTAGATGAATTCTCATTAGAAAGTCATCGTCGCGCAATTCAAGCTCAAGAAGAAGGACGCTTTGATCGCGAAATCATGCCATTTGAAGTAACACTTGAGGATGGGACAAAAACGATGGTTACACAAGATGAAGGACCGCGAAAAGGCACATCTTTAGAAAAGTTAGCTACGTTAAAACCAGCTTTTTCTGAAAACGGTGTCATTCATGCGGGAAATGCGAGTCAAATGAGCGATGGTTCTGCCGCTATTCTATTAATGTCCAAAGATAAAGCACTTGAGTTAGGCTTAACTCCTCGATTCCGTATCGTAGCTCGGAAAGTTGTCGGTTCTGATCCAACTTTAATGCTAACGGGTCCAATTGAAGCCACTAAACAAGTTCTTGATAAAGCTGGTCTTACGATTAAAGAAATGGATCTGTATGAAGTTAATGAAGCTTTTGCCCCTGTTCCGATGTGCTGGCTAGACGAAGTAAAAGCAGACCCAGCGAAGCTTAATGTCAACGGTGGTGCCATTGCATTAGGTCATCCGTTAGGAGCAAGTGGAGCACGTGTCATGATTACTCTTATGCACGAACTAGAAAGAACAGGTGGAAGATACGGGCTGCAAGCTATTTGTGAAGGTGGCGGTATGGCTAACGCAACAATTATTGAACGAATTTAATATTGAACGAAACAATTTAAATAATAAAGCTCTAAAATTTAAAACATTTTTCAGGAGGTATGTAGTATGAAGATGCAAGAAACAATCGCAATTGTAACAGGTGGCGCTTCAGGTTTAGGGGAAGCAACTGTAAGAAGTATTGTAGCCAATGGTGGTAAGGCAGCCATTCTTGATTTATCGGCAGGAAACGGTAACCGTCTCGTTGAAGAACTAGGTGGAAATGTGATGTTCGTCAAAACAAATGTAACAGATGAAGAAAGTGTCCAAAATGCCCTGAATGAAGCGACTCAAGCATTTGGTAATTACAATACAGTAGTTAACTGTGCAGGAATCGGTCTAGCACAAAAAACAGTTAGTCGAGGGGAAGCTCATGATTTAGACAGCTTTGTCAAAGTAATAAATGTTAATCTAATTGGTACATTTAACGTTATTCGTCTAGCAGCAAAACAAATGACGGAAAATGAACCAAATACGCAAGGTGAGCGAGGGGTGATCATTAATACTGCGTCTGTAGCAGCTTTTGACGGCCAAATCGGGCAAGTAGCTTATAGTGCATCAAAGGGCGGTATTGTCGGGATGACCTTACCAATTGCTCGTGATCTAGCGAAAAACGGGATCCGCGTAGTCACTATTGCTCCAGGACTTTTTGAAACACCTTTATTTAACGGACTACCTGAAGAAGCAAAAACTGCATTAGGTAAGCAGGTTCCTTTCCCGTCAAGACTAGGAACACCTGCTGAATACGGTCAATTAGCTCAGGCAATTATTGAGAACCCGATGTTAAATGGAGAAACGATCCGCTTAGATGGTGCGATTCGTATGCAACCTAAATAATTGCAGCAAAGCTAGTTATAGTTATAAGGAAGGTTATTCTATTAAGCTAGTATTATAATCAATTAGAGATTTATCCAAATAAAAGGGGTGTCTTAATGTCTAGAGCGTACTTAACTGAAGAGCATGAAATCTTTAGAAAATCTTTACGAAAATATTTAGATAAAGAAGTGGTCCCTCACTTTGAAGAATGGGAAGAGGCGAGACAAGTTCCGAAAACCTTTTGGAAGCAGTTAGGCGAACAAGGTTTCTTATGTCCATGGTTGGATGAAGAATACGGTGGTATGAATGCTGACTTTGCTTACTCTGTGGTGTTTACAGAAGAGCTTGAAAAAGTAGGAGCTGGAATTGGTGGTCCAGGTCTTCATAATGATATTGTAATGCCATACATTGATTCCTATGGATCCAAGGAGCAAAAGCAAAGATGGTTACCGCGAAGTGTAACTGGAGAAGTGATCTCTTCAATTGCGATGACAGAACCAGGGACAGGGTCGGATTTAGCTGCGATCAAAACGACAGCTGTAAGAGACGGAGATCATTACGTTATCAATGGTGAAAAGATATTTATCACAAATGGTTATTCAACGAATTTCATCGTCGTTGTTTGTAAGACCGATACGAAAGCAAACCCTCCGCATAAAGGGATAAGCCTTATTGTTGTAGATACGATTGATGGGGAAGTGCCAGGATTTAAAAAAGGGAAAAAGTTAAAAAAGGTAGGTCAACATACGTCTGACACAGCTGAATTAATTTTTGAAGATGTAAGAGTTCCTGTTGAAAACCTACTTGGAGAAGAAGGAAAAGGATTTTATTACCTTATGGATAAATTACAGCAAGAAAGGTTAATGGTTGCAATAGGAGCGATTACTTCAGCTGAGAGAATGCTAGAAATTACGATTGATTATGTTAAGCAACGTAAAGCTTTTGGAAGACCAATTAGCCAATTTCAAAATACACAATTTAAGCTGGCAGAAATGGCCACTGAAGTGCAAATCGGGCGAACCTTTGTTGACAACTTAATCGTTAAACATATGGCTGGAGAAGATGTTGTGACAGAAGTTTCAATGGCCAAATGGTGGGTGACAGATTTGGCGAAAAAGATGGCTGGAGAGTGTATGCAGCTTCATGGCGGTTATGGTTATATGGAAGAATACGAAATTGCTAGAAGGTATCGTGATATTCCAGTTTCAACGATTTATGCTGGAACGAATGAGATTATGAAACAAATTATTGCTAAAAATATGGGATTATAATAAAAGGTAACAGTAATAACTGTAATTATTTGCTGCTTTACACATAATTATTAAATTTTACTTTTGGAGAAGGAAATTGTGGTTAAGGCAGCAAATACTACTATAAAGAGAAAAAATATATTGGTAGAATATCCTATTTAGTTGCTATCAATATGCTATAATCTGTCTAGCAATTATGTAGCAGATTATTAAAGGAGAGGTTTGATAGCAATGGACAGTGGAACGAAATACTCGTATACAATATCTGAATCAGACAAGAAAAAACTCATGAGTATGTTGTTTATACTCGTATTATTTTCAATTATGAATTCCACCATGTTTATGGTTTCTGTTCCTGATATTGCTCAATACTTTGGACTCTTACCTTCACAAGTAAGTTGGGTCGTTACTGGTTATATCATTTTATATTCGATCGGTGCATTATTATATGGGAAGTTAGTTGATATTTTTCCAATCAAAAACCTCTTAACGTTTGGAATTAGTCTGTTTGTCATCGGTTCCATCTTTGGGTTTTTAGCTCCAAGTTATTTGCTCGTTGTCCTTTCGAGAATGGTCCAAGCTTGTGGTGCTGCCGCTGTTATTGCGATTGTTTTTGTAATTCCCTCGCGCTATTTTCCACAAGAAAAAGGAAAAATGCTCGGAATTTTATCTTCTGCAATGGCGTTTGGTGCAGGCTTAGGTCCAGTGCTCGGGGGATTTATTGCAGGTTTTTTAGACTGGCACTATATCTTTTTGTTTTCTTTTTTTGTTGGTTTAACTTTGCCTTTTATTAGGGCTTTATTGCCGAAAGAAGAAAAGAAAAATGGTAAACCTGACGTTATTGGAGCTTTACTTATGGCTACAGGTGTTGCTCTATTTATACTATTTATTACTACTTTTCATTGGCCGTATTTATTGTGCGGTACAATTATTAGTGCAACGTTCTTTTGGTGGATTTACTATTGTAAGGATCCATTAATTTTACCTGATATGTTTAAAAATAATATTTATCGAATAACGGTCTCCACCTCTTTTTTCGGTACATTAATAATGTTTAGTAATTTATTCATTTTGCCACTTCTATTAAGAGATGTGCATGGACTTAGTACAGTTCAAATTGGATTAGTTCTGTTTCCGGGAGCGGTACTCGGAGCTTTTGTCGGACGTCTTGCTGGAGGGTTTACAGATCGTTTTGGAAGTCAAGTGGTTTGTTATTTTGCGATCACATTAATTTTCTTTGGTTCAACGTTTCTTTCTAGCTTTATTGGCTTTGCCCCTTGGATTATAAGTATTATTTTTAGTATTAATTTTATTGCATTTCCGATCTTTCAAACGTCCATGGCGAATTTAATCTCGACTGTGTTACCAGATGAACAAATGGGTGTTGGAATGGGGGTTTACAATCTCGGCAACTTAATCTCAGGTGCGATTGGCGGTGCAATTATTGGAAGAATTTTAGATTACTCATTTGTCGGTATTTCATTAAATCCCTTTGTTGAGAGTACTGGGGTTGTCGTGGTGTACAGTAATATTTTTGTCGGATTAGCTGTGCTAACCATATTTATCGGGCTTTATTTTTATCTATCCAATCGCCGGCAGCAAATGTTGGTTTTAAGAGACAACGTTCAACAATTTAAACAATTAGGTAGTTAGCAAAGGTCAGAGTCGATTTGTATGGATAAAATAAAATTTATAGAAAATTCAAAAAAATAAAGGGTTTCTCATTTCGACATAGAATTAATATACTAAACAATTGATAAAGCGTTTTCATGTATATCCGGTAAAAAGATTTCGAAGTTAGAAAAATAATTGTACCTAGGGGGAAGTTATGAGCACAATTCGAAAAAGTGGAATTTATGAGAACATCAGTAAAAAGAGATGGGAATATTGGTTAGTAAAGAATAGTGATATTAAAATTATGGTCTCTTGGCTGCAGTGGGGCTCTACAAATGAAGAATATAAAAAGTGGGAAGAAAACTGTTTAATAACAAAAGCTGGATAATGTGGTTTTTTATTAAGATAAAGCTGACTTAATGGGCTGAATAATGCCTGTTGAGTCAGCTTTTTTTATGGAAATGGTTAGCCAAAAGTACATTATCCCTACCGTTCTCAAACAAGCAAAATCTTTGCTTTTGTACTACTCGAAACGTATCATGTATCATACATTCATTACTTCATCTCCAAAAGGGAATACTTAATCAAAATACATAAATGAGGTTTTTATTAATGAATTCAAAAAGCTTTCAAAACTACCCATTAAGTTCAGAAATCATTAGAGCACTATCTAGTCTGCAATATCATGAACCGACTGAAGTACAAAAGAAGGTGATACCAACAGCTCTTGAAAAAAGCGACTTAATCGTTAAATCGCAAACAGGAAGTGGGAAAACCGCTGCTTTTAGTATCCCGATCTGTGAACTCGTGGATTGGGAAGAAAATAAGCCTCAGGCTTTAGTTCTCACCCCAACGCGAGAGCTTGCAGTACAAGTGACAGAAGACTTGATGAATATCGGTCGGTATAAGCGAATTAAAGCGAATGCGATCTACGGCAAACAGTCCTATGCTAGACAAAAGTTAGAATTAAAGCAAAAAAACCATGTTGTCGTTGGAACTCCAGGACGTGTGTTAGATCACATTCAAAAAGGAACTCTTCCGTTAGAGCGGATCGATTTTCTAGTGATAGATGAAGCAGATGAGATGCTTAACATGGGCTTTATCGACCAAGTAGAAGCCATCATTACGGAACTGCCAACCAATCGCGTAACGATGCTGTTTTCTGCAACGTTTCCAGCGGATATTGAAAGTCTTTGTCAAAAATATATGAAAGAACCTGTTCAAATTGAAATAAAAGCAACTGGGCTAACGACTGATAAAATTGACCACTTTGTCATTGAAGTAACTGACGAAAATAAATTCTCTGTTCTGAAAGATTTAACGACTATAGAAAATCCTGATAGTTGTATCATCTTTTGTAGTACGCAAGATGAGGTTGACGAATTGTCTAAACGATTGAATCGTTCGGACTATCGTTGTGAAAAAATTCATGGTGGCATGACACAAGAAGACCGTCTTTCTGTCATGAATGATTTTAAAAAAGGAAAGTTTCGTTATCTAGTAGCTACAAATGTTGCAGCAAGAGGCATTGATATTGAAAATATTACGCATGTCATTAACTATGACGTTCCTTTAGAGAAAGAGAGTTATGTACATCGTACAGGAAGAACCGGACGGGCCGGAAAAACGGGTAAAGCATTTACGCTGCTTCGACGTGATGAACTCACGTATTTAAAAGAAATCGAAGACTACATTGGCTTTAAGATAACAAAACGACCTATACCGTCCCCAGAAGATGTTGCGAAGAAGCAAGTTGCTTTTGAAAGGAAAAATAAAGAGCAACCAACCATTAAAAAAGATAAAAGCGCTAACCTAAATAAAGGAATTATGAAGCTTTACTTCAATGGCGGGAAGAAGAAAAAGATTAGAGCGGTAGATTTTGTAGGGACGATTTCAAAAATTCCAGGTATTACTCCTGACGATATCGGGGTTATTACGATCCAAGAAACAGCTTCATTTGTTGATATTTTAAACGGGAAAGGTCCTATTGTGTTAAAGGCTATGAAAAATAAAACGATTAAAGGAAAGTTATTGAAAGTTCACCAGGCGAAAGAATAACAATTTTGATGTCCAACTGAGGATGAAGCAGGAATTTACTGCCCAATAAACGAATTTAATATATGACTACTTACGGAAAATGGAGAGGAGCTAGAGATGGAGAAGAAATATTTTACACTAGAAGAAGCAAATGAATTACTACCATTACTCGAAGTAGAATTAGTTACTTTGCAGGAAATTCAAAAGAATTTTCAATTCAAAATTAAGAAATTAAAGGAATTGAAAGCAAATCCAAATCAGCAACTAACCGAAAAAGACCGTATCTTTACATTAGAGAGTGAGCTTGAGTTTTTACAAATGCAAGCACAGCTTCATTTGCGGAATATTGAGTCTAAAGGTGCTAAACTAAAAGGAATCGATTTAGGACTGCTTGATTTCCCTGCGATACTTAATGGTGAAGAAGTTTTACTTTGTTGGCAACAAGGAGAGTCTAAAATTTCTCACTATCATGGTGAGGATGAAGGCTTTGCTGGGAGAAAGCCGATTAATTAAAAGGCTCTTCTCTTCTTAGGTATTAAATTCCGATGCTGGGAAGACAGCAGAACATAAAATCGCTTGAGGTTTTTCCATATAAGTAGGAAATAAATATATTTTTAGGTAGGGAGGTGGAATCATGGACGTTACAGCGATTTTAGGTGCTAGCTATGACAGTTTAGTTGAAGCAAGTGTTGATAAAAGTCCTGATGAGGTAGTTGTGACTAAAGATGATGAGGTATTCTATATTGTTTCAGAAAACGATCATGAACAAACACTGGCATCTTTAGGATATAAAATCGTGGTCAACACAGGAGAGTAGTTCAATGAGCTCTCTTTTTTAGAGGACACAGAGGCCCTTATTTGTGAACAAAATGCCCTTTGGTTCGATTTAGGGGACTCAAAGGACCTTATTGCAAGAAATTTTGATTAATATCAAATGGTTTTAGGAAAATAAGAGCCTCTCAGTCCCCATAAGTCATCAAAACTATGATTTTTGTAAAAATAAGGTCCTCTTAGACCGCAAACCATAGAAGAACATCAATCATTCCACTCACACAGTCTCTAGAGCTAATAGAATTTAGAAAAACAAGAGAGGTAGCAGCTTTAGGAGGACAAAGACTTTTTATTTTTCAGGTAGATGAGTGTGAAATGGTATAATGCTAGATCATACTGAACATGTATGCAATTAACCAGGAGTAATTGAAAACGAATATTAATCAAGGGGGATGAAAATGAAAGCGATTGTATTAAAAGATTTAATAAAACCGGGTACCAACAAAAAAGCAGAATTATTTTTTGAGGAAGTGCCTACTCCAAAGCCAGAAAAAGGAGAAATTTTAGTTCATCTTCGCACAGCTGCATTAAATCGTCGTGATGTATTTATTCGTTATGGAATGTACCCAGGCATTCAAGTTCCTTCTATACCAGGGTCTGATGGGGCTGGTGTAATTGCTGAAGTAGGTGAAGGGGTTGAAGGATTTGAAGCAGGCCATGAAGTTGTAATTAATCCATCAATGGATTGGGGTGAAAACCCAGCATTCCCGAACCCAACTTTTAGTGTGCTAGGGGTGCCGATTGATGGTACATATGCTCAATATATTAAAATACCAGCGGAAAATGTATTTCATAAACCAGATTACTTATCATGGGAAGAAGCAGCTGCCCTTCCTCTAGCAGGGCTTACAGCGTATCGTGCAGTTGTGACGAAAGGCAATGTTAAAGAAGGAGACACGGTTATCATTCCTGGTATCGGTGGTGGAGTGGCGACCTTCGCACTGCAAATTGCTGCGGCTAAGGGAGCAAACGTATATGTCACTTCTAGTAGTGAAGAAAAAATCGCTAAGGCGATCGAGTTAGGCGCTGCTGGAGGAGTAAACTATCGCTCAGAAAACTGGGTTAAAGAATTAAAGAAGATATCTGGCGGTGGCGACCTATTAATTGACAGTATTGGCGGAGATACGTTCAATGACCTAATTAACCTTGCTAAGCCTGGAGGAAGAATTGTTTCTTTTGGGGCAACTTTAGGTCCGGTTAATAATTTAGTCATGCCACGCGTGTTTTTTAAGCAACTTCACATTATGGGTTCAACAATGGGAACACCACAGGAGTTTGGCGAAATGCTCGCACTCTATGAAAAAAATAAAATCCAACCTGTCGTTGATCAAGTATTTCCATTGGAACAGGTCAACGAAGCACACTTACAAATGGAACAAGGCAGTCAGTTCGGAAAAATTGTGCTAACCATACCTGAATAAAATTAGGAGAAATGATGGAAAGAAAAGAAAAGTACTCCATAAGTGAAATTGCATCAATGTTTGATATTACCTCGAGAACGATCCGCTATTATGAGCAGGTTGGCTTATTAAAGTCTGAAGAGCGTGAAGGACCGACCCAGCAACGGTATTTTACCGATAGTGAGCGTAGGCGTCTTAAGTTGATTTTACGTGGTAAACGTCAGGGATTTAAATTAGAGGAAATTAAAGAAATGATTGATCTTTATGAGTCTAATCCGACGGGTGATAAGGAAAGGCAACGTATTTTACAATATGCCGATGATAAAATCGCTGAAATTACCGAAAAAATTCATGAGCTAGAAATGATGAGGGCTGAGATTGAAATGCACCGGCAACGATTTTTAGAGGAGAAAGACAATAAGCATCAGGATTAATGTCGTTTTACGCGAATTAGAACTTTCGTTTTAAGTTATAAAACTGACTTAAAAGAGAAAGTTCTTTTATTTTGGAAATGAACTAACAATGTAGAAAGAATATTTTGACAAATAAAAAGGCGGGTGTTAAAATTTTATTAAGTTGACGTTAACGACAACTTTAACTGTTGTGTTTTATTTTGAATGGTAAACTCTATTAATTTACTATTCTTCTTTTTTCTAGAATATAATGAAAGCGCTTCCTTGATAAACGTGAAGAAGAAAAAGCATCTATTTCGTTATGTACGATGTAAAGAGCTTTATCAAAGTAAAATTAAAGGAGATGCAAAGATATGGGGAAAAACTTGATGGAAGAACAAAATCAGCTAGATTACGGGAAGTGGGAAAGTGGGAATGAAGCTAATTGGTATACCGATGACCCAATTTTGACACGTTATGCGAAACGGTATCTATCAAACGCCGTTTTCAATTATGTTGAAGAAGCCTTTAAAAAAACCGGTGCTTTAGCTGCAGGTCCGATGGATAAACGTGCAATACATACGGATCGTGAAGGTGCCCCTCGATTAAATCGTTACAATAAAAAAGGTGAGGAAATCAATGAAGTGTGGTACAACGAGGGATATAGGCAAACGGTCAAAGATGGATATGGAACTGGTGTCGTTGCTTATCGGTATGATGAGAACGCTCCTGAGAAAATCCCATTTTTAGTGAATGCAATCTTGATATATTTAATGTGTGAAACAGAGCCTGGCTTTACTTGCCCTGTTGGACTTTCACAATCTGCTGCGTTTGTGCTTGAAAAATTCGGTTCTGATCAACAGAAAGCTGACTATTTATCATTACTTGCTTCTTGGGATCCAGAAACACATCAAGAAGGCGCAACTTTTTTAACCGAAATTCAAGGGGGATCTGACGTTGGCGCTGCGACAACTGCAGCAGTCAAAAATGGAGACCATTATTTATTAACAGGTGAAAAGTGGTTTGCGAGTAATTGTGATGCCGAAGTAGCGATTGCTTTGGCTCGTGTGAACGATAAACCTTCGACTAAAGGATTAGGGCTATTTGTTGTCCCGCGTACACTTTCAGATGGAACGCGAAATAACGTAACAATTCGTCGTTTGAAGGATAAGTTAGGTGTGCGAGCTGTTGCTAGTGGGGAACTGATCTTTAATAACGCAGTAGGCTATTTAATTGGAGATGAAGATAAAGGATTTAAATATATGGCTGAAGCGCTAAATGTTTCTCGTTTGGGAACAGGAATTTCTGGCATTGCACTAGCTAGACGTGCATTTCTAGAAGCGGCGATCTACACGGAACATCGTGAAGCGTTCGGGCAGCGTATTAATCGTTTTCCGATGGTTCGTGAAACATTAGTCAAAATGATAACAGAAATTGAGGCGGGCTGGGCGATTTCAGCTCAGATGATCAAGTTATTTGATGACGTACACACGTTTGATAATAAAACAGATGAAAATTATGCTTTATTACGAATTTTACTATCGTTAGTGAAATACCGTGGTAGTGAACTAGGAGTTTCGGCTACAAAGGATGCTCTAGAACTTCATGGTGGAAATGGATACATTGAGGACTATGTGACACCGCGACTGCTTCGTGATGCCATCGTTAACCCAGTATGGGAGGGTACAGCTAACATTCAAGCATTAGAAATATTAAAAACGTTGCAAAAAGCAGGAGCTAGTTGCTTTATGAACGATTTATGTGCAACTCTTAATGGAATAAATGATACTACGTTAACAGATTACAAGGAGACTCTTCAGCAAGAAGTTGATCGTGTTGAGGAGTTACTCAATCATACGTTGAACCAAGATGCATATGCTCAAACTGCATTAGCAAAAAAACTAGCTGACTTTATGTATGATGTTTACGCAGGTGTTCATTTACTAGAAGAAGCACAATATGATATTAAAACGAGTGGCGACCGACGTAGGGTATTAGCCGTTGAACAATGGAATCGCCTCGTCTTCGATCGCTCACCAGACCGGGGAATTTTATCAAATGAAACCATTTCTAATGAAGTGTTTGAAGCCCTGATTTGCTTCGGTAAACCTTCACGTTAAGTTTTATTACTATTCATATTGCATCACACTTCCTACAAACGTCGTTTAGGTGCTTAATAGGGGGTGTGGTGCTTTTATTTGGGTGATTGGTTATGGTTTTGATTTTGTTATACTAATTTTGAAGGGATTATCGAAATATATACTTAAGAGTGGAAGGAGTGAATGGATTGACACAAGAGAAAGAGAAAGAAAGATACGTATGGTACGCAAGTTATGGTTCAAACTTAAGCACGGATCGGTTTTTATGTTACATACGTGGCGGTAAACCTGAAGGATCTGACAAAGAAGAAGTAGGCTGTAGAGACCATTCCTTACCTCTAAAAGAACGTTCCCATACTATGCACTATCCACTGTATTTTGCGAAAAATTCCGACCGTTGGCAAAAACAAGGTGTCGCATTTATTGGCCTCACTAAGGAAGAAAATCATAAGACATATAGTCGAAAATATTTAATTACAGAAGATCAGTTTTTTGATGTTGTAAAACAAGAAAATAACGGAATTGACTTACAGGTTAACTTAACTGAAGTCAAGAAAAGCCAGTATAGAACATTACGTGACTCATGGTACGGAACGATCTTATATGTAGGAGAAGAAGACGGGTACCCCATTTTTACATTTACAGCTGATTGGGATTTAGATGTCTCTTTTAACAAGCCATCTGAACCATATTTAAGCATGATTATTGAAGGTCTTAAAAGGAATGTAAAGCTTAGCCCCTCAGAAATTGTTGAATATTTAATTTCAAAACCAGGTGTTAACGGAAACTATGAGAAAAGTGAGATCGAGAGGTTAATTAGACAGAGATAGAGATTGAGACGCTCATTATAAAGGCGTCTTTTTTTATTTTGGCTTGAACGGTATTTAGTTTTGTCGAGTGAAACTTTAGCTCCAAATCCCTTTCAAAGGCTTAACTCTATAATTAAACAGTCCAGCTTTTTCTAAGTTTGAATGATTTATGATAAGGAAGGGAAACAAGTCGAGAAAATTGAATAGATATATATAGTAAGAGTGGTATTCGTTTAATTGAACAATATATTAGCTAATTGAAAAAAGGAGGTAATAATGGCTGTCATACCTAAACCTGCATCAACTGTAGTTTTAATGGATAAGTTCTCTCGAGTGTATTTAACGAAGCGTCCGAATACGATGAAATTTTTAGGTGGTTTTTATGTTTTTCCAGGTGGCACTGTTGAAACAGAAGACTACATAGCAGGAAGTGATTATATTAAAAATCATGATCCTAGTGAGACATTTAGTGTAGCCCACTATGTAGCAGCTGCCAGAGAACTATTTGAAGAGATTGGTATATTTCTTGGTACGCGAAAAGGCGGACAGCCTGCGTATTTTACAGAACAACAAGAGAAGGACTATCGTCAACAACTATTAGAAGGTAGGATTTCATTTCTACACCTGTTAAGGCAAGAACAATGTTATCTGAACCTTGATCAATTGCGATACTTTGGCTACCGGTTAACACCGAAAGCAAGTCCGTTTCGGTTTGATACTCGCTTTTTCCTTGCTAAACTACCGAAAGGACAAACACCTAGTCCGGATTTGCATGAAGTTGACGAGGCTTTTTGGATCGCACCAGAAGATGCTTTAGCTTTATATGAGAAGGGCGAATTGCCGATGGTTTCACCAACGATTGTTTCACTTCGTACGCTAGTCAATCATCAAAAAGGTGATCCATTGATGATGCCAGAAAGACAAAAAAGAAATGGCTAACATAACGTAATATTACTGGAGTGCATAATGTATATCTCGTTTTGTGACGATGTCTTCTGATAGAAGTTTAATCAAGTGCGCTTCTATTGTTTTCATTGCCACATGAAAAACACTAGGATGGATCGTATTTTCATAGATCTTTTCGGTTAATTGAGCCGCGGTTAACTGTTTGTACTGCTGAAGTAACCTTTTAATTTGATCTTCTCGTTGCAGTCGACGATTTATAACGAATTCAATTTGTTCATAAGGGTTTGTTACCCATTGCCCGTGACCAGGTCCAATTTTAACAAGTTTAAGCTGTTTTAGCCGATTTAATGTTTGGATATAATCGCTCATATCTCCTTCTGGAGGACCAATCCATGTCGTCCCATTAGCAACGATATTGTCACCAGCCAGTAAAACCTGTTCTGAAGGTATAAATACGTTTAAATGCCCTGCTGTGTGACCTGGGCCGTGAATGATGTTTAAGTCAACATCAGCTATTTGCAGAGTGGCGCCATCTTGTAAACAAGAAATATCAGTTATTGGTGATATCGCTTTTAGGATTTCTTGTTTCTCATGTTTATGACAGTATACAGTAGGTGTCCAGTCACGGAATTGTCGTACACCTGGTGCGTGGTCACGGTGAGAATGGGTGAGGACGACTGCGCCTGGTTGGGCTAGGTTGTTTTCCTTAATCGCTTTTTCAATTTTTTCTTTCGTCACTTTCCGATCATAACCTGCATCAACTAGTAAGCTCTCATTCTCGTTTCCAATTAAATAACAATTTGTAGTCGTGTGTGGGTATAGTGTTGGGGTTGGAACAGGGACCTGAACAATTTTAATTTTATGGCCTACTTGCATAAACACCTTCCTTTCTAGTCCATTATTTTATGCGATAACAACTGTTTCTTCTTTTCTCATCATATTCCTTTCAAAAGATAACTTACCAGTAAGCTAACTTTTTTTGTTGGGTCATGCCAACTTTTCCTATAAGGAGTTAGATAGATGGATTTACATGTGTTAACTATTGTTTTTCCACTTTTGCTTTTGCTGTATCAAGTTATTATTGATTTTGTAGATCTTTTCCCATTTAATGATATCAAGGCAAAGGATAAGCGGTTAAGGAAACTCGAAGTAATGGGGAATTATCCGCCACTTATTATCATTGCGTTTTGTTTTTACTCTAATATGCCTTGGAGTGTGTTGGTTGGTTTCTTAATAACAAGTACTATTTTGATAATGCATTTATTTGCTTGGTGGCTACCTTATTTAACGGGATATCCGAATGGGGTGCGGAGCGATTATGAAAAATATTTTTCTAGGACGTATAAATTTTTACCAAAAATTAAAAATCACATTGTTCCAGATGCAGAACATATTGTAGTCGGTGTGTTAATCGTTTCCACTTTTGTAATTCAAGCGTTGTATGTTCTGGGATGAGATAATAGAAAGTCCCCTCGAAAGATGCATTTTACGAATGTAATTTGGATCTTTCGAGGGGATGATTTCGCTTATTGAATTATGTTGGGATGCTTAACCCGGATTATTGCTCTGAATTTTGACGTCCTGTTGGAGAAATTGCTTTTTCTAGTTCTTCTTTTGATAACATGTTATCTGAAGTCATTCCATCGTTATACGGGTTCCCTTTTTGACTACCGTTTTTCTGATTCATTCTTTTTTTGTTATTAGTCAATGTATTCACTCCTACAGTTTAGTTCTTCACTAAATATGATGGCAATTTCAAAAAGGAATTATGCTTTGTTAATACATTTAAGCTAATTGAAACACAAGACAAAATAAATCTAGAAACTGACTACCGCGATAAGTGGTAAATATTTTATGATAGTTATTAGGTATATAAGAAGAAGGTGATCGTATTGAGAATAGTAACAGGTGCAGAAATGTATAAGGTGGATACATACACAATTAAGAAGGTTGGCATTCGTGAAGATACCTTAATGGAGAGTGCAGGACAAGCTGTTGCAAAGGAAATGATGGATAAGCTAAATCCTAGTCAAACTATCATGGTTCTCGCGGGTGCTGGGAATAATGGTGGAGACGGATTTGTTATCGCAAGGATATTAAAAAGTTACGGGTACCGTGTTGACTTGTGGATTATTCCACTTCCTGAAAAAATAAAAGGGGCAGCTAAACACGCTTTAGATGTATACCTTCGATCGGGCTACAATACCCACTACTTCACCGAAAATGAAGAAAATTTCTTTAAGGTGTTGCCTACATACGGTGTAATTATTGACTGTTTGTTAGGAATTGGTGTAAAAGGTGATTTGCGTGCTCCATACAACGTGATCATTCAAGAAGTCAATGGGTTGCAGTCTGCCAAAGTCATTTCTGTTGATGTTCCAAGTGGTGTCGCAGCAGACGGGGGAAATGTAAGTGATGCGATTAAAGCGGATGCAACGATTACAATTCAAAATCCAAAAGTAGGTGCGTTTACTTATCCGTCAGCATCCTATTATGGGGCAGTTAGTGTAGCTGATATCGGTATCCCGCCACTTGTAATTGATGAGTGTACAGAACGAAAAGAGTTATGGACAGAGAAACATGTGTTGAAGCACTTGCCAACAAGACAACCACACGTGCATAAAGGTACGAATGGTAAGGCATTAATAATCGGTGGTTCTCGGCAAATGACAGGTGCTGTTATGCTTTCTGCAAAGGCTGCGCTTCGAAGTGGTGCTGGTTTAATCACTGTGGCAGTTCCAGACGTCATTCATTCGATTGTGGCAACACATCTTTTAGAGGCGATGTATTTGCCTTGTGCTACGGAGAAGGATCATTTTCAAGGTGAACTAGCTATTGATTTTGGTCGATTTGATGCAGTTGCTGTTGGTCCGGGGATGGGAAGAACAACAGGAGGACAAAAGGTAGTCGGAGAGGTTTTAAAGCAGAGGGTACCTGTTGTTTTAGATGCTGATGCTTTATTTCACGTAAAAGAGCTGTTGCCCTTTTTAAAAGATCGTAAAGAGGCAACTGTGTTAACTCCGCACTCAGGCGAGATGGCTCGTTTATGCGGAATATCGATTGAAGAAGTTGAAGAAAAACGATTGGAGTTATCTAAGCAGTTTGCAGTAGAATATGGCGTTTATCTGGTGCTGAAAGGCCCTTTTACCATTGTAACGACACCTCGTGGTGAGCAGTTTGTCAATCCAACTGGGAATGCGGGATTAGCTAAAGGTGGTTCAGGCGATGTTTTAACAGGGATGATCCTCGCCTTTATGATGCAGAACACGTTTGTTCAAGCAGCGATTAGCAATGCTGTATTTGTACATGGGAAAGCAGCAGATTTGTTAGTTGAAGGTAAGCACACACTTACGGATATACTAGCTACTGATGTGATTGAAAGAATACCAGATGCGTTAAAATTGTATCAACCGGAGTAAAAAGGGAGGGCTAGGTTTTGATTACATATAAGGAACTTCATCATGTTAGTTTACCAGTAACTAATTTGGAGAGATCTAAAATGTTTTATAGAGAGATATTAGGACTTGAGGAACTGGATCGGCCTAATTTTGATTTTGATGGAGCTTGGTTCCAAGTCGGTAAGCAACAAATTCATCTCATCTTGTTTCCAGAGTCAGAGATGATTAGACAGAAACGAGAGATTAGTACGCGTGACGCTCATTTTGCCTTGAGGGTTTACGATTATGATAAAGCACTAGAATGGCTGAAGAAGCAAAACGTCTCGTTCAAAGAAAATCGTTATAGTAAAAGCGGTTTTGCTCAGATTTTTTGTAGTGATCCGGATGGCCATATAATTGAGTTAAATGTGGATCAAAACGATTTATAAAGGCAGTGAGCGGAGAAAGAAATTGCTATAGAAAGGGACGTCTTGTGAAAAGATGGACTTAAACGAGCGAGGCTGGAATTTATCGAAGACGTAATGTCCTTCATAGAGGTGATGAAGGACAAAGCAAGGAAGAACGGCAAGGGAAGCGCCCTTCATAGAGGTGATGACGGAACTCTTAGACTTGTTTAGCGTCCCTTGTTCGCTTTTTACTCTGTTATTTGTGCATCGAGGATTTTTTTTAGTAGCGTTAGCCTTTTTTTATTACTAACTTGATGAATGGTACGGTTCAAAACATTATCTGAATTAACGCGGTGGACAAAGACTACATTTTTTTCCGGTATGATATCGATCGATTGTCCGTACCGTCCGATTGCAGAGTAAAGACCTAAGTCACTGAACTCGCCAGTGTCTGCTACCCACCACATATAGCCGTACCCATATTGTTCCGTCCCTGGAACTGGAGTATGAACGGTTGTACTTTCTTTAATCCATTGTTTAGGTATAATTTGTTCACCTTCCCATACCCCATTTTGAAGGATCAATTGGCCGAATCTTGCCATATCTCTTGCTGACATTCGAAACAGGTAAGAAGGGTGAATGGAACGGTTAACTTCTAGCTTGTAAGACGTATCGTCGGCAGTATAATCTTCCATACCGATTGGAATTGCTATTCGCTCTTTAAATTCTGTAAAGATATCAGTGTTTGTTTTTTCTTTGAAAATGGTTCCCAATACATTGAAGTCCCAATTATTGTAGTAAAAATGGGTGCCCGGCAAATGTAAGCCACGATCTGGACGAGTCCACCTCATCCATAGCGATTCTTCCCCAGCTGTTAGGAAAACACCTGAACGCGATGTAAGTAAGTCAACGATCTTGGCTGTTTGTTCTTGCTCGGTCAGTTGCACGTTGTCGATAATGTCTAATTCTTTTAAAGTTGATTGAATATTAATGTTTCCTTCATGGACGTGAATTCCGTAAAGGGCACTTAAGAAACTTTTTCTAACCGAATGAATATTGCTTTTTCTCGTTGTATCTCCCCATGACACAAGAACTTTCCCGTCGTAAATGACCATGGCAGCAGTTGAACCTAAAGAATCATAATAGTGTTTTGCCTCTTCTAATCGCTCTGATGACCAGCCCGCATGTTCTGGCGTTTCATATTGTTGCCATGTTGAGTATGAAATTGTGGGTGTTGAATTTTTTGAACTTGTTAAAGTGTAAATGAATGTAAAAAAGATCCCAGAAAGGATAATAATTGGCCACTTCTTTTTACCGAGCATAGTTCATTCATCCTCAATTAGTAGGTTACTTTCATGTTCTTTTATCTAATTATGGCTATTGTTGTTTCTTTGTTTTGTGCACTTCAATAAAATCAACATTGAGTTTAGGGGCGTTACGACTTTTCCGGCAACGATCATTTATTTAATAAACTTAGAAATGGAGCTCATAGGTGTCGTTGACGTCTTTATCGATGTTTTTGTAATGTCGACATGACCAACTATATATTTCCCAAATGAAAAGAGATTAAATAAATAGATCGTATAAATAGAGGCAAGAATGCTGCCAAAAAACAAAACCACAATTGTAAAAATGCCTAAATTAATAGCGGTCAGACTAAAGACCAAAATAAGTGCTGCCATATAGAGTGTATGAAGCAAATAGATACCATAAGAATATTTGCTGATGAGCATAAATACAATCGGGATTCGTTTCATTTTCAGCGCTAAATATAGGACAAGTGCTATTATACTGATTGTATGAAATAGAATGTCAATTCGTTTTGAACTGTGGATCGTAATCAATTCAGAATGATATAAAAAAAGCAGTATCACGCTTGTTATCACGGGAGCGCTAAACACTAAATATTTGTATTGGTTAATATAGTGGGTTACTTTTTGATAATGTCTTCCAGTGTAATACGCGAGTGAATAATAAAAAATCCAACCTGGGAAAGGGATCCAATAGTAACGTTCCCAAATGTATTCGCTAAACCAAAAGCTTATGGGATTGCTGAAATTAAAGATAGATAAGTAGATAATATTGATGATTAAAGAGCTTGTTATGACGAGGATTGGTGAATGTTTGTCAAACCACTTTTTGAAAAGAATAAACATCAGATAGAATTGGAAAATAATGAGCACAAAATAAGCATGGAAATCACCAATCAAAGCATTTAAAAATACTTTTAAAGTAAATTGTTCGAATGAAATCAGTAAGAATGGTAAAGCGTAGAGGACTGCCATACATAAATACGGTACTAAAATAAATTTAACTCTTTTTAGCAGAAATGGCTTATAGTCAATTGTCCTATCTTTGTAACTATAACCGAGAATAAAGGCTGTAATAAAAATGAATGCAGGTGTTCCGTAATATAGGAATACATTCAAAGAGTCTAGTATGATTAATAGTAAATCAGGCAGTTTTGATAAAACCCGTATATACTCCGTACCCCATGCAATTGAATGCAGAAGTACGATCGTTAAACAAGCAATACTTCTTAGAAAAAAGATCTCATTTACATGTTTTTTTTCCATAATTACTCAACATCTTTCTCTCGTTTTAAAGTTATACAACCGAATTTAACATATTTTTTCCATTTTTTAAAGCAACAAGCTATTGATAATCTCAGGCTCCCTGGTTTATAACTAGTTACCCTCAATATTCAATCCATAAACATGGTGCCAGGCACCTTTACCACAGTAAAAGAGTAAAGGTGCCTGGCACCATGTTGTTCATTTTTTTACTTTTTTTACTATTTTATTTTAAATATTAGTTATAATATCATTATAAAAATATTGAACAATTCGTTCAGTTCATATTCAGTTCATTTTGAAATGTTAAAATGGCTAAAGTTAATAAAAGTTATTCATTTTGATAATATAGATGGAGGTCAAGAGGATGAGGTTTAGAAAGAATATTGGAGCTGGACTTCTAGCAACGACAATGTTAGTTGGACTTGGACTAGCTGGATGTAACTCCGAGACAACTAGTTCAGTAGAGGAAGAAAATGAGGAAGTTTCTTTTCCAGTGGAAATTAGTGAAATCGAAAAAGGGGAATTAGTCAGTGAACTAAAGCTTAATGGAAATGTCATGGCTGGTAAGGTCGTACCTGTCCTTCCTATGTTAACAGGCGAAGTTAAAGCCGTTCATGTTAATAACGGCGATACGGTTAAGCGAAATGATGTCATTATTGAGATAGATGCTACCGACGTGGATTTAAATATCTCGCAAGCCCGTGCTGGTCTAGATGCTGCTGAAGCGAACTTAAAGAGTGCTAAGTCAATGAGAGAACAAAGCATCAAGCAAGCCGAGTTACAGGTTCAACAAGCAAAAGATGTTCTCCACATGGTTAATACTTCCAGTAAACCAGATGTCTCGCTGGATGATGTACCTGAAGAACTGCAAGGTGTTGTTGATAGTTTACTAGAAAGTAACATGCCAACTGAAAACGATAAAAAACAGGCTGAAAACGCAGTGAAGCAAGCTGAGATGGCATTACAACAAGCGAGAGGTACAGATCAAATTTCGGCAGCTGAAGCTTCAGTAAAGCAAGCTAAGGTCGGCGTTCAAATGGCTGAACAGCAAAAAACACATGCTGTCGTGAGAGCACCGATGGCTGGAGAAATTAGTAACTTTAAAGTGTCCGTAGGAGAAATGGTGTCACCCCAATCACCATTATTACAAATCGTGCAGATGGACGAACCAATCGTTCAACTTAACGTAAATGAATCAGTCTTGGCAAATTTACAAGTCGGTGAATCCGTTGATGTTCATATTCGATCATTAAACCAAACGTATGAAGGTCAAGTTAAGCACATTAGCCTTATTCCGGCCGAACAATCACGCGCGTATCCGGTAGAAGTCACGTTGACTGAACCGGATGAAAACTTACGAGTCGGGATGTTAGCCGAAGTGATCATTAAGCCTTCATTTGCAGTTGAAGAAATCTTAGTCCCTGCAAGCGCTGTAACCATTGAAAATGAGGAAAGAACTGTTTATGTGACCTCTGATGGAGAGCGTGTTGAAAGACGAGTTATTACTATTAAAAATGAAACTTCTGAGATGTATAGTGTTGAAAGCGGACTAGCAGAAGGAGAATACGTTGTTATTAGAGGAACTCATCAACTATATGATGGAGCGCTAATTAATATCCGTAATGATATTGGTCAAACGTTTGTACCTCAATCAGAAGAAGCTATAAATGATGAAGATACTGAAGAAGCAAATAACGAAGAAACAGAACAAAATGACGCTTAATCACAAACGGGGGTTCTAAATGAAATTAATTAAAGAATCGGTGAAACGGCCAGTTGGTGTTATCATCGTCGCTCTCGTTATGATTATGCTTGGCGGGGTGTCGTTATCTGGCTTGAAAGTTGACTTAATGCCGGATTTAGATTTACCAATTGCTGCTGTTGCCACATCATATAGTGGTGCTGCACCACAAGAGGTTGAAAATTTAGTTACTAGGCCGCTTGAAGGAGCACTTAGTGCAACAGAAGGTTTATCGACAATGCAGTCGATTTCTACCCAAAATCAGTCATTAATCATTTTAATGTATGACTTTAACACAGATTTAGATGCCGTCATGTTAGACTTGCGGGATCGGATCGATATGGTTCGAACGACTTTACCAGATGGTGCTGGGACACCAAGTGCGATGCGATTTGATCCCAATCAATTTCCGATCATGCAAATTGGTATTTCAGCAGACATGGATTTAACAAGACTTACTAACATTGCTGAAGATACTATTATTCCGCGTATGGAACGTATTATTGGTGTTGCTACTGTTAATTTAACAGGGGCGCAAGAACGTGAAATTATTGTTGAGCCGGACTTAACGCTCATGCAAAACTACGGTTTAACCATTTCACAATTATCACAAATCATCGGTGGAGAGAATATAAGTGCACCGGCAGGAGAAATCAAGCGAGGCGGGCAAGAAATGCCGCTGCGAATGATTGGAGAGTTCCGTTCGATTTCAGAGATTGAAAATATTAATCTTCCACTCCGTACAGGTGAAACCATTAAGTTGAAAGATGTTGCAGAAGTAAAAGATACCTTTAAAGATATGTCTTCATTTGCCTATGTAAACGGTGAACCTACATTAAGTCTTGATATTTCCAAACAAGGAGATGCCAATACAGTAGATGTAGCAGATGCTGTAAATAGAGAGATGGAAAGACTCCAAAGAGAATTACCCCAAGGTGTTACACTAACAATGATTATGGACTCTTCCATTTTTATTAAAGATTCGATTAAAAGTGTAACAATGAATATGATCCTCGGTGGCGCCATGGCGGTGCTCGTCTTATTGCTGTTTTTAAGAAGTTTTAGAAGTACGTTAATTATTGGATTGTCAATTCCAATCGCAGTTATTTCTGCGTTTACGCTTCTATATTTTGCAGGAGAAACTGTAAATATTATTACACTCGGTGGACTTGCCTTAGGAATTGGTTTACTAGTAGATAGCTCAATCGTTATTTTAGAGAATATTTACAAGTATCGTGAACGTGGTTATAGTCGGAAAGAAGCTGCGATAAAAGGGGCTTCTGAAGTTTCGTCTGCTGTAATTGCATCAACGATGACAAGTCTTGTCGTGTTTGTTCCGATTTTATTTACGCAGGGAATCGCTGCAGAACTGTTCTTACCATTAGCCCTTACAGTTGGATTTACATTGATCGCATCCTTAGCTGTAGCTTTAACGATCGTCCCGATGTTATCTGGTCTTTTATTACCGGAAATAAAGGTAGAGGAAGATGCAAGAGGTTTAGGGAAATTAAGTGTTAAAATTGGCGAATTTCTAGAAGGAATTAATAATAAATATCGTAGTATTTTGAAGTGGTCAATTAATCATCGGAAAACAATTACATTTGGAACGTTGTTTTTATTAGTAGCCAGTTTTGGAACAATTAAGTTCGTAGGGTTAGAGTTAATGCCAGCCTTTGACCAAGGAGAAATTTCAGCTAGCTTTGAAATGCCTTCTGGAACGTCACTTCAAGAAACACAGGCTGTTGTAAGTGAATTAGAAGAGTTTTTATTAGACACCGGTGTCACTGAAGTCGTATACACTTCAATCGGTGGCGGCGGAATGATGGGAGCTGGTGGTGGTTCCAATAGTGGAAATTTCTATATTCGCCTCGTGCCAGCAAGTGAGAGAAATGTTACTACAAACCAAGTTATTCAAGACTTTGCCGCGTTTTCCGAGACACTTCCTGATATCGAAGTAAATGTTTTCTCATTTGAAAGTGATGGAATGGGAGGCAACCCGATTGAAGTCGAAGTAAGAGGTGAAGACTTTGATACGCTTAAGGTGATTGCAGATGATATTAGTGAGTTAATTAACGAAATTCCCGGTACAGCTAATGTGACGCATTCGATGGGGGAAACGAGACCAGAGATGCAAATTCATGTTGATCGTGATGTCGCTATTCAATATGGATTTACGTATGCTGAAGTGATGGACACTGTAAGAGGTAGTGTGAGCGGACAAGTTGCGTCGCTTATGCGAACTGAAGGACAGGAAATAAACATTACGGTGATACTGCCTGAGGAATATCGAGAAAATTATACGCAATTGCAAAACTTACCGCTAGTCACTCCAACCGGAGATACGGTTCTGCTTTCGACGATTGCTAATTTTGTTCAAGCTGATGGACCGAATGTTATTAATCGTCAAAATCAAACACGTGGTGTTGCTGTAACAGGAGACATCATGGAGCGTGACTTGGGTAGCGTTATAGCAGATGTTGAAGCTGAATTAAATCAGTACATCTTCCCTGAGGGGTATGATTATCAAATTGGTGGAGACTATGAAATGATGATGGAGGCGTTTTTTGATTTAGCGCTTGCCCTAACTTTAGCTATATTCTTAGTTTATGCAGTTATGGCGTTCCAGTTTGAAAAAGTGTTGTATCCATTTATCGTTATGTTCAGCCTTCCAGCAACATTTATTGGTATAATGGCAGGCTTCTTGATTACAGGGCGACCATTAAGTGCCCCTGCTTTTATCGGAGTCATTATGCTCGCGGGTATTGTTGTAAATAATGCGATTGTTTTAGTTGATTATATTAACAAATTGAGAGATCGTGGAATGACAAGAGATGAAGCGATTTTGGAAGCTGGACCAACGAGGTTGCGACCAATCTTAATGACAATGCTGACCACTGTTTTAGCGATGGTACCATTAGCGATTGGAATTGGAGAAGGTGCGGAGTTACAAGCCCCAATGGCAACCGTTATTGTGTTTGGGTTAACGTTTTCTACTGTCATTACGTTAGTCCTGGTTCCGGTTATCTACATCTACACTGATAACTTTACAAATTGGTGGAAAGGCATATTTACTCGTCGTAAAGAAAAAAATGAAATTGATGTGTAATATCTCGGAATTGTTAGCCATTTAAAAAAGGATAAAGTATACAAAGGGTGGATCCGTCCATCCTTTGTTTATATAAGAAGGGTGAAGCCTGAAGTCTAGAGAAGATTGGTAATCAAAGAGCCGGAAGAAGCCCGAAATCTAAGAAGACTCAAAAAAACGGTAATCAAAGAGACGGAAGAAGCCCGAAATTTAGAGAAAATCAAAAAAACGGTAATCAAAGAGCCGGAAGAAGCCCGAAATTTAGAGAAAATCAAAAAAACGGTAATCAAAGAGCCAGTTGAAGCCTGAAATCTAAGAAGACTCAAAAAAACGGTGATCAAAGAGCCGGTTGAAGCCCGAAATCTTAGAAGACTCGAAAAAACGGTAATCAAAGAGCCAGTTGAAGCCTGAAATCTAAGAAGACTCGAAAAAACGGTGATCAAAGAGCCGGTTGAAGCCCGAAATCTAGAGAAGATCGAAAAAACGGTAATCAAAGAGCCAGTTGAAGCCTGAAATCTAGAGAAAATCGAAAAAATGGTAATCAAAGAGCCTGTTGAAGCCCGAAATCTTAGAAGACTCGAAAAAACGGTAATCAAAGAGCCAGTTGAAGCCCAAAATCTAGAGAAGATCGAAAAAACGGTATTCAAAGAGCCTGTTGAAGCGCGAAATCTAAGAAGACTCGAAAAAACGGTGATCAAAG
>NZ_JBYCKM010000037.1:0-11966 GCF_057473385.1 Alkalihalobacterium sp. TH-98 | reverse complement strand
CCAAGGAGGCACTCCCCGTGAAACCAGGCCACATCGACCAATTCTCGCATTTAAGTCCGTTCTCTTCGGTAAAAGATTTCAATGAATCCATGAAAAAAGCAAGAAAACAATACGAGCCTCATTTTACGAAAGGAGAACGGATTGCTCTATTAACGTTAATTCAATACAGCGTAAAAAAGTATGGAGTTTGTAATGCAAGGGTGGCTAAACTGGTACAAGCCGCCCAAGCGAAAAACGGGAAAATATCTCGCTCGACGTTTGAACGGATGCTGCGCAAGGCAAAAGCCCTCGGCATCCTTAGTATCCATCACACGATCCGTCAAAAAGGAGGCTACTCTCATAACGTCTATGTCTTCCACCGCTTTGACGAATCGCAAGACTCACAATTGACAAATCGACACCCTGTGACAAAACCAGACGCAGCAAGACTTCAAGTCCAAGAAAAGGCCCCAGAAGCTCCATCTTTTCAAACTAAAAAGCAAAAACATATTAAAGAACTACGTCAGCCAACACTAGACTCACTCGATCACACATTCGTACCGTCGTACGTCCCAACCCCGTTTGTCAAAGTGGCCAAACCGTTCTTCAACCGCGCCAAAGACATCTGTTCCCTATGGGACAAAGCCTTGATCGCCTACCGCTCGATGAAATTCCACCAATCGATCGATATGTTCCTTCCAACCATCATTCAAGCGTTTAAAGAGACGGTCTATAAATACAAACAAAGTTATATTAGGACAACCTTTATTCAGTACTTTTACGGGACTGTAGCTGGGAAATTAGCGGTGGAAAAGAGAAGGCTAATGGCGGAGGATATGCCTTGGGGTGGATGGTTAGTGGGGAATTAATAGAAAGAGGGATGTTCCCTACGGGGGTAGTGCTTTGGAGGCAGTGGGAGCATCAGCCAGACGGTGCTTCTCATACCCTAGTAGAGGTCAGACTCTAATTCATCTACCAACGTGGAACAAGATTTATCGGGGTGTCACTGTGACGAACTCCACAAGCCTTCTTCTCCTCTCTTCCACCGTTCCTGGAAAATAGTTTAAAAGACGCTCCATATCGAGATATACAGGTGGTATCATTTTGGGTTTCGTGTAGAACTGAAAGCTGCTCCACGGATAGTGTTCAGGGGAGCGTACCATCCTTGCTTTTACAGGGTTTAAGAAAATATAACGACTCACTTCTAGCATTCCTGTCGTATCTTCGATGAGCTCAGAATAAAATCGTTTTTCGAACACGTGACCCGTTAAGCGGTATTTCGTATTGTAGTAGTTAGCATAACGTTTATTTAACAGGGCCATGACTTTGGAGATGGATGCTTGTTGGGAACGTAATTGGAGGTGAAAATGGTTGGTCATGAAACAATAGGCGACAAGTTCATAGGGGGTGTTTTCGTAGATTTTTTCAAGCATATGCAAGATTTCAATAAAATCATTACGATCTCGAAACAACGGGTCGCGACGGTTACCTCGACATACGATGTGGTAAAAGCGATCAGGGATAATCACTCGTCTTCTTCTACTCATCTACCAATCCCCCTCTAGGGAAAATTCCGAGATCAAAGATGCATTTACTTCCACTTTTCTCAGTTGAAACGCCTCGACTATGGCACGATTTGAAATGGACACGTGACCTTCCAAGTCTGAAATGGTTCTTGCTAATCTAATGATTTTAATATGAGCTCGATTACTGAGTCCTTGGTGCATACACTTTGAATCATTTTCTGTTGTGACATGGCTAATTGTCCTTTTGAGACTAGCTGATCAAATAATACTTCACTGTTCGTTAGGTCCGAGCCGTATCGTTCATACTGTTGTTTTCTCGCTGCGATGACCCGATTTCTAATGACCTCTGATGTCTCCATTGATTCTAATGTGGCTTCTTGTAAATTCACAGGTTTTAATGAAAGCAAAATATCAATACGATCACGAATGGGACCAGATACTCGATTTTGGTAAGCGATCACTTGTTTGTCAGAACACGAACAATAATGCGTACTCGAAGCCCGATAGCCGCATGGGCACGGATTCATAGCAGCAATAAAGATAAACTTAGCAGGATAGGATACCGTGGAATGCGCACGACTAATCGTGACTTTACCATTCTCTAAAGGTTGCCTTAACATATCTAATGTTTTCTTAGAAAACTCCGCTAATTCATCTAAAAATAAAGTGCCTCGATGAGCAAGAGAAACTTCTCCTGGCTTAGGATTTGAGCCTCCTCCAATGATGGAAACGGCAGAAGCGGAGTGATGTGGGTGTCTATAGGGAGGTGAAGTAAGTGAGTCAAGCGGAGCGTCTGCTAATTGATAGAGACTAACTTTCTCGAGTTGAGCTTCTTGCGATAAAGGAGGCAAAATCGTCGGAAAGGTTTCAGAAAGCATACTTTTTCCACAACCAGGCGGTCCATCCATCATCACGTGATGCCCACCCGCAGCCGCAATCTCCAGTGCTCGTTTAGCAAACTCATGACCGATAATTTGCCGAAAATCCCGATCCTGTTGAACCTCTTTAACCTCAGCCACTGCAGAAGTCTGATTAGTAAACGGTAAAACAGGTTTACCAGCTAAATGTTCAAGGACATCATCAAGACAAGTTACATAGACGAGTTCTAATCGAGCGATATCAATGTTAGGAAGTTGTTCGTCAAAAGGCAAATAAAGCTTTTTCATCCCGAGTCGCTTTGCGGCTAAGATGGCAGGGAGCATACCGTGGACAGGTTGAATGGAACCATCTAACGATAACGCTCCAATAAAAGCAGCATCAATCGGAATCGTTTCATTAATGAATTTCCCGCTTTTTAACACACCTAGAGCGACAGCTAAATCAAACAACGGGCCATTCTTTCTTTGCTCTGCTGGTGATAAATTGACAACAACCTTCTTATCGACTAGCGAATGCCCCATCCGATGCATCGCAGCTGACACACGCTCACGCGACTCCTTGACAGAAGCATCAGGCAATCCGACAATAATGACAGATTCCACCCCTTCCATCACTTCAACTTCCACCTGGACAAGGTACCCCTCTAAGCCTTTCAAACCAATACTATTCACTTTTGCAGACAAAATACACCCCTCCAAAAAGGTAGTTTTTTGATGAATTTTTAAAGAAAGAATTAACGATTGAAGTTATTGCAGATAAAAACGAAGAAAAACATGAGGAAATAGAGAAGTCTTTCAATAGAATTACTATCATTATAAAAAGTATGGAAAAGCACTGTCAACCAAAATATGCTGCTTCCCCATACCAATTCCGTTATCTTATCAAATAAAGTTCGGGAAATTCCGGTACCTACTGTGCCGGTTCTCCGTGAAACATTCCGTGAAACATTCCGTGAAACAAGATTTTCCGGGGTGTCACAGTGACAGATTCCCCGTTTCCAAATGACTCCTAATGCTTTATAATAAGAAGAAATCTAATGACAGTAGGTGAAAAAATGAAACCTATAAAAGTCGAAAGTACAGACATGAAAAGAGTACTTCAATCGGATAACCGCTATATACAAATCGGTGAGCGTAAGTTTCTATTGGTGGAAGTAGAAAATGCTAAAGACAATGATTGTTACGAAGTAACGGACCCTGAAGAAGAAAGACAATTACTTCAAGCATTAAATGATCATAATCCTCTATTATCTGAAGAAGAAATTAGGAAGCTATTAGGGAACTAACATGGAAATTCATTGGAGGAAGTCTGCCATTCAGTCGTTACTGGAATTGGATCAATGGAGACTTAATATTGAATTACCGCCTATCGCAAGTTATCTTAAAGACACTATTCATACCTATTTTCAGCAGCAAGATTTTTCTATTTATATTCCTGGTCGCCAGGTCCTCATTAGAAGCATGCCAGTCGATCTCAGGATGGTCTTATTATCAGTTGGAAATTCTGATCCATATAAAGTCTTTTATCGTATCACAGGTAACCATATCGAAATATATTTAATTCGACACCCGCACCAGAAACCGCTGTAATTCCTCAATTAATCACGATTTATCAGTTGTTTTGACAAGAGAGCAAGGAACAGTCATATGCTCCCATCCCCCTGTGTTTTACACACTTTTTTTAATCCCACCAACAAACTTTTTCATGGGTTAACGAAGCACAAAAGGTGTCAACCGTTCCTACATCCGCTACCGGACTAGACCTATCTAACGCGTTAAACTTTAGCTGAGTGGGAGACAGACCCCCGATTTTCCAACGCGGTGCCATTGTGACGGTTTCTAAAAAAATCGTGTATATTAATGATAATAATTAAATCATTTAAGGAGTGGTCTTATGAGTATTCGAAAAGAAGACCTTCATACACTGATAGATCTTGTAAATGAACGTGATACAAGGTTGGTTTATAACCTTATTAAAGTTGTAATTGAAAAAGATCATGACAAGGAAATTACTATTGAAGCAGATAACTCTCCATTTACAGATCAAGAAAAGGAAATCTTAAAACAAGCAAAGGTTGATATTGAAAACGACGTACTCATTGATTGGGATGACGTACGTGCCTAAATATAGAGTAAGAATTAGGAAACCTGCTGCAAAGTATTATGAAAAATAACCACCTATTGGTGTTAAATACTGTTTAAATCAGTCCATTTCACAACTACTTGTGAGTATGGACTGATTTTTTTACGTGAAACATTTTATGTGAAACAAGATTTTTCGGGTTGTCACTGTGACGTATCTCTACAAAATCACTATATTAACGAGGGTCATGATTTAAATACAATCTCACAGGCATATTTCGAATTTGATAACAAATTTATACAAGAGCTTATTGAAGCTTATGCTAAAGCAAGCATCAGTAAAAAAACAAAAAATAAAGCTCATGATGACTTCGGTTCTATGGGTAAATTCTTTGTAAATTGTGCAGTAATGCTTCTAAACAAAAAGGAATATACGGATAAAGATGCAATAACTTTTAGTCTTATGGAAATAGCTTATGAAGTTTTAGTGAAAAAATATGGGAAATTTAAAATGCCTTTAAAGGATGAGGAAATTAAACAATTACAAAGAAAGAAATCTGGTTTGGCCATTGCCGTTTTCTTATTACAAAATAAGTTTAATTTGATTGATAATAATGAAACAATAAGAGAAAATTATTATAAAGGCGATTCAGACAGTAAAAAGTTAAGACATTACTCCAACATTGAAGTAGAAAATGAATTAGGAGAACAGTTTGTTTTTGTACTATGCCATCATGCTGATCAATCATGGAGTGATGATGAAATGATCGAACAATTTAAAAGTGATGCTTATAATTTTGTCGAATTAATTAAGAGGCAGGCCTATTTAATTAAATAAAGGGAAATGTTATAATTTAGTTAAGGGGGAGATGCAATGTTAAATCAGCCCGTTACTATGCTCGAAGATGAAAAGTTAGATGAAAAACGTGAGGAATTTTTTAAACTTTATCAAGAAAAATTAGGTATCGATCCTAGGGAAAAAAACGAGGATAATGAACAAAAGAAAAAAGTCTCAATAAATATCTTTGGAATCAAAGCAAATATTTAGTATGTTTGTTCAAATTAGTTATGATGAACATTGGCTTCTTATCAAGGTTCTATAAATAATGTTATTAGTAAATTAATATGTAGCATCTATATATTAGGTATAGTACTTAATACCTAACCTTTGGTTAATTCAAATTTTGAACTAGTGAAAGGTTTTTATTATTTTTCGGATTGTCACAATGTATTTTGCAATAAACATTTTGGGGATTAAAACAGTGGATTGGAATTATTAAACCAATCCACTGTTTTTTTAGTACACACATTTACCAGCGTGAAACATTCTGTGAAACAAGATTTTTCGGGGTGTCACTGTGACGGTTTCTACCATTCTATTACTTCGGGATATTCAGCGGTTGACTTTAAATTGGTCACATGACAATCATATTTTTTTGCTGCATCTAACACAGCATTCTCTAATTGTCGATAATCCTGCCCCTTTTCTGCGAGTCGCTTAGCCATAATGGATAGGTTTTTTACCCGTTTATCCTTATCCATTTTTATAAATTTACAGTTTAATTCATCAACATACTGTGTAGCATAATCATCAGACCAAGCATAGTCTTTATTCATCATCTTTACTACCCGGTTAACGGATGTTTCGGGTAGCGTTTTGTTCAAACAACTTACTATTGCAGCTTGAAAGCTTCGAACAGATGCAATTGATGGGTCCCAGATGGTTCGATAATCAGATAAGTAGTTGTAATTGTTCTTAGCTCGCTTTCTTGCATATAACCTAATAAAATCATTTAAAGCCATTGTAACAAAAAGGATTTCTGGCCATAATACGTTAAAGGCTAAATTGGTATTTTTGTCATTTGTAATAATCGACAAGTGTCTCATCTTATCTTGATCTAGCCCATTATGTACAAACGTGACTTCACGATGTCCCATTATAGCATGCCGAAGATCATAACAAACTCCTAGGACCCTTAATCGAGCTGCTTCATATCCTGTCCATTCCCATTCATCACCGACAACTTCATGTAGTGAATCATATAGCAACTCAAAATCATAAAAATCCCCACTTATTGCAACACCTGTATTATTGGTTGTAGACTCAACGCGGATCATTTATCATTAACCATCCTCTCTTTATAGGTTAAAACATCTTGTTTCTAAAAATATTTCTACATTCTCTAACTGCAATTATACAAGTTCTAAACGTTAAACAGAAGCAGGAGAACGGTGATGTTCACCCCAAAAGTTAGACCAAAAAATAACTTTGGGATGTTTTATATCAAAATATGATTATGAGTGTAAAAAGGATGGTGCAATCAGAAACTTAAGATCCATTTTATAGGAAACCAGGAAAAAGGACAGTCACTCGTTCTGCGGTAGCCTATTTCAATATATTGAGTAACTTCTCGCTATCGTGAGGAAATATTCCGTACTTGGCAGGCAGCAGAACCATTCCCCTGCCTCCTGTGGAACATTGCGTGAAACAAGATTTTTCGGGGTGTCACAGTGACGATTCCCAATACTTAACTGAAGATAAAGGTCTTCGCTTTTTAAGAGAGCATTTACAAGCCTTAATACCAGTTATGAAACTATCAAAAGACATTGATGATTTCAGAGCAAACTTCAACGCTGTATTTGCTGACAAAATTAAATCTATAAAACGGATGAAAGAAGAACAAGAGTACCAACTATCATTTTCTAAAAATCAAGAGGATTAACTTACCTAAGCTATGCTCTTATTACAACAACCCACCAAGTAACTGTATAAAAACCTATACTTCAACTTAGTGGGTTGCTTAATCCTCTATTCCTATAATCATTTCATTAGTGAGCCCACCAAGTTTAAATGATGGGCTGTAATAACGAATAACTTTTGTTTTTTCTGATTCATATGTTTTGAATTGCTATTTTTCATGTGGCCAGCAAGTCTTAATTTGGAAATTGTCAGTAAGGATGAGTTTAATTTCAAGCCCTTTATTATCTTTACCAATCCACTCTGGATAGGTTCCAGTATATTTACAATCAATAAACGCTTCACTTATTGATGTAATTACTTGTTCCCTAGTGTAGCTTTTGGGAAACATAGTTTTCGGACTAAACTGCTTTGAAGTAACTCTATTTAATACATTTGCCTTATAGGCACCTTTTTTTCCAAAGCCTTGGTTTCTATTAATTTCTTCTGCCTTATCGCCAATTCCTTGTTCACTAGAGGAATGATAGCCTCCTTTACGATCTCCCTCAAAGATATGGGCTAAGGTATGATTTACTACTTCACCATTTTCATCATATTCAATCCAATAAATATCATCATCTAGATCTTCAGCTTTTGGCTTGTCATTAAGGAACAATGACTCTCCAGGAATAAAATCATTTTTAAACCTCTTTAAACCAATAAAGCAAATATGATATGGTATATAATCATCTTCATTATCTAGTTCTTCAAAAGTTCTAAACAACAAATCTTCCCTTTTTAAAGGCATAATAATAACCTCTTTCCTATTTTTGTGCTTTTGCTAGTGTTAATATTTAAGTCATTTACTCAAGCTGTTTTTATTATACATTCATCCCTGTATTAATTGAGCTTACAGGGATGAATGTACCAGATTAATACTTTGAATATTCAGTGCTTCAAACAATGTTTGAAAGTTCGACACCGTCTCATTATCAAGTTGGATTTCCCTGTTTACTACTTTATCGTGAAATTCTTTTGCAGCTAATTTCTTCGACGAACTAGAACCATCATATGGGGTACTCAAATTTTTAGAGTCATCTTTAGAAATTAACGACTCAATTGTCATTGGGTTGCTCACCATTTTCTCCTTAACTACTTCTTCGTTACAACTTACGAATACAATTTTATCTTCTAGAGTCTCATCCAGTTTATTGACTAATACATCGTATTCGTTGTAACCAGCTTTATCATAGTCTAATAAAATCTTAAATTCACATCCCCAACCAATTAAAATTGAAACAATTCTATTGATATTACTAACACCTGCTGAAGGTATGATATTTGGGACATTATCAATATCCAAATAACTTATCATGGCATTCATATACATATAATCTGTAATGCCCTCGGTGATTAGATTGTTTTTACTAGATGGTCCTATATTAAACTTTAAATCCGCTCCGATAGCTTGTACTAATGGGGATAAGGTTTCCATTTTTGAGTCATTTGATAAATTTTGGTCGTAAGCACTCTTAAATATTTTTGTATTACCTTCCTCAACTTTTTCAATGGCCCTAACGTTGGATATGTCTTTACTGTCTATCATGTATGGAGAATGTGTAGTATATATTACTTGGTTTTCTCTATCTGCTAGTCTTGAAAATAATTCTAGGAGTTGCTTTTGAGCATTTACATGTAAATATACTCCTGGTTCATCTAGCAAATAAACTAAAGAGGAATTTTTATACTCACGTGAAAGTACATCAACAAATATACTTATGTACCAACGTAATCCATTACTTCTTTCGCTTAGATTCATTGCCTTATCATCAGTTAATATATATATTTTAAAGATACGATTTTCAAATTCTACTTGAAATTCAATTTTCTCTTGATTATAAAATTCATTAAACCCTGCCTCAATGTTTTTCTCAATTTTTCTTGCAATTCTATTTCGAACAGTTTTCCTATTACCATCTATAGGGTCTTCGAATGCTTGCACTATTTCTTGTTCCGTAATACCTGCTGCTACAAGGAATCTATAAAAGATATGGTTTGGTTCTTTAAGAATATTTTTTATATCATCATACTTATAACTGGCTTCTAATTGCGGGTATTGTTCACGGTAATACATTCTAGGTAGAAGAGAATAATATTTTGTAAGACAATTATCAATAATCTCCAATTTCTCAATCAAGTCTTCCTTGCTTGTATAATCATTGGTTATCCAATTTTTTAAATTACCTAATCTAGCGCTATGATTTATATAAACTTGTGAAGTTATGGCCTTCAAGCCATTCAAATAATCTTGTACTGATTTAATGCGGTTAGAATCATTTCCCCAAACACTTCTAATATTCTTTTCTAGAACACATTGAATAGCTTCCATTAGTAATTCATCATCGTTCAATAATTCCGATAATGCACCTTCAATCTTAACCACTGTATTATCTGTGAAACTAATTGATGTATTTGCTTGACTAATTTCAAATTCATTTAATTCACTTTGATAGTATTCCAAATGAACAATGACAGAAACTTCATCAGACGCTCCCCTATTTTTATTATTAAGGTAACTAGAACTAAGTGGTTTCTCAAACGATAATTTACCTACAGCCTCTAAAATATTACTCTTACCGGACTCGTTCTTTCCGATAAGGGCAGTAACTTTTGGATCTACAGATAAATAGTTCTCTTTCGATCCTATTGACTTATAGTTATTAATCTTAAAACCAATTATCTTCACTTTGACCTCCCCAATACTCCATAAAATTGATTACTAAACCATTTACACATGATCTGCAGCCATTTGTTTACACCTTATTTTACCACACCACAATCACAAGGGGTCTGTCCCCCACTGCGTTAAAGCGGTGGGGGACAGACCCCTTCCTTAGTTATACTTTTTCAAACAATATTTTATAGGCTTCCTCTAATAAATATTATTTGTTAAGTATCACTAACGTTTATTTTGCTACTTCATTTACAAACGGCCTTAGTCTCTCTGAAATATCGTCTACTAGTTTTTTTGTATCGATCGAAGTGTCATTACTAGCTTTATCGTAAGCATATTGAAGGATGTCTAGTAATGCCTTTTCATCTAATTTTGTCTTAACAGCCAACTTTCTTAACCCTCCTAATTTCCTATACATTTCCCTCTAATATGGTAACACAAAAAATCACTTACAGTTCAACAAATGTTTCGACAAAAAACGAGGTCTGTCCCGGTTCTCTAAGTCCCCCTCCAAGCCATTCAAACCAATACTATTCACTTTGGGGAAGCATAGGGACGGTTCTCTTGCTTCTTTCACTCCCTCTATGCTTTTTTACGAGCAGCAGATCCTATTTGTTATACTGAGCAACTTCTCATTAAGAGAATTCCCATTTCCCGTCATGCCTAGGAAGCACCAGAACCGTCCCCGTGCTTCACACGATTACCCTTTCTCTCTAATATAAACCCATCTAGCACATGAAGCTAGATGGGTTTTTGCTGTGCGGTTTGTGCCTCACTGTGATGATGCTATTCTCGTTTTCTATAAAAAGGGGGAGCAATCACAGACCCCCATCTTCAATCTAATTAGGAAGCACCAGGAAACGCCCAAAAAATTTTTTTATAAATTTTTACATATTATTCCATTCCATCGGCTATAGCCTATCGCTCATTCCTTTTTATTGAGTAATTATAGTAGATAAAAAGGGGCTAGAACATTGGCAGTCGATAAAAAGAAAGATGCTAAGGTAGAAAACGAGTTAAATAAGGTCGTTGGTAAAACGATTAGATTAAGACGCAAGCGTTTAGGCAAATCCATTGAAACAGTAGCATTGGATGCGAATATCGATCCCTCTTATTTAAGTGAGATTGAACGAGGAAAATCAACACCCTCTTATTATATCTTGCTAAAAGTGGCGTATGTCATCGGTCTCAATAACCATGCCCTGTTTGCAGGCACTAGAAAGGAAATTGAGAAGCTACTTAAAGAAAAGGAATTCCACGAGGAGAGTTAACTTCTATCTTCTCTACCTTAAATATCTCCCCCGTCCACTCCTTCATAATTGAAGATACTGTTTCCCTTTTTAAAAAGCTGTTCCACACCACAAAATCCCCCAAAAAAGGAGCCCAAACCATGACCCCAATCATCCTTCCCCACTATAAAATCAACCCAAACACGATGGCCGTTCTTCCTGCCTATCATATCGACTATCAAGCGATCGTCTGGGAGCGCACCCAACACTATTACGTGAAAAAGCCTTCGCTTCAACTCATTAAAGAGGCCTGCTTAGTAGGCGGTGCTGATTTTGACGGCAGGAGAGCTGCCGTTACATATAAAACAGGAATTACTTCGAAATCACCCATACCTATTCATCCAGGTGAACAAACTTATGCCTTTCCCACTCATTCGCCCAAGCTGCATGAATGTCATTGGCTATTCTATCACCACATCAAGTCGCTTCACCGTCACCCGGACACGCCCACACACACCATCGTTACGTTCCATGATGAAAAAGAACTGTTACTCCCTGTCTCTCTCTACTCGATGGAACGGCAAATGCAGCGCACCTCTTATTGCATTGTGCGTTTTTCACAACACTCCACTGAGTTTCCACATTATAAGTGACACGCTCTAATCAATTGTTCTCCTCTTCTGCTTTCTATGATCTTCACTCCGTACGTATTCAACTACCTATTCATTAATAGATTAAAACAAGGTACCAATGACTTCCCCATAAAAAGAACATAATCCAAGGAGGCACTCCCCGTGAAACCAGGCCACATCGACCAATTCTCGCATTTAAGTCCGTTCTCTTCGGTAAAAGATTTCAATG
>NZ_JBYCKM010000036.1:0-60124 GCF_057473385.1 Alkalihalobacterium sp. TH-98 | reverse complement strand
TGTGCGTTCATCCGCTATTCCACTTACGGCTAGACCGTAATAGGCTTGAAACTCTCTTACTCGTTGTGCCGTGAAACTTCCATACAGATCACTGATGACGATACCGCCAAATCCTAAGCGGTTTAAATCCTCTTTTAACTTTATTGTATCTCTATGGCGGTTTCCTTCTTGAAGATTACTCGCTAAAACCTCTTCCATCTTTCCCCAAGTTTGATCATCGGCAATTCCGGTTACAGGCAATCTATAATACGATTGAAATTCCCTTACTCGCTGTTCCGTAAAAGAACCATAAGTTCGAGTAACGTGCATTCCACCAAAACCAAGGCGTATCAACTTCTTCTTCAATTCTACGACTCTATCATCTACATCACCTACTTGAAGAGCATTCATTACCTGATCAAGTAATTTGTCTATAACAGCTAATGTTTTCTCATCGGCAATACCATGTGCTTTCAATCCATGATCTAACTGGAGTTTTTTGACACGGTCTTCAGTATAGGAACCATATAAGGTATTTATTATTATTCTGCCATACCCAATTCTATTTAAATCTTCTTTTAATTGTGTTGTGTCATGATGTCTAATTCCTAATTGAAATGGAGATGATAAAATTTCATTTATTTTATCTTGAGTTTTTCTATCTGCAATTCCATTAGGCACCAGTCCATAATATTCTTGAAATTCTTTTACTTTTTGTGCGGTAAATGAACCGTAATTACGATTGATGATCATACCGCCAAACCCTAAACGAGTTAACTTTTCCTTTAAATCTATAACACTATCATCCGAAACACCGACTTGAAGTACATCGTTTCCTTGCACTGAAAGTATCGTTAACTGAGAGTCATCCTGCTCTATTTCCGTTTTTTGGTCAGTCTTTTCATTATCGCTCTCTTTTATATCATGTCTTTCTTCTTGTATATCTGTAATTAATTCCTGCTCTTCTAGATTGTGGATCTCGTCATTTGTAGAGTAGTCCAGATTGTCTTCTTCCATGAGATTATCCTGAGATAAGTCCTCTACTGTTTCACTATTAGACTGTTCATGCTCAACTTCTTCTAACCCACCAAATTGAACATCGGTATTTTCTGTTTTAATTGCTTCAACTTCTAGTGGACTAAAATGGGATAGGAAAAACACTACTATAACTATCCATAACCATTTTCTTACCTTCATTTTAGTTTCACCTCCTTATTGTTTTCTCTTTTTTAAAACCAATATTAATATCGGTTAAAATAATCAACTATTTAATATAATAAGAAAGTTTTTCATTGCAAAATGGATGAGAAATTTCACACTCACTAGTAACAGGTAAGATAACCACTAAAATAGACTGTCTGATATATATAGACAGTCTACTTAGTGATCGTTATTAACAACATTTCTCTATTTATTTGATTAATACAGGTACCTTCTTATGTAGAATATAATCTCATTACTTACTACTCGATTTCCTTAACATATCCATCATTCTTCGTAAGAAAGCAGTCATCTTCCAAGTACGGCTATTTTGAATTGCCGAATACTGTTTTTCTAACTTGTTATACCTTTCTTGTAACTCTTTACTTTTGAGACCTGCTTTTTCATTCAAAAGTAATTGGGTATTTAATTGTAAATTTAGTTCGTCAATTATTTCACTTTGTAATTTGTTCTTTATTACAAAACCAACTTTCACTGGGTTAGCCCAATTGTATTCATTAATATTCACTACTTCAGCATTTTCCGGTCCCCTTAAGCAATAACCTTTAAAGTCTTCGAGGTCCTTCAAATTTACACTTGCAGCAACAATAACAACTTTTCCATTTTCTAAATTTTTAGTGTAACCATTTATGTTTAATTGAATGGCCCACTTTTTTACCCACTTTCTATATCCAACACCTTGGACTTTACCAGACACCATATACTTTTTTGCGTAAAATTCTCCTTTTGGCAAGGTCTTTACTTCAATTTCACTTATTGCATTATTCTCAATCAATTTCTTTATCTTTCGGTAATCAAAGTACAGTTTGTTTGGTTTTGTTGGGTTTACAGTCTCTGGAAAATAAAAATCAATAATTGCTGCTGGGACACTTCTTGAAGCTCCAAATAGTGGGAATAAATGCAACCCTATTTCAGCAGTTGCATTTATTTCAAGCACCGTACACTTATTTTGATTTTCAGGGTCAATAATAATATCGATCCCAGCGTGGTAAAGGTTAGGAATCGCCTTTAATGTATTTACAACAACTTTTTTCACGTCTGAAGATAATTCATCTGTTGCATCTATAGGGTCTCCCCCCATAGAAACATTACTTTTCTGCCTTAAGTAAACTACTTCTCCTTTTTCAGGAACCGTTTCAAGATTGTAGCCTAATTTATTTAAAGACTTCATAACCTCATTATCTACTTTAATCATTTTGCTAAATAAATAAGGATTATCCCTTCTCTCCTCATTCTTGTTAGTTATTAAAGTATTAATTGAGCTTTTGCCGTCCCCAGTTACATTCGCCGGGATTCTAAGAGTAGCACTTATCACTTCATCTTTCACAACGTATACACGATACTCATTTCCAGGTATAAACTTTTCAATAAGATATTCATTATAGTCATATTCTGTTCGTAAACTTTCAATAGCACCATATAACTCTTGTGTATCTCCAATATTTGTATATACACCTTTGCCTAAACTTCCCGTTGTCGGCTTAAGAACTATAGGAAAGCCTAACTCAGCAACATAAGAAGTAACTTCCTCTATAGGAGTATCGACCAAAAACCTTCTCCCCTCAGGAACTGGAATATGTGCTAGTGAGAGAAGTTCTTTCGTTGTTTCCTTATTATTACAAATATCTACAGCTTCATTTGTTACTAGATCTCCTCTTGACCGGTTAAAAAAGTGTCGCTTTTCACCAAGACTTAGGGAGTACGTTTTTCCTAGGGGGTTAAAGCCAACGGTTTTTATATTTGTTACATTCCCAGGGGTATGATACCACTTAAGGGTTAACCCTCGTCTCCAGCCTTCCAATGCTACTAAATAGGCACAAAGGCTAAACCCGCGAACACCAGACATCTCTTTATTTGTTAAGCGATTTATAATGTAGTCTTTTCTTTCAACCAAATCTGACCCTCCTTTTCCATCGACATATTATGAATAACCTTACCTTTAAATTTAATATGCTATGCCAGATCAGGTGATTAAACCGGTTTCCTTATTAAATTTTTTAAATTTCTTATAAAGAACGTCATCTTCCAGGACCTACTGTTTTTTATCTTATGAATTTCTTTACTAAGTCGGTTTTTTTCTTTTTGTATTCTTTTTAGTTCTTTTTCTAAGTTTTTTAATCCTGCTTCTACCGATCGAGTACTTGATGCATTAAAACCTTCACTTATTTCGAAACCTACCTTCACAGGTGCTTTCCAGGCTTCTTCCCTTATATGTTTCACTTCACCAATATCCGGTCTTTTCGTAAATACTTCCTTGAAGTTATTTACTTCTTCTTTACTTGTACCTGAAATGACTACTTCGATTTCGCCACTACCTAAATTATTAATGAAACCATTTAAACTTCTATCTAAAGCTTCTTTTTTAATCCATTCATAATATCTCACACGTTTCACTGCACCAGATACAATGTACTTTTTAGAGTACATTTTCCCTATAGGGGCCGGTGCAACTTGCACCTCTACTGCTGATCGATTTTGTAATGGTTCTAGGACCGTATTAAAATCGAAGTAAACCATAGACTTTTCTTGATCATCCGATTTAGTCTCAGGAAAATAGTAATCAATGATTGCTGACGGGATATCACGTGCCCGCCCCTTAAGCGGGAATAATATTCCGCCGATTTGGGCAGTTGGATTCAATTCAATAACTACCGCTGATTCATTTACAGGTTTATTGTTATCTATAATTATATCTACACCGCCATGAAATAAACCTGGTATAGCTTTGACCGCATTTATTGCAATCTGTTTAATTTCATTTGGTAACTGATCTGTTACATCGATTGGATCTCCACCTGCTGAAACATTTGTCTTTTCATGCAGTAAAATCTTTTCTCCTTTTTTCGGGATACTGTCGAGTGTGTAACCTGCTGATCGAATAAAATCTATTGTGACTTCATCAATTTCAATTAGGCAACTAAATAAACGGGCGTTCTTTCTTCTCTGTTGATTTTTCATATCAATCAGTTGTGCTATATTATGGACACCATCCCCTGTTACATTGGCAGGTAACCTGTTATACGCAGCAATGACTTCATCCTCAATGACATACACTCGATACTCTTCTCCTGGAAAAAATCGCTCGACAATAACTTCACCGTAACCAAGCTCTTGACGTACATAGATCAGTGCTTTGCGAAGGGATTGTTCATCTTTAATGTTTGTAATAACTCCATTACCGAGACTACCGTTTGTCGGCTTAAGGACTACTGGATATCTTAACGTGTTTGTATACCTAACTATTTCCTCATCAGGGGTATCTGCTTCGAATTTGTCTCCCTCTGGTACAGGAACTCCAGCCCTAGAAAGCCAAAGTTTCGTTTCATCTTTATCGGCTCCAATTTCTACAGCTTCACTTGTGACTTTATCTCCTCTCGTTCTAAAGAAGTAATGGGTTCTTTCGTTTGAACTGAGAGAAAACAACCGTCCTGGTGGGTTTACTCCAAATGTAATCATATTATCAAATTTTCCTGAGTCAATTGTATACCATTTTAAAGTAAGACCTCTTCTCCATCCTTCTAAGGCTACCGCATATGCACATAATTTTGTTTTACGCGCACTTGTAACCATTTCATTTGTAAGATGAGGTAAAGTAATGATTTCAGTATTTTCCAAATTAATCACCTTTTCAGAGAACGTACTATATATTTAAATAAGTCTGCTAACTTACGAAATGGCATTGTTATTTGCCAAGAAAAGCTTTTTGAATACTTTCTGTGCTCACGTTCTATAACTTTGAACTCTTTTAGTAAGTCGTCCATCTCTTTTTTCATTAGCCTTAGTTGTTCGACTTGAGTTTTTAGATCTGCTTTTACGTCAAAACCAACCTTGACCGCACCACTCCAAGGCTCCTCTTTGATAGCTTCTACAGTCGATCTTTCGGGATCTTCTAGTAACGCTTGTCTGAATTTATCCAGATTTTGTATATTAGTACCAGCAACAATGACTTCGATGTCACCTGTCTCTAGAATACTGACATAGCCACTTAAGTTAAGCTCAAATGCACGCTTCCTCAATCCCCGATGGTAATCGACACCTTGTACATCTCCAGAGACCAAATACCTCTTAGTAAAAATTTCTCCGACTGGTGCTGCCGATACTGTTGTAACTGTTGATGCCTTAGAGCGTAAAGGCTCTATTACATCTAGAAAATCAAAGTAAATTTTAGACCTATCTGTGATAACCTCTGCTGTTTCAGGGAAATAATAATCAATAATTGCTGATGGTACATCACGAGCCTGTCCCTTCATAGGAAATAATAGGGATCCTATTTGAGCTGTTGGGTTAAGTTCAAGGATTACCGCTCCGTTTTCTATACCTCGATCTTTCTCAACCATTAAATCTACAGCACCATGGAACAAGCCTGGAACTGCCGATATTGCACGAACAGCAGTTTCTTTAACCATTGATGGCATTTTATCCAATACATCAATTGGGTCCCCACCTATTGAAATATTACTTTTATCCGTTAAAAATACCTGTTCACCTTTTTCAGGTATACTTTCTAATGTAAGGCCCTTAGAATTAACGAAGTCTACTAATTCCTGATCTATTTTTATTAAACAACTTATCAGACGAGGATTTAGTTCTCGTTCTTTATTCTTTTCATCTATTAATTCTTGGATTGAGCTTATTCCGTCACCAGTGACATTCGCTGGTACTCTATGGACCGCGGCAACTACACGATTGTCTACCACATAAACTCGATATTCCTCTCCTATTATATAACGCTCTAAAATAACATCTGGATACTTCATAAATGAGCGTACATGAACAAGGGCTTCTCTTAGCCTTTCTTCATTTTGAATATTAGTAATAACCCCACGTCCAAAACTTCCATCTGTCGGTTTCAAAACAACTGGGAAGCCAATCGTAGAAGCATATTTAACTATTTCTTCATTTTCTGTATCTTTATCAAACCTTTTACCTTCTGGAACCGATATTCCAGCCTTTAGAAGATAGTGTTTGGTTTTCTCTTTATCTGAACCAATCTCTACAGCTTCGTTCGTCACAATATCTCCTCTAGTTCTAAAGAAATAATGTGTGCGATCATTTGAGCTTAAGGAAAATAACTTCCCAGGCTTGTCTACAAACCACGTTTTCATGTCCGTGAAACGTTCTGAATCTTTCGTATGCCACCTAAGTGTTAATCCTCTTCTCCATCCTTCTAGGGCAATTGCATATGCATCTAATTCTGGACCTCTTGCATCTTCTACTACCATTGGTGTGAGATGAGGGAGCCATTCTCTGTTATCTTGCACCATCGTGCTTCCTCCTAAAAACGATCAAATGTGAATTCTATTGTCTATATCAATTCGCGGTTAAATTTTTATATCTATTGAATTGTTTACCTTTTAGTAAGTCCTCAATTAGTCGAGCCTCTGCTTCTAAGTAATAGTCACCAAGCCATTGGTCGGTAAGCTTATCAAATTCATCATAATTACCGGGTTTCGGTGTAAATTCACCAAATATAAGCTCCTGACTGGATTTTAAAAAGTCAATACGAATAAATGGTACTGGAATTTCAGAGCTTATTGAAGCAGCTAAATTTATTTGGTCTTGCGTAACACCTTCTCCAATAAATAAATCTTCTTCATACTTGCCAGTACTTATTCTCTCACCCTTTGCCGTCCACCAGCAATAGCTTATATATGGAAATCGGGTAATTTCCAAAATTAAAGCTACTTTTCCATAAAAGCAATAGAATTTTACATCTTTTGCGGGAGTTCGCTCTCTTTCATTTCCTAAAACTAACTCCTCTACCATCCAATTATCGGCACTTACCCAACCGAGCTCTAAATCCATTTTCATATGTTCTTTAAGTGCATCCCATGTGTTTAACTTTTCTGATCGTTTAACATCGTGAATTTCACTTTCATTTAAGACAAGGTAAACTCCTCTAGAACCTGCTCCCTCATAAGGTTTAATGACAATTCCACTATCTTTAGGGAGGTTCATCCATTGGTATTTATCTTTTTTTATCCAAGGTCTTCTGATGTTGAATTGATCAACAAAGTGGTACCCGGTTAGTTTATTATCTAGAATATTCTCTGGCGTATTTTCTCTCAGTTGTCTCACTCTTGCACGCATACTTAGCGCTGCACTAAAAGAAGAAGCTACCTTTAAAGACAGCTTACTTTCCTTTTCTGCTTCCCTAACTAAAAATTCCGGTACTCCTTCGGTTTGAAACCCTTTTAAGACTTGCCCGAATATAATTCCCTTATTATCTGGCTTTTCTTTATTGTATAGACGCGCAGTTTTAGTTAAGGCTTCAGCATAATAGGCTGCAGCCACAGTCTTTTTACACACTAAAGAATCAATGTATTCTATAATTTCTCCATTTTCTTTCGCTTTCTTTGCCTTAATATGAAGCTCTTGACTAACTTTTTCCGTGATTTTCTTAGTTATTAAGTTAGACGGATCTTTAAGACTATTTAACTCTCGGTTTATTTTTTGAAGTTCTTGTTTTAATTCCCAATTGGAACGTTGGACGTCTTCATGATCTTTTTTTAGCTTTTCATACTCTTTAATGGAAAATAATGACTTGACCTTAGTTTTCGCTCTTTCAGTGAAACTTATTACTTTACGTAGGGGGAAACTATATTTCCAAGCCAAGCTCTGCTTTATTTTTTTTATTTCTTTTTGATCGCGTTTTTCATTGCGCTCTATTTGTTGTAGTTTTTCTTCCTTAGTTAATACCTCTGAAAGGAGTGTATTTCCCCTCTCTTTTTCCTTCTCTAATTCCTTATCAATAGAAAGTGCATGAGATGATTGATTTGACTTTTCACATATGCTTTTTTTCTCCAAGCCTTGTTGGTCTTTTCTTTCATCGTTTGCCATATCATCACCTCTTATTAATCTAAATGAAAAGAGTGCTTATCTAAAAAGCATTCCTCCAACCTTGAAGCATGTTTTGTATATCCAAATTGGTTCTCTACAGAATCTTTGGCAATTTTCACCTGTTGTTCATATTTTTGTCGATCAGACATTAGTTCTTTAATCTTTGGCACAACTTCATTTGGATTAGCATAGATCGCTGCATCGCCAAATAACGGCTGGTAGTTTGGTGGAATAATTACTGGTACCCCGACAGCCATCGCTTCAAATATTACACGCCCAAACGCCTCTACCCACTTCGAATGTGTGTAATACACAAACACATCTAGCTGCGTTAGAAAGTCTTTCGGATGTAATTCACCAAATTCATAGACCCGCCAGTTACTCGGTAATTCTCCCAACACTTTCTTAGGTGCTTTTGCTCCACCTAATACGTGGATCTCATATTCTTCATTATTTGGGTAAATCATTAACAATTCATTTTTATCTTCAGGCCACTTGACATATTGGTCTCGGGAGTGGCGCCCGACACGAATCGCATTGTCATTTTGAGGGACAGTTGCTCTCTCCCACTCTTTTACATCAATTATATTTACCCAATCTTCGTCCATTAAGCTAATCGTTTTTAACTCTTCTGCATGATGCTCATACAAGGTTTCTCTAATTGCCGGCCCAATCGGAAACCATTTCCCTTGTTTACCAAAATACTGTTTTAAGTGTTTTGAACACTGGTGGATATTATATAAGGTAGTCCCTTTTTCACTATACTCTCTTTTGGGTGGCTGGTTAATAATAACGCGTACATGCTTTGCTTCAACATCCGGGATGTATTTTTGCCAGTCTTGTAAAACCGGCGGATGCCTTACAATTAATACATCACAACTTATCATTTCACCATAAACAAGCATTTCTACTTGATTAGCATCAACCAATTCTCGTATTTTTGGGTTAATTTCTTTAACCGATCTAAGGTCATAGCGCGACATTTGAATGAGCCCTGTACGAAGTCCCAACCTTTTCTGTGCTTTAATTTCTTCAACATTTGACATATTCGTCCCGCCAAGTAAACGAAATTCTGAAGCTATTACGACGTCAAAGTGTCTACGTCCCTTTGTTTTCTCTTCCCGTTTTGGCCGCATCGGTTCAGGTACAGGATATGGGCGTTGTACCTGGGGGTATGGATAATAAAGATCTTGTCCACTCTTATGATGTTGCTCATACACTTCTGTGTATTCCTTCCTTGCACCCATAAAGAAGCCATGGTAACCGAATACTTCATTACCAGTAAGTGAGTTTTCAGATTGCCTTTGAAATGAATAAGGCCCTGTTTTCAAATCAATTACTGCGTCTTTTCCAAAAATAATTTTGAGTCTTTTTTTAAATTCACCATCAGCCCCAAATCTTACACTATCCCAAAAACCTAGTTTTTCCATTACAAGTTTACGACGAAACATTAAAGAAGACATATTGGCAAAAATGTATTCTCCAGGTTTTCCTCGTCGGTAAAACTTGAGGCCTTCCGTGGCTCGTGCTTGCTCACTTGTATTTGCAACAATTGATTCATTTTCAATTAAATGTGTTACTTGATGCTCTATTTTTTGCGGGTGGGACCAATCGTCCGCATCATTAATTGTTACATAGTCACCCGTAGCCACTTTTAAGGCTTCGTTTCTTGCTACGTATGCTCCACTATTTCTTCTATTGCATACCAGTTTAACTCTATCGTCTTTCTCCATGTATTCTTGTACAACACCTACCGTACCATCTGTGCTACAGTCATCGGCTACAATGACTTCAAGGTTTGTCCAAGTCTGTTCAAGGATAGAGTCTAACGAAGTTGTTATACTCTTTTCAGCATTGTATGCTGGGATTATGATTGTCACTTTAGGACCTTTTTTTTGTTCGCTTTTATTAGTGTCATTTATTTTAACAGTTAAACGGTCATAAAAAGTTCCGGCTTTTGTTTCGTTCTCTTGTAACTGCTTTATATTTTTTATACCTAAACCTTTGTTAATCCATTTCAAGCGATCTATGTAAGATAACTCAAGGTTTGCTAATGCAAAGTATAGATCTATATGTTCTTCCATTTTTAGCGCCTGATTAATGACTTTTTTAGCCTCGTCAATTTCTCCTAATATATCATAGCTTTCTGCTTTTATGATTGCTATTTTCCTTAAAAACTCCTTAGAGCTTTCCCCTTTAGCAACAATCTTTAACAGCTCGAGGCACTTTTTTGCATAGTTTTCTTGATATTGATTGGCGTTCCATAATGCTAACTCCCAGGCAGAAAATTGCCGTATATACCGATTATCAGACTTGGCACATAGATTTTCTAATTCTTCTAGCGCCTTTTGAGTAAACCCAAGTTCATACAAACTATACTTAACTTTCTTTATCCTTTGATGTGCCTTTTTCTTTTGATGTGATCTATTTAATACATCTCTAACTGATCTTTTACCCGATAGAACTTTTACAATGAGTTTACCTTGGCGTTTTATATTAACTACTATACTCATTAACTTCCATACTTGGCTTTCTTTTAACAATCTGTATTCTGCTTCTATTTTCTCACGTTCTTGCTTCGTTGTTACGTTCTTTTCTTTTGCCTGTTCCACTTTTCGGTCGAGTTCTTTCAATTTAGTTGCCAGGTTACTGTTTCGATTTTGGACCTCTAAAAGTTGGTCCTCTTTACTGTGTGTTTTCTTCATGCATGCATTCCTCCAGCCTAGAGGCATGTTTTGTGTAACCAAAATGATTTTCTACATAAGCTTGAGCACTCTTTACTTGTCGCTCATATTCATCTTGATCGCTCATAAGCTGTTCAATCTTAGCTTGGACAGCTTGAGGCTCGGCATAGATCGCTGCATCCCCAAATAACGGTTCATAGCTTGGTGGTATAATGACCGGTACTCCTACTGCCATCGCTTCAAATATTACTCTTCCAAATGCCTCTACCCATTTAGGGTGAGTGTAGTATACAAATACATCAAGTTGCGCAAGAAAATCTTTTGGATGAAGTTCCCCAAATTCAAAAACAGTCCAGTTTGACGGAAGGTCTCCTAAAACTTTCTTTGGTGCTTTGGCTCCGCCTAAAACATAGATCTCGTATTCTTTTGCAGTTGGGTAGATCGTCAGTAGTTCCCCTTTATCCTCAGGCCATTTTACATATTGATCTCTTGAATGCCGTCCTATTCGAATTTTTTCTCTATGGCTTTCTCGTTTTGCTCTTTTCCATTCTTGTACATTTATTATATTCACCCAATCTTCATCAGCTAATGAAACTGAGTTCAATTCATCTGAGTGATGCTCGTGTAAAGTCTTTCTTATAGATGGTCCAATTGGATACCATTTCCCTGATTGACCAAAATACTCTATTAGGTGCTTTACACAACGCTCCATTTGATATAAAGTTGTTCCTTCTTTACTATAATCACGTTTTGGCGGTTGGTTTACAATTACACGAACATGCTTTGCTGCGACATCTGGAATATACTTCTGCCAGTCTTGCAAAATTGGAGGATGTCTGACAATTAAAACGTCACAACTCACTTTTTCTCCGTAAACTAATAGTGCTACTTGATTACCGTCGATTAACTCTCGAACTCTCGGGTTTACCTCAGTCACGGAGTTTAAATCGTAACGTGACATTTGAATGAGGCCTGTCCGTAAACCAAGGTTTTTCTGTGCTTTTATTTCCTCAACATTAGACATATTAGTGCCGCCTAGCAAACGAAACTCAGAGGCAATAATGACATCAAAGTGTCGGCGTCCCTCTACTTTCGGTTCCCTATAAGGCCACATTGGTTCAGGAACAGGAAACGGTCTATCTATTTGCGGAAACGGATAGTTCAGATTCTCACTCTTTTTATGGAAACTTTCATGTGCTTCAGCATACTCTTTTCTTGCCCCCATAAAGTAGCCCGGAAATCCAAAGGCTGAATTTCCCGTTAGCGAATTTTCCGATTGACGTTGGAATGATAAGGGAGCTGTTGCTACCTCAGTAATTGTTTTCTCCCCAAAAATCAGCTTAATTCGCTTGACAAATTCAGAGTCTCCAGCAAAGCGTACACTGTCCCAATATCCTATTTTCTCAAACACTTCTTTCCGACGGAACATAAATGAAGACATGTTTGCAAAAACATAGATCCCTGGTTTGCCTCTACGGTAGAATTTTAGGTCTTCGGTAACACGAGCTTGCTGCGAGAAATTACCGATTATATTAGGGTTTTCCTCTAGGTGTTCAACTTGAGCCTTTATCTTTTCCGGATGTGACCAGTCATCTGCATCATTAATCGTTACATAGTCACCCGTGGCTGCCTTTAGCGCAACATTTCTTGCTACATAGGCACCCCCATTCTTTTCCGTTGTTAATAAGTGAACACGTTGGTCTCTTTCTACGTATTGTTGAATAACTGCCTTCGTTTCATCAGAACTACAATCATCTACAACTAGTATTTCTAAATTGCTCCATGTTTGGTTTAACATCGATTCAATCGCAGTACCAATCGTAGTCTCAGAATTATATGCTGGAATAATAACTGAAACTTTTTTAGCAAAGGTAATGTTAGATTTTATCATGTTCTCAGTATCCACCGTTATTCGATCATAGGCCGACTGATTTTCTTTATCCTCTATGACAATTCCAGGCACTCCATATAGATACATACCTTTATTGATCCAGTTCACCTTTTCATCCAATTCATCAGCTAGACTCGCTGCAGCAAGATATAGGTCGATATGTCCTTGTATTTTCAATTGTTCTACTATCAGATCTTTAGCTTGGATTTTATCACCTAAGATTTGATAACTTTCAGCTTTTAGAATTGCTGCTCTGCGCAGGGCGTCTAAATCTTTCTCATCTTTTATAGCTGCTTCTATAAATTTCAGACAATTCTTAGCTCCATCTCTATTATACTGGTTCGCATGCCAGACAGCTAATTCCCAAGCTGCAAGTCGTTTTAAAAACAGATCATCATTTTGGTTAAAAAACTTTATCAATTCAGCCTTGCCTTTTTCTATGAAACCTAAGTTATATAATCGATATTTTACTTGTTCAATCTTTCTAAGTTGAGTGCGTTTTTTTCCAGGGTTTATAAGTTTTTTTAATTTCTCTTTTTGACTTTGAGTCAACAGGTTAGCAATTTTCTCTTTATGTTTTGTTTTTAAAAAACGGTAAAGAAACCAGTCCGTTCCCTCAATAACGCTTTTTTTAACTAATCGAAGCATAATTCACACCGCCGCCTTATCTAAGATACTCAGATTACTTCCTAAGGGGCCCTTTCCTTTGTTCAACGTGTTCTTGATAACGTTTTACTGCTTCGTCAGGTTCCCCATCGAAAGCCACTTGCCCCTTCTCCAACCAAATAGCACGAGTACATAATTGTCTTACTAAACTCATACTATGTGTTACGATTATAACAGCCTTCGCTTGTTCCATCATCTCTTGAATTTTCTCACTAGCTTTTTGTTTAAATGCCATATCCCCTGTTGATAACGCTTCATCAATAATAAAGATATCTGGTTGCAAGGTTGCAGCAATACTAAAGCCGAGTCTTGCTTTCATTCCACTGGAATATTGCTTTACCGGTTTTTCTATCGATGTTTCTAACTCCGAAAAAGTAACAATGTTTTGGTAATCCTTCTTCACTTTCTCCATTGGAATACCTAACAACATACCATTTAAAAAGATATTATCCTTACCAGATAATTGTTCATTGAACCCGGTCCCATACCCAAGAAGTGCGGTTGTTTTTCCATTTAGCTCCAAGCTTCCTTTTTCTGTATGTAAAATTCCTGTTAGTAATTTAGTTAATGTACTTTTGCCCGCTCCATTATGTCCAATAATTCCTACAACTTCTCCTTCTTTAATTTCAAAATTTATATTTTGAAGTGCCCAGAAATCTTTTCCTTTCAATTGGTAGGTCACAGCAACATCCTCAGCTTTTACAACGACATTATTTCTTATAATTGTATCTGTTTTTTCTAATTCTAATTTTCTTTTCCTTGATTTTTTAGGGGGCATCGTCTCTTTATACTTTTCAATGATTTGTTTAGGATCACTTATTTCTCGAATTTTTCCTTTTTCTAACCAAACCAACCGATCACAATTTCTTCGTGCAAAATTAAGGCTATGAGTCACAAGGATGACCATTTTGGCTTTCTTTACAAGTTCCTGCATTCTTTTGGCAGCCTTTTTACTAAATTCGCGGTCTCCTGTATTCAAGGCTTCGTCTAATATTAGAATTTCAGGCTCTAAGTGCGATGCAACACTAAATCCTAATCTAGCCTTCATACCACTTGAATAATATTTCATTGGTTGATCAAAAAAATCTCCTAACCCTGAAAAGTCATGGATTTCCTGAAGGTATTGGGTGATCTTTGCCTTTTCTACACCTAACATCATCCCATTTAGGTAAACATTTTCTCTTCCTGTTAATTCCTTTTGAAACCCCATCCCTAATGAGAATAAAGCTGTTACATTTCCGTCAACCTTTAGAGAACCTTCATCTGCTTGTAAGATTCCTGTAATTAGTTTACAAAGTGTAGTCTTACCTGCACCGTTTGATCCAATAATACCTAAGATTTCTCCTTTATATCCTTCAAAAGTTATATCCCTTAGCGGCCAAACCTTTTTATCTTCATCTTGATTTTTTCTAAACAGTCCCAAGGCTTTAGACTTATAATCATCTCTCTTTGGACCACTTCTATACGAAACCCCGATACTTTCCATTTCAATTATAGGCTCTTTTGTAATCTCTCCACTGTTCAACTTTACTTTTATCATAATTTATACCTCTACAATGCTTTAATAATTTTATGTTCATTCCGACTGTAGTAATATAATAGAGCAACACTGGCAAAAAACGAGATAATCCCTATTACAAGTAGACCCACGATATTTGGAACCTTCTGGTACATTAAGATATCACGGTAAGAATTGATCAGTACCGCAATAGGGTTTATTTCTACAATCCATCTATATTCTGGAGGTAAACGACTGCCTTCCCAGATAATTGGTGAGGCATAAAAAAGTAATCGAGTGAAGTGGGTCAACACGTAATCAATATCTCTAATGAAGACGGTAATATACGCTAAAAATAAACTTACAGCAATGAGAAATAAAAGCTGGACGAAAATTATCAGCGGTAAATATACAATATACCAACCTGGAACTATCCCATAAAACACTAAAAATAACGCAACAACGAGAAGGCCGAACGCAAAGTTAAAAAGCTGTGTGAATGTAAAAGAAAATGGAAAAATTGACTTCGGTAAGTATACTTGATTAATGATCGATGAATACTTCGTAATCGATCTTGCCGATGTATTTACTGTTGTGTTAATCCATCGCCAGGCAATTAAACCAATTACAAGGAAAACGGCGTAATTCTCTCCACCTCTCCCTAATATAATAGAGACCAAGAAGTAATAGACAGCTACATTTAATAATGGATCCAAAAGCCACCAGAAATAACCTAAATAGCTGTTACGATGTTCCGCCTTTAATCCAGATTTAACAAGATAAAACAATAAATCTTTTCGTTTAATAAGTTCGGATAAATAACTTTGCATAAATAAAAACAACACCACCTAGATGTTCTAATAACCTCAACTAGTCTACATTTATTAATACAATATAGTCTGCACAGTTTTCTATAATTTTTACCCTCTATATACCTACGTACACATATATTCACAATTTTTTATGTAAAGTTCATGATACATTATAATATTAAAAACCCCATATATCTAGGTACTAGGTATATGAAGGTGCTTTTTGGATTAAAAATGAAAATAGGAAAGACCACTAGCTTTAACTGGTGGTCTTTTAGAAATTAATCGGATTTATAATTTTTACCTATATGAAGTCTTAACTCGAACTGCACGTTTTACGATATCAAGAAACCCTCTAATAGGTGATGTGAGTTTCCACGAACGACTATTTTCAATCATGACATATTTTCTTTCTAAACGCTGACACTCATTAATAAGCTTTTGCTTTTCTCTTTTTACCTTTTCTATTTCTCTCTTAACCTTTTTGTATTTAATAGAATATCTTGCTGCCTTTTCTAGCTCTGTCTGTCCTAGGTTTATGCTTTTTTCCATAACTTTTAGTTGTTCGTCTTTTTTTCTAATTTCAGCGTTCTTTTTACTTATTAGCTTTTCTTTTCGTTTTACTGCCTTTTTTTGCTTTTGTAGTTCTTTTTCTAACTTAACTTTTAAAGCTGCTCCTTCACTTATCTCAAAGCCAACTTTAACTGGTTGCTCCCAGTTCATTTCAACAACATTAGTAACTTCTGCTCTATCCTGTTCTTCGGAAAAAACACTTTTAAACTCTTCTACAACTTCCTGATTCACTCCAGCAATAACCACTTCAAGGTTACCGTTTGCTAGCGTTTTAGCATGACCATTTAATTTAGATTCAAAGACTCTTTTTCTTAACCACATGTGATATGTCAAGCCTTTAAAGTTACCTTCTAACTCATATCTTTTAGCAAGCAATTCTCCTCTTGGAGCCGGTGTTACCTTAACTTCTAGCGCAGCACGACTATTTAACGGTTGTAAAACTTTTTTCATATCAAAATATAGACTTGTTTTCTCAATACCTACTGTTTCAGGGAAATAGTAATCTATTAACGCTTTTGGGATATCTCGTGCACTGCCTTGTACTGGATATAAGCTTCCCCCAATTTGAGCAGTAGGATTTAGCTCGATTACAACTCCTGTCATTTGTCCAGTTGGTTTAACCTGTACAATTATATCAACCCCGCCATGGAGTAGCCCTGGAATTGCATCTACCGCATGTATTGCAATATCTTTAATCTCTTTTGGTAACTCGTCAGTATAATCTACTGGATCTCCCCCTGATGACACGTTACTTTTTTCTAATAAGAAAACTTTTTCGCCCATTGGAGGAATACTATTTAAATCATACCCTAATTTACTAATATAATTATCGATTTCTTGATTTTTCTCAATAAGACAACTTGTTAGCCTAGGGTTAGCTTTTCTTTCTTCATTTTTTCTATCAATTAACTCTTCAATTGTATGTTCACCATCTCCAACAATGTTTGCTGGAATACGATTATAAGCAGCTATCACCTTGCCGCCTACAACATAAACTCTATATTCTTGTCCAGGCACGAACTGCTCTATAATTACATCAGAATAACCGAGATCTTGGCGTACATAAATCAATGATCTCTCTAGCTCTTCTACTGTATTAATGTTTGTAATTACTCCATCACCTAAACTACCATTTGTCGGCTTAAGTACTAAAGGGAAACCTATCGTTTCAGCAGAAGCTAGTATTTGGTTGTCACTGTCCTCACCAGTATACTTCTTACCATGAGGGACCGGCACTCCAGCTCTTTCTAACCAAATTTTCGTATCATCCTTATCCGCACAGATTTCGACAGCTGCGTTCGCTACTTTGTCCCCGCGAGTTCTAAAGAAATAATGCGTTTTATCAGCAGAACTTAAAGAGAAAAGACGTCCCGGTGGATTTACACCAAATACGATAAAGTCTTTAAATTCCTTTGCTTCTTTTGTATACCATTTTAGCTCAAGACCTCTTCTCCAGCCTTCAAGTGCAACAGCATATGAACATAACTTTGTTTTATCTATACCTGCTACTACATCATTTGATAAATGGTCTAAACAATTAGAGCCCGCGGATTGACTGTCTGAACATTCAACTGTATTTCCTTTTTCTAACATTAACGTACCCATACTTACAACCCCTAAACTAAAAAATTTTAACGCTGAGTTTTATGGTAATAAATTCTATTATTTCATTCGTATTACGAAGTATAGTTCTAAAGTAGAGTATAGTTACTATCTCTATATATGTCTATCATTTATGAGCATATTCTATCAAAAAAATACATTTTAAGACATAGTGAAAGCAAAACTTTAGTAATATTTTTTTACACTAAAACAGATATTTTTGATATTTTTACATAATATTGTTGGAGTGATACTACTTCTTAAACATATACTTCATTACTTTATAGTAGATATAATGGGAAAAGTACCAAACACTTTTTAAAAGATTCAATTTCTCTATTTTTCGATAAACGAACCAATTTTGTTTTGCCATCTTAATTTTATTGCTAGAAACAGAGTTCTCTACTACTCGATACTGAGCTAATACCTCTTTTAACCCGAAGGCAGGAAAACCTCTTTTGCTAAGCTCTAACCATAAAACATAGTCTTGTCTTGTGCGGATGTTAACCATCTCAATTATTCCAATTTTCTCTTTGTCTAACATTACAGTTAAACAGCCAATTGTATTGTTTTTTAGAAGTTGTTCATACGTTACTTTTTCTTGAACATCATAAACTAACCCTGTTTCTATACCACTTTCATCTATAACTTTATATTTGGTAAAGGAGAAAGCAACCTGCTTTTCGTTCATGAATTGCAATTGTCTTTCTAATTTTTCCGGCAACCATTGGTCATCGCTGTCTAAGAATGCTAGATAGCGACCTTTGGCATGCTTGATAGCTGTGTTACGAGCAACAGCCGGTCCACTATTCTCATTAAGTCGAATCAATTTGACTCTCTCATCTAGTTCTTTATACCTTGTTACTATTTCTATTGTACGATCTTTAGAACAATCATCAACAATCAAAATTTCCCAGTTTGTGTATGTTTGGGATAATACAGACTGAATAGTTGCTTCAATAAACTTCTCAGAGTTATAAGCCGGTGTAATGATTGATACTAGGGGTACGTTGTTTTCATTATTCAAAATGATCACCATTAATTTAGATTTGAGTATGCATTACATCTCCAATGGATATTTCTGTTTTTTACTACCTTTTTCTCTATAAAAAAGCAAAAGTTTTTCCTTTTCTCTAACCCAGTTTAATTGCTCTAGCACTGCCTGCCTACCATTTTGACCCATTCTTATCGCTTGTTCTGGATTTTCTTGTAAATATACAACTGCTTGCCTAATTTCTGCTTCGTTCGTAGGGTCGACCGCAATCCCGCAGGCATGCTGATCGACAAACGCTTTCCACACCGGAAAGTTAGAACAGATAATCGGAAGCCCGAAGCTCATGTATTCAAAGAACTTTGTCAGCTCTTTCTTATAGTAATGCTCGTCTGGTGGAAACAGCGCAATTCCTGCTAACCATTTGGTGGAGGCATATGCTTGGTCAATCTCCGTTTTCGGAACGTAGCTGTCAACTCCTTGAATGTGTAACTGGTCCTTACGTGGGCCCGCTTGCTCGTACATTTTATCAGCTAATGCTTTTGGGCATTTTCCGTAAAAGTGGACGGATGTGCCTTCGGCGATTTGCGGGATTCTCGCTTGAATGAGCGCCCCACGCTCCACCGATACATTACCTGTGTATATCAATTTATTTTCTGCAGGTTGCTCGTTTACCTCGTGATGGATGACTTTTTCATTTAAGAGCGGGTAGTTTAAAATACACGTCCCACTCGGGTTCTTTTCTTTATAGTATTTTTCCGCGAGTATGAGCTCGAGGTTTTTCGAAAAGAATTTCTCCATGAAGCGGTACGTTTTCGCTACGAATTTTCGTAGGGGCCTTGCGATATATTCTTTTTGCATAATGCTTGTTTCGTAATCTTCGTGAATGTCGTAGATGACGACATTGTGTTTATTTTTTAACAGCCACGCCACTGGCAGGAGCTCTGGGTCATGGATCTGGTAATAGTCTGCATTTAGCTTTCGTGCTTGTTTATAGGCTTGTACCGAAGACAGCAGCATTCGCAGCCACTTATTTTTGTGCTTTTTGATCGGGACGACCTGTATGTTGCTGTCTTGGATGACCTGATCGCCTTCGGGTGCAATTAAGGTCACATCGTAGCCTGCTTGCTGCAGCGATTGGCATTGTTTATAGTAAATCCGCGGATCGAGCGGATGATGTACAGTCGTAATATGCACAACTTTTTTCGTCGTAGGCATTGATTTACACTTCCTTATAGGGGTCTGCGAATCGCCTGTCCCCTTCTGTTTCTTCTTTTAGGGCTTTTGAGGGCTTTGACCTTTCTTCTTCTAGATGAGGGCTTCTGGCACCACCTGTTTTATTAAGTGAAAGCTTGTACCCATCTGTTCTTTTGATGTGAGTGTTTCTGCCCCAGATACTTGTAACCTTTCAATAAAGGACAAGACCTCTATAGAGCGTTATTTTTTTAATGTATCAAGAAACACGGCTTCGTATTGCTTCACAATTTGTTTCGCATCGAAGTGACTAGCTCTCATGCGGCCTTTCGAGATGATGTCTGCACGGTCCTCTTTATTGAATTGGAGGATGCGCAGCATGTTTATCGCTAAGTCATCTACGTCACCGACCGGACACAACGCCCCGTATACACCACCATCTAATACTTCTGCAGGGCCTGATTTACAGTCAGTCGAGACGACGGGAGTCCCTGTAGCTAACGCTTCAGCAATGACGTGGCTGAACCCTTCATGGATGGACGTTAAGACAAATAAATCTGCTTTACTAAAATAGATATACGGGTTACTTTGAAAACCGATAAAGTGAATGCGATCTTCAATCTTGAGCTGTGCAGCCTGCTGCAGAAGTTCGTCCTTTAGCGGCCCTTCACCGAGGATGACTAGACGGCTGCTTTCTTGTTCGTTAACTTTCGCAAAGGCGTTTAAGAGCGTGCGTTGGTCTTTTTGCGGGACTAAGCGCCCTGCAGTAATAATAATTTTATCTGTCGTATTAAAGATCTCTTGATGATCTGGATGGATAGTGCCTTTGTTGATTTGCTCGTTAATGTTTTCAACATCTACAGGGTTATAAATGACTCTAATATCTTGCGGCTTAATTTTATATCGCTTCACTAGATTTTCTTTAACCCCTTCGGATAAAGAGACGATCTGACTTGAGCGTTTATATACCATCCCAAATGCAAGCAGCTGAAGATTTTCACGGAAGCTCCCGCCTAAATTATCTGCCTCTCGAATGACGTTTTTCGCTTTTGAACGTGACAATGCGTTAGCTAATATCGCAATCGTATTCACTCTTGGAATCGTACTAAATACGATGTCGATTTCTTCAGTTTTAATGATATTCGCTAGATCCCCAATCGAGCGACTGAGTCTAGTTGTTTCTAATTTTATAAACTTAACGTCTTCTTTTAATTCCTTTTCATAGGAACCGTTCATATTTAAAGTTACTAGCATCGGGGCGAACTTGTTTCGGTCCAGATTATTAATAATATTGAGCAGCGTACGTGCTGCACCGCCTCCGCCCATTTGATAGATGAAAAATAATACCTTTATCTTACCCACTTTATGACCGACCTTTCTCGCCAAACTAGTTTGTTGACGATTCAATTGTGGCTGAAATTGTCTATTTCCAACAAATAATTATAGCATATCTCTATAAAAATCGTGGTTTATTCACACAGTTTTCCATATTATTATGATGTATTACCAGTATGATCGTTTGGGTGTAGTGGTAAACGGATGGAGAGAGATTTCGGTGGAGAGGTGCGTGGTAAAAACATAAAAAAAAATGGTGCCAGGCACCTTCAATACGGTAAAGGGTTGAAGGTGCCTGGCACCGCGATTGCGGTGCTGGGCGCTGTCACTATTTTGTGTCGAGTTTTTTTGTGATCTTTTCTAATAATAATTGGAGTTGTTTCTTTTTAGGGTTCTCTTCTAATTTGATTAATTCAATCGTTTTGTCATTGATCTTTTTTTGCAGCTCTTCTTGTAGCTCGAAGATGTAGCCGACATTATCTTGTAAGCGGTTAGAGGCTACTTCTAAGCAGACTTCGTCGACGATCTCTTTCTTTGTTTTTAGCTCTTCTAAGGCGGCATTCGTTGCTTCTAGTAATTTATTGACTTGCTTTAATTCATATTCAATATCTGCTTTCCATCGATCTAAAGACATCTGGAATTCTCCTTTTTTCGATCACTACGAGTTGTTTTAAATTCTAACTTATATCCGATTATGTGGAGAGATTGTTTTATTCATAACCATTCGGGTTGTTCACTTGCCATCTCCATGCGTCTTCACACATTTCTTTAATTCCTTTTGTGGCTGTCCAGCCTAGTTCTGTTTTTGCCTTTGTCGTGTCTGCATAGCAAGAAGCAATGTCTCCAGAGCGTCGCTCAACAATTTGATACGGAACCTCGCGTTGAGATGCTTTTTCAAAAGCTTTAATCATTTCTAAAACACTATAACCATTTCCTGTCCCGAGGTTATAGGTGTTTAATCCGGTAGTTTTCATTACTTCTTCTAGCGCTTTTAAATGGCCTTTTGCAAGGTCAACGACGTGGATATAATCTCTAACACCTGTGCCGTCCTTCGTCGCATAATCGTCACCGAACACTTGTAATTGATCTAGTTTCCCTATGGCGACCTGGGTAATAAAAGGCATTAAATTGTTGGGAATACCATTTGGATCCTCACCAATCCGACCACTGCGGTGGGCACCGACTGGATTAAAGTAGCGTAATAGGGAAATACTCCAGCTTGGATCGGAAGCGTAAAGGTCGCGCAGGATTTCCTCAATCATTAGCTTCGTGCGACCATAAGGGTTCGTTGCACTCAGTGGGAAGTCCTCTGAAATTGGGACACGATCCGGCTGGCCATATACTGTTGCAGACGAACTAAAAACCAGCTTCTTCACCCCGTATTTCCCCATTAGTTCACAGAGGGCCAGCGTTCCAGAAATATTATTATGATAGTACTGAAGTGGCTTTTCTGTTGACTCGCCAACGGCTTTTAATCCCGCAAAATGGATGACGGCTTCTATTTTATGTTTAACAAATACCTGTTCAAGGGCTTCACGTTCTAGTAGGTCGATTTTATAGAAGGGAATTGGTTTTTTTGTGATTTCTTCAACTCGGTCTAGCGCCTCCTTTTTACTATTAGAGAGATTGTCGACCGCAATTACGTCATACCCTGCTTCAAGCAGTTCTATACACATGTGGCTTCCTATATATCCTGCTGCCCCTGTTACGAGGATCATTGCCATCACTCCCATGAATGGATTTGCCTTTTCTTTTTATATAAGGGTAATGCACTATTTATCATTCTGATGTGTGCGGTTCGTTATCACATTGGTAGTAAATATTGGATTTTCGATTTAGGTTTTTATGTAAAAATTCTTTTCTTATCGTATCATAAAGGCTCTATTTTCGAAATGGACAAGCACCTTTGCAAAATGAAAAACTGCATCCTTCCATGACGAGATGGAGGATGCAGTTTATGTTGTTTGGTTTAGTTACATACTTTTACGATTTTTAATGAAGGCGTTTCGCTCCTAGGTATCGTTGGCTCCAGTAGCTGTTGCTCATGCTTGTCACAGTTACACCAGTTGATGATCCACTATGAATAAACTGATTGTTGCCTATGTAAATTCCATTATGCGACGGACCGTTTGTGTACGTTTGGAAGAAAACGAGATCTCCTACACTCGGCTTGTCGACCGACCTTCCAGCCGCCCACTGTTGCGCAGCTGTACGGGGGATAGATACCCCTTGATTTCTAAATACATATTGAATGAATCCACTACAGTCAAAGCCTCTTGGCGTAGTTCCGCCCCACAAATACGGTGTCCCTACTAAGTCAGCTGCTTCGGCAATTAAGTTAATTACATTAAAAGCTTGCTGTGCAGGTTGTGCGTTTGTTGTGTTTGACTTTAGTTGTGTTTGGTTTTGAGTCGTTTGCGTTCCCCCACTTGCAGCAGCTTCGATTGCACGAAGAGTTTGCGGACCAACGATCCCATCAACCGTAATCTGTTGACTTCTTTGGAAAGAGCGCACCGCTGAATGCGTAACACTGCCAAAATAACCTGTTACCCTATGATCAAAGTGGCCTAGCTGTTTTAACGCCTCTTGTAATTGAGTAACCACCGTTCCACTTGCACCTATGCGTAACACTTGTGTATTAGTAGTTACTGCAGTTCCAGACGTCGGCGCTGCATTCGTTGTCGGAGTTGGCGCAGGCTGTGTTGGCGTTGGTGTTGACTGAGCTGGTGCTGATGCTTGAGATGCAGTCGTTCTGCCAAGAATATGAGAAATCGTTTGAGGACCGACAATCCCATCAACAGTTAGGCCGTTTTTCCTCTGATAGTCTTGTACCGCATTTTGCGTCACTCTTCCAAAATAACCCGTTACTTGGTGATTAAAATGCCCTGCTTCTTTTAAGCGTTCTTGAAGCTCGGTTACAGCTTGTCCTTGTGACCCTGCACGAAGAAGACCTGTTGTTTGAGCAAGTGCACCACTTGTTGTTGATGTTGATGATGAAGCGATTTGAGTATTAGTTGCCTGTCTATTTTGTGAACTTGAACTTAGAAGTAAGTTTAAAGTGGCTGTATTCGCAACTCCAGTCATTTGGATGCCGTGCGTTCTCTGAAATTGCCTTACTGCTTCCTCTGTAATTGTTCCGTAGTATCCCGTTGAAGTATGAAAGGTAAAAAAGCCTTTAGCTCTTAATACCTCTTGTAGTTCTTTGACATCAGGGTGACTCATCCCCTTTTTTAACTGCTGGTCACCGAGTGCCGCATCTACCATTAATGGTGCAGTTAACACAATTCCTGTAGCAAACGTTGAAGATATTACCGCTTTTTTCACAACCGACTTTGTACTCATTATTCTTCCTCCTAAGTGCATTATAGTAGTTTAATAGATTCAAGGAACCATTAATATTGTCTTATATGTATTTTTATCGTCTATTTTATGGGTTTCTTTTATTATAAAGTGAAAATTATGGTAGTAGGTTACAGAAATGTTACAAAAGTCAGAGTTTATTGTTATTTAATACATGAGTTTATACCCTAGTTTTCGATAAAATAGTCGATCATTCCTTCTTTTATAGTTCTTTTCTTACACACTATTAGACATAGTATTTTTCGTTTCGACTTTATACTTCGTCTGATTTATAGGAAATTTGTCGTTTTATTGTAGAAGATTCAGGACCCTATTAGTCATAGTTTTTCGTAGGTTGCCTGGAATTACGTGCAGCGCGATGCATATATTTTTTTAGGAAATAGGGCTTCTTTTTTTAGAGGGCCGTAAATAAGACATTTTTTAAAATATTTTTTCTCAGTTATTGGAAGTTATATGTGCGTGCTGCGTTGCCTTTGATGTAGCATTCGTCCTTTTATGGGTGGTACTTATGCGCTTTATTTGTGCTGATGTTGGGGGATCGGTATGTTGTAGAAAAGAAATAGTGTACCGCATACCTTCCAGAGAGAAATTTAAAATTTGGCCATAAAAAAAAAGACATTGGTAATCGTTAAAGATTACCAATGTCTTTTTATTTCCGTTTATTGGAGAGATTGGAGTTTATCCATCATGCAGACTTTTAGAACATTGATTCGATTTCTCCTGTTTTGCGGTCTACATAATACCAGCCACGAGTCGATGAGTGACCGACACCGTTGTTACCAGGAATAACTTCGTATACGTGAACTAAATATCTGCCGTTTTCTTCATGGTCAACGACAACATGAACATCAGGCTCGAATTGGAGCTGTAGATGACTTTTAACTTTTGCAATGGCTTCTTGTTCCGTTAAGAGCTCATTTGAATCTCTATCGGTTTTATTTTGGTTGTTGTCTTTTGGTTGGGTGCTGCCTTGGTTGTTGTCTTTTTTGTTATCTCGGTCGTTGGTAGCTTCTTCATTTGAACCGTTGTTTTTCTCTTGATCTTTGTTAGGAGTTTCTTCTTTTTCGTTACCATTATTAGCCTCTTCTTCAGTCAGCTCTTGTTCATCTATGTTTTCTTCTACTTGTTCTTCTGGCGCCTGCTCATTAATATCCTCTATTTCTTCATCAACCGGCCTCGTACACGCTGTGATTAATAGTGTTGCCGCTAATAGCATAACTAGTAAGTATCTCACTTATTACCCTCCTTAATGGATCTTATATATATATCTATTATTATTTTACCACAAATTCTGAGTACGTGGTGCCAGGCACCTGTTGTGCTTTAACGCACTAACGGTGCCTGGTACCACATTAACACTTTTACTGCCCTTACCTATTAACTGTTTCATAGAGATTATTTGCATTTTCTGTAAAGGGTGCCGATAGTGTCGAGGAAAATCGTTGGCATTTTCTTAGGAATGATGCCTTTTTGGTAGTATTTATAGAATGCTTTTTTTGTATCTTCCCATTTTGGGCAGTATTGTTCTTGCTTGAAACGTGCGACATCCACAATCATGATATTTCCATTTGTCGTAATGAATATATTTTTCAGGTGGACATCTGAGGGGTTCAGTCCCTTATCTCTAGCTAACTTTAAGGCATGGTCCACTTCAAAGATAACCTGTTCTGAAACTTCAAAGCCTTGATTTAAGCATTGGTATAGCGTACTCCCCTCAATGAGGTCAATGACAATATAATTAGGCCCACTCGCATGTAAAGTAGGGTAGTACGGAATTTGTTCTAGTCTTCTATAAATCTCTGCCTCTTCTTTTGCCAGATGCTGAAACAACGGGTGGAACACCTTGAGAGCTAGGCCTGTAGACTTTATATGAAAGACTGCTGCACTTTTCCCTACACCTACTAATTTCAAATCTATGTCATAGTTTTCAACTTCTATTTTGTTTCCACGTTTAAACGTAACACTGTTTACCAATTTATTAAATTGCTTCATCTTCAATACTCCTTTCATAGAGGAAAAAACAAAAAGGCATTACGACCAATTATTTAGTCATAATGCCTTTTCACGGAATATAAAAAAGACCTCACCAAAATAATTGGTAAAGGTCTTGCAAACAACGATTACGTTGCCAACAAAGCCGGGGATCATTCCCGTAATGACGACTTTGCTGTAAATGCTACTCCCCTTTAGGAAGGATATAATATTATCTTTATTTTACTGCCTATTTGATCATTCTACAATCTTATTTTTATGGTTTTTTGTGGGAAATGCTATCTTAAATGAGATCATACTTCCATATCCAAATCCATCTCTACTCAAACTATCAATATCTCCATAGTTTGAATGTGCTTTTTCTACCTGAATTCTTGCCTCTATAAACGGAACACCTAATAAGTATAAACTCTTCATAAAACAAAAAAGACTGCACACATGCAGTCTTTTTTATATAAGTATAATCGTTATTAATCTTAAGCTTCTTCTTCTTCTTCTTCTTCAAGGTCAGCATCGTCTTCAGCTGGCTCTTCAAGCTCTAACTCAGCATCTTCTTCTAGTTCAGCATCTTCAGCTGGTGCTTCTTCTAACTCAGCTTCCTCAGCAGGAGCTTCTTCCATTACATCGTCTTCTACTGGTGTTTCTTCTGCGTCACCACATGCAGTTAATACGCCTAAAGCTAATACAGCTGTACCTAAAGTTAATACGAATTTTTTCATTTTAATCAAACCCCCGTAATGGTTTTTGTTATAACTAACGAATTTTTTGTTTCTGTTAGTCTGAGGTTATCTTAGCAAACGCAGAACCCTCCGTCTACCTAATTCAGGGATTTTTGGTAATGTTACGGTATTGTTACAAACTGTAATAGATTTTTACATATTTTACTTTCGTATGTGATTGTTTATAGTTTGGCTTGAAAGAGTTTGGTTTTACAGTAGTGATAGTCCTTTTGGAACACTTAATTTTTACACATTAATAGGACCTGAAGGCGGTGCCAGGTACCTTTAACACAATGAAGTGTTAAAGGTACCTGGCACCGAGTTTATTCCTCTACAACCCACCTAGACCACTTTTACATTGTCAGTCATGCTCTTCATAATGGAACTGCATTTTTTGTAGTTAAGGGGTTTACTGAACAGGTAGCCTTGTGCGTGGTGACATCCTTCTGTTTGGATCAGGCGTAGCTGTTCTTCTGTTTCTACTCCTTCACATATGACTGAGAAGTTTAGACTCTTTGCCATCGCTATAATTAATTTGACGAGTGCCAGGTTTTCTTGGTTATGACTGTTTGAATCTTGGATAAACGATTTATCGATTTTCAATGTATCGATCGGAATGTTTTTCAACTGACTGAGTGAGGAGTAGCCTGTTCCAAAGTCATCGAGCGATAGCTGAATACCCATCTTTTTTAGTTGAATTAGCTTTTCTACTGCTTCCTGGATTTGTGTGATCGCCATGTTTTCTGTAATTTCTAAACATAGCAAATATGGGTTAATTCCCGTTTCCTCGATGATCTGCTTCACTCTATTAACAAAGTCTGCTCGATCAAATTGCTTTTTTGAAATATTAACCGAGATGACGAGATCTTTAAAGCCTTCATCATGCCATTTCTTCGTTTGCTGACAAGCTGTTCGAAGCACCCAATCATCAATTTTTACAATGAGACCGGTTTCTTCGGCTGCAGGTAGAAACGCAAACGGTGATAGAATTCCTTTTTTAGGATGATTCCATCGCACGAGTGCTTCAATCCCGTAAGGCTTATTATTTTCTACGTTGACTTGAAGCTGGTAGTAGACCTCAAATTGCTGTTCATGTATTGCGCTCCTCAGCTCTCTTTCAAGTTGTAACCGCCCTCTTGTTTCTTCGTCCATTGCGTTTGTATATTCTCGGAATTGCCCTCTTCCCTCTTCTTTGGCCCTGTACATAGCGCTGTCTGCATTTTTTAATAGCGCATGAAAATCCAGGCCGTGTTCAGGGTAAAAACTTAAGCCAATACTTGTATTGGTATATATTCTTTCACCAGAACAATCTACAGGGGTTTCAAACGACTGTACAATTCGCTTCACTTTCCGATACGCTTCTAGTTTATCTTTTAAAGGGTAAAGTAATATCGTAAATTCATCCCCGCCAAAACGGCTTACCATCCCGTCGGTTCCAACGATTTGTTGGAGTCGCTTTGAAATATGTTGGAGCAGCTGATCCCCGATGTGGTGTCCTAGGGAATCATTCACTTTCTTGAAGTGATCTAAATCGAGAAACAACACCGCAAACTTTTTGCGGTTATATTTAGCCTGAAGCAGTGCTTCCTTTAACTGTTTTTTAAATAGGGTTCGGTTTGGAAGCTGTGTTAAGCCATCATGGTATGCAAGATGTGTAATTTGTTTTTCAGCTTGCTTTCGCTCTGTAATATCTCGCATCATTCCTATATAAAAAGAATCATCATCTCGTTCCTTTTTGATATGGGTGATTGTAATGAAGGACCAGAATTTATCGCCGTTTTTGCGTTTATTTATAAGTTCACCTGTCCATGTACCATCCGTTCGAATTTTCTCCCACATATCATTGAAGACTACACGTGACGTTTGACCCGATTGCAAAAATCTTGGATTTTTATGGGCTACTTCCTCAAACGTGTAGCCTGTCATTTTTTCAAAGGAAGGATTTACTGCGACAATGTTCTGGTTATGATCCGTAATCATTAGCCCATCATTCATGTGGTTAAGTAGATGCCAAACATTTTCATGGTCTTTAGAAAACTTTTGAAGAATTGTTTCCATCATTGTTGGCTCCCAGTGTGTATTGTTCCCCCCATGAAGCCCTCACCCACTTTCTTTAGAAGTGTTTTCTCTCTAGTATATAGTAGTTTTTATCCAGACCTTTTAGATTAGTTTATATTTAATTCTATAAATTTCGTCAAAATCCTACTAGAACATTTATTTTTTTAGAATATAAAGTAAGTGTGGTAGTAAATGTGGGGAAACAGGTAGGGGAGAGATTGTGGTGAAGAGATTGTGGAAAAGATGGTGAAAAAGAAGGTGCCAGGCACCTTTAACACAATGAAGCGTTAAAGGTGCCTGGCACCGGGTTTATTATTTGAGGGCGAACATTAACTCGGTTTCGCAGACGACTTTGCCGTCAACCGATGCTGTTGCTTTTCCTTTGCCAATTGGTCCGCGCAGGCGTACGATTTCTACTTCTAAGCGTAATTGATCGCCAGGCTTCACTTGTTCTTTGAAACGGCAGTTATCAATGCCTGCAAAGAATGCCAGCTTCCCACGGTTCTCTTCTTTCTTAAGTATAGCCACTGCACCCACTTGTGCTAATGCTTCAATAATTAATACTCCAGGCATTACCGGATAATCCGGGAAATGACCGTTAAAGAACTCTTCATTAGCTGTAACATTTTTCAAACCAACCGCACGTTGGCCTTCTTCCACTTCTAAGATCCTGTCAATTAGTAGAAATGGATAACGATGGGGAATAATCTCTTTAATTTCTTCAATAGTTAACAAACGCTTTACCTCCCTAAAGTACTAAAGGTACCTGGTACCAAGCACTGGACCGCATACCATTTTTAGATTTTATTGTTATATTGTACCACAGGGAAGACTAAGTCTTGAAATTTTGATGGGCGGTCACTTTGAAGAAACTTCTGATAGTGGTAGGAAGATGGTTTGGGGAAATAGGAAAGTACCGTTGATGTTGTGATATGGGGATTTTCGGTGTGATAGATATACGCTGCACAGCTACTCCATTGATAGTCTGCCGGGTTACTAATGATACCAGCCTCTACTGGATTGAGATGAATGTATTTACTTGCATCAAGGATGTAGTCAATCGCAGGGGCTAGCTTTGAATAATAGCGGCCTTGAAACACATGACCGCTTTGCATGTACCGGTCATTGTAGTATTTAGCATAGCTTACATTCAAGAAATGCATCGGTAGTGCCGGAGATTCATCAATTGCTTCTAAAAGAAGATGATAGTGGTTGCTCATGAGGCAATAAGCATGGAGATAAAATGGATGGCGCTGCCTTGCAGTCTCCATCAATTGAAGAAATTGCATGTAATCTTTTTCATCATGAAAGATCGGGAGCTTTCGGTTTCCTCGGTTCGCAATATGCAGTACAGCACCAGGATACCAAACTCTTTGTTTACGAGGCATGGGGAGAATCACTTCCTTTTATAAAATGGGGGAAACGAAACAGGAGCGCGAAAAGAAATAGAGGTGTGAATTAAGGAGAGCATCATTCTACCATCTATTATAGTAGGCAATGTGCTAGAGGTAAATTTCCGCCAATAAGTTTTACACTTTTTACAAAAACAAAAAAATCATCAACGATACCTAGTAAACTTACTCGGCACCGCTGATGATGTTTACAATATGTTCCCATGTTTCGCGCTGCAGGATATCTGTCGGTGTACCGTCTCCAACCACACCGTACCCAAACATCAAGCCCGCCACTAAGCTGAGCCCGCATAACAAAATGACGATAACTAAACGCAGCCAAATCGGGATTAAACGAATTCGTTCCCTTTTTTTCCGCTTCTTTTTCTTATTTCTCTCTTCACGTGTATCTTTTTCTTCTTCATCGGTAGAAGCGCTAGCTTTCTCTTCCTCGGTTGCATCTGCCTGTACAGCCGCTTCGCCTGATCGAGAATGAACTGCTGCTCGAGTTAGAGGTCCCTTGGAGATAATCGTATCTTGACTTAGGTCGACTGTACCTTCAGCTTCACTAGATGGATCAGAAGGTTCTGCTGACGAGTATACCTTCGTATCACTCGCCTCTACTGTTTCCTCTTTATTCTCTCCACCATACACTGCATCTTCATTAGATTTCTCCGCTGGGGGCTGATCAACTCCTGAGAAGACCTTTGTTTCTTCCACTTCATCACTCGATCTTTCCGGTGCAGCTAAAGCGTCAGCGTCATAGACCTTCGTTTCTCCCTCAACTTCATCCGTACTTCCCGTCTCAGGTGCAGGGCGCTGTACCGCACCACCCTCACCGTCTACACGAGTTGTCGTTTCAGGTTCTGAAGTTGCTTCGTTTCGGTCTTGTTCTTTATCTGTATTCAGTTTGTCTTTTTCTAGATCACGATTTTCCATAACTACTCCCTGTCCTGTCATACATAGTATTGTAGGGTTTTCGAGCTTGCTAGGTGATTGCCGTTTCTAAAAGCTAAGGCTAGCGCTTGTCCAATCATTGTGGAGCGTTAGCCTGTTCATCTATTTATACCATCGTAAAAACTAACGGATCGAGTTCACTAAGCCCATCATTTGATCTGCCATTGAAATCGAACGGGCATTAAATTGATAAGAACGCTGGGTTAATATCATTTCGGACATCTCTCTTCCCATATCAACGTTAGACATTTCTAATGCACCTTGTCTAAGGCTGACTTGCCCTGCTGCAACTACACCTAAAATATCAGCAGGTACATAACCTTGTTCAATTAAATTTCCTGGAAGTCCGAACAAATTCTCGCCAAGTTGTTCAAGAATTTGCGGTCGTTGTACTCTTACCATTTCCAACTGACCTGCGGGAACGGTAGTCGTTCCATCTCTTAGTATAACAGAGATTACCCCATTTTCATCTATTTGCACTTCTGAGTGATCCGCTGGCACAGTCATTGGACCATTTTGACCAAGGAGAAAATGCCCTTGGCTAGTAACAATATTCAATGCATTTGGATTGTTCGGGCTTTGAGAAAAATAAAAAGCTCCGTCTCTCGTATAACGTACTTCACGCTCACCATTTTCATTACGTACTTCTATCTGGAAAAAATGGTTTGGATTTTGAATGGCGAGATCAAGCTGTCGATCCGTTTGCTGAATGGAACCTTGTTCTGTTCTTAAGGCCGTTTGTCCAATTTTAGCACCTGCTCCAACACGCAGGCCATTCGGTGTAAGGCGTCCTGTTTCCATGGATGGAACCATTTGATTGTTCACTTGCTGGAATAATAGATCAGAAAACGATGCTTCACGGCGTTTAAATCCTGTGGTGTTACTGTTCGCCATATTATTTGCAATCGTGTCCATCTTTTTCTGTAATTGTCCCATTGTAACAGATGCTGTCATCATTGATGTATTCATGTCCTTACACCTCCTTACCCAATTCGTCCGACTTCATTAACAGCTTTTTCTAAGCTGCGATCGTATGCTTGTAAAACTTTTTGGTTGGCTTCAAAATTTCTAAATGCACTCATCATTTCAGTCATCGTCTGAGCAGAATCTACATTTGAACGCTCAATAAAGCCCTGTTGGATTTGATACGTAGCTTGTCCATTTCCAATCGCTGTTGGAAGGACACCGTCTTCAGTAAAACGAAGTAATCCGTCTCCTTCTTTCACAAGAAGCATCGGATCTTGAGCGAGCGCTACTAGAAGTTGGCCTAAAGGCACGTCATTTTCTGTAAAAACAAAGCCTTCTCGATCGACCCGAAACCCTTCATTACCAACTTGTATTGGTTGTCCCGCCGTACTTAGAACATTAAAACCTTGGCTGTTGACTAAGAAACCTTGACCGTTCACTGCTAGATTTCCGTTGCGTGTATAGCGAACTTCACCATCACCATTTTGTACGGTAAAAAATAGCGCGCCTTGTCTACCATCCTCGTTTACTGGTACCGTTCCTTGAAGAAGCGCAAGGTCTGTATTATTCCCCGTTTGCTGTAGGTCACCTTGGAGGAAATTTGGTGTTCTTTCTTGTAAGTATGAACCAGAAGCCAACGAACCAACAAAATGAGAATTGGGTTTCATATCGGACGTATTCATTGCTTGAATGAGCATATTCGGAAACGAACGTAATGACGCTTGGTCTGCTTTAAAACCAGGCGTGTTGACATTCGCTAAGTTATTTGTCAGCATTTCTTGTCGCTGTTGTTGGGCAATCATCGCCGCAGCTGAACCGTAAATACCGCGAAGCATGACCTACCTCCTTATGGGTGTTATGTTGTCTATCGTTTTTATACTTTAATTGTTACGTTTTTTATTCGGTGCCATTGTGCCGTGCATTAAGCGGTACCGTTTGTACGGTACCAGGTACCTTTAACAGACTAACGTACTAACGGATCTTCTTAATTTTTAGGCGCACTATTTTATATTTCAAAATTTCAAATTAGCTTTTAATCTATTCTTCTATTATATCGTCTACATACTACGAAATGGATAGAGGTAATTTTTTCTGTTGCTGTTTATCCAACAACTTACAGCATTTTCCTATTCCTATTCCTCGGCAGGTTAATTGCTATTAGGAATAACACTGTTCTCTAACATCAATAGACCAGACTTTAACCTACACAAGAATAAAATCGCTTTAAAGGTTTACAAGCGAATTTTTCTACCTAATTTATCTAGATTTTCTAAAAGAATGCCTGTACCTTTAGCTACACAGTGCATCGGCTCATCTGCAATAAATACTGGAACCTTCAGTTCTTCTGCTAAAAGTTGATCAATTCCATGCAGAAGCGCTCCTCCACCAGTTAAGATCACACCTCGGTCAATGATATCTGCTGATAGTTCAGGTGGTGTTTTTTCTAGCACTGATTTAGCAGCTTGTACAATATATGATACTGATTCAGTAAGCGCATCTTGAATTTCTTCTGAGTAAACAGTTATCGTTCGTGGAAGTCCACTAACTAAATCACGTCCGCGGATCTCCAATTCTTCTTGACGAGCACCTGGAAATACCGTTGCTACTTGCTTTTTAATTTCTTCAGCCGTTCGTTCTCCAATCAAGAGCTTGTACTTTCTTTTTATATAGTTGAGGATGTCTTGGTCAAACTTATCCCCAGCTATTTTTATAGAAGAGGCGGTGACGATATCACCCATTGAAAGAACAGCAACATCTGTTGTCCCACCGCCTATGTCTACGACCATGTTACCGCTCGGTTGAAAAATGTCCATTCCAGCTCCAATCGCAGCGACTTTCGGTTCCTCCTCTAAGTAAACGTTTTTTCCACCACTTTTCTCTGCAGCTTCTCGAATCGCTTTTTGCTCTACAGACGTAATTTCTGTAGGACAACAAATTAAGATCCTCGGCTTTGAGAAAAATCCTTTAACATTAATTTTACCTAAGAAGTGTTTGAGCATTGATTCTGTGAGTTCAAAATTTGCGATAACCCCATCTTTCATGGGACGTAAAGCAACGATATTTCCTGGTGTTCGTCCGACCATTCGAAACGCTTCTTCTCCTACAGCAAGTACTTTTCCAGTCGTTGTATCCAAAGCTACAACAGATGGCTCATTTAAAACAATCCCACTCCCTTTTACATAAACAAGAACATTTGCTGTACCTAAATCAATCCCTATATCCCGTCCGAACATTAGTATTATCCTCCCTGTTTTGGCTAATCAATCGACAGCTGTTTGCTGTATCCTACTAATGTTTTATTTTATCATATTTTGTCAATACAGGGATTGATTTTTTGTTTTCAATTTTGGGTTTTTACAACTTTTTCGTTCGGTTGGTCTGATTTTTTGTACTTCACCTTCGTTGCCTCACCACCACGTAAATGGCGTATCGACTTATGATATTCGAGGATTTCCTTTACTTCATTAGCCAACTCTTGATTGATTTCAGGTAATCGTTCAGTTAAGTCTTTGTGTACAGTGCTCTTGGATACGCCAAACTCTTTTGCAATCGTTCGGACCGTTTTCCTTGTTTCGACGATGTACCTGCCTATCTTGATAGTACGTTCTTTGATGTAATCGTGCACACCACTCGCCTCCTAATCAATGTTGGTGATTGGTACATTTTATTAAGGAGGAAGGGTATATATACCAAAAAGTCAAGTAGGACAAGGCATTTTTTCATACGGTGAAGGAATTATGTGTTGAAATATTATATTATTTTGAACTTTTTGTGCCTTCTTCAGAAGCGCTCAACCGTTCGTATGATGCGGTTTTCGTGTATTCCCGAGATTATATGGCAGCTCCGAAAATTTTATTAGTATTTCTTTAAGTAAATAGGAAAAAAGAATGGAAGTTTCAAGAATATGGTGTGATTTATTGACGGTAGCCCAGGGTGCTAAAAAATATATGCATGTAAAAAACCGGTGCCAGGTACCTTTAATGCAATACAGCATTAAAGGTACCTGGCACCGGTTGGGTTTAGAATTGGAGGACGCGGTTGCGGTTATTGGCGTCTGTTACTTGGACGAGGTCAGCCAGCGTGGTTTTGCCTCGATCTTCAAGCAGACGAAGAAGTTCGACGAAAAGGTGAGCTGTCGTTAGGGCGTCACCGATCGCACTGTGTCGTTCATAAATATTAGTACCGAATGACCTTGCATACTGTTCTAAGTCACGCATATCCCATGAAGGACAGAGATAACCGAGCATATCGAGTGTATCAATGTAGAGCGGCTGTTCAAAGGTGAATTTCGCGCGTTGAAGTTCTTTTCGAAGGACCATGACATCGAAGCTTAAGTAGTGACCCACCCAACCACCGCTTTTCGTCTTTTCAATAAATCGAAAGAGCGATTCAATCGCTTCAACTGCGTTTGGAGCGTTTTCTACATGGTGCTGAGCGATGCCTGTCAGTTTTGTAATTTCTGGCGGAATGTTTCGTTCTGGGTTGACGTACGTTTGAAACCGATTGTCTGTTACCATTAATCTTTCGACCTGGACAGCACCTATTTCGATGACACGGTCTTTGCCACCGACAGCAAACCCTGTTGTTTCTGTATCAAATACAGTAAAAGATAAATCACATAACGGCGTATCAAGTGAGGGCTGCTGGTCCAGTTGGTAATGCAGTAATTTCTTTTTCCAGAACATAACAATCTCCCCTTGTTTATATTCTATATCTAAAACATTTCTTAGCTACTTCACTACTTTGTTTTTTCTAGTGAATGCTCAGTCTCTGTGATCTCAAATCAGGTATCTAAACCAACTGAGAAGCAAGTAACTTTTTTTAAACGCTTACATAAAAGCAAATCTTTATTTGGCTAAGACTTTATTTGTCCAGCATTAAGCCAAATAACTGTTCATTATTTCCGCAGGAATATTCTCACTGTTGTATGACAATGATTTTATTTTACCGAATTTTCAAACTTTTTTCTACACTTAATCACTAAAATTTCTAGTTTTTATTTGAGCTTTTCGAAAAAAGGGCAGATGCCCATAAAAAAAGCGTTAGTTCTTACCCTCTGAACATCATAAGGGTTAAAACTAACACCTTCCTAATTTACGATTGTGATAATATCACTAGTCTACTTCGTCCTATCTAATGATTTGAAGTCCTTTATGATAAGTTCATATCGCGCCTAATTTGTATCAAATTTTACCTCTAGATCCGTTTTCACTAAATGTGCAACTAACACATAACGTTCAGGTGCATTACCAATGAACTGGAAAGGGTAACAAGTCGTTACAGTAAGCGTCGCTCGCGGCTTAGGGACAATGACGGTACGATCATCCTCATCGACGATACGAACCTTATTAACCCTGTAGGAAAATTGTCCAGCGATAGTTGTTACGATCAGTTCATCTCGTTCTCCGACCTCTCCTAACTTACGAAAGACTGTATCGCGATGCCCTGATAACACACTATTATCCAATTCGCCAGGTAAAACGCTTCCTAGAAAGTGCCCTACCCCACGTTCTAACTCATCTTCATCTGTTCCGTGATAAATGGGCAGCGTGGCTTCAAGCTTTGGAATGTAAAGCTCGCCTATTAGGTCACCTTGTTCGGGTCGAACTGGATAAAGAGGTCCATCCTTTTCTTTTTCTTCAACACTTGGAGCCTTCTCGAGAGGCGGGGGAGCTTCCTTTGTAGCTTCATTCACTTTATAAATCCCGTACCCCTTTAAAAGGGTATATGCATTGGTTGTTGTAAACCATAAGCCTCCGCCAAAAAGAACGATACAAACAGACAGAAGAAGAAGACGCTGTTTCTTCCGCCTTCTTCTCTTATATTCTTCAAGTCTCATTGTATTAAGCGCCTTTAACTTTGATGCGACGATAAATGATACCTGCTGTTAACATCATGCCTAAGCCAATAAGTGCATTCTGCATCGAATTGGAAGCAGTCTTTGGCATTTTAGCTCCTTTTTCTGTCTTCACTTGATCTTTGGCTGGAGCTTTTTTTACTATTTCTTTTACTTCCTTTAAGTCTTGAGTTGGTTCCTTAATTAAGTCAGAACCAAACATATCAGCCGTTATGATAATATCAGCGAGGAAAACACCTTCTAAATTGTAAAGCTCTATTAATAAGCTATAGCCCTCTAAACTCTCCAGCGTCACTAACGTTTGCAAAGTAATTGGCTGTTTACTTTCTTTATTTTTCCCTTGAATCAGGTAGTACTTTGCATCTAACTTAAATAGTTGCATTAAATCTGAGTAAATCGATAAAACTTCCGCAATCTCTTCAGCAGTTAAATCTGATGCACTATCAAAGTCAGGAAGTGCTAGGGCACGTTCGGCGATCTGATTTAAACGCTCTTCAAAAGCTGGGTCTTCTAAATCAAGAGTTAAAAAATGATCTACTAATCTCTCAAGCTCTTCATCAGTTAAGTCAAACTCAGCAAAAAGAGCATCGATCTCGGCAAGGAGCTCGTCCCAGTCGAAATCATCAAAGTCCTGGTAAACTAGTATAGCAAGTTCAAGGTCTTCAATAAATCGGTACTCATCTAAGGTTTCGCCATACTCAGCAAGGAGCTCTTCTAATTCTTCCTGCGTTAAATCATATAAATCTAGTAACTCTTGTAACGTTTGTTCATTAATGATCGGGCCAAGAAGTTCTTCCAATTCTGAGACGGAATTAAAATCGTCCAGTGACATACCATAAAAATCCTCTAAGTACTCTTCTAATTCCTCTTGTGTCCATCTGAGATCAGTTAGATACTGTGATAACTCGTCCTCAATAGGTGCTGCAAAGCTTGCTGCAGAAAACGAAAATGACAATAAAAATACGATAGAAGCCAACGATATAAAGAGACGCTTCACTAGATTTCCCCCTAAAATAAATTACTTTCTTCATATTTAATATAGGCCGAAAAAAATATAAAAAAAAGAATTGTAAAAAAATAGATTCCATATATAATTAAATGTCATCTTTTAGGAGAGTGATTGAGTTATTTGCTTTATTGAATTAAGAGCCCACTGCGAAGAATCTTTAAATTATTTCTCTTAAAAATTCAGAAAAAGTTCCTCTTATTAAAGTAGAGAAATCCACCTACCCTACACTAACTCACTTCTAGTAAAAATAAAAAAAGAACCAACACAAGTGCTGGTTCGGTGTGATCGATCTTAAGTAGTATCCATTTTACGCAGTATCTAAAAGTGTTCCTCTATTTTCTGCAACACCCAAAAAGCTCTATCATCTTTTTTTACAACATCCCAAAAGCGCCAAGCGTCTGGTTTTGCAAGGAACGGATTGCCTTGAGTGCAATCATGAGTTCTTCTTTATCGCGAGAGCGGAGGTGTGTGAATTTTACTTCACTCGAGCCTTCTTCTTTGCGCAGGTATCGGCCCCACGCTTGCTCTACTCTTACTTTTAACACGATTTCATAAGCGAAGCGGATATCGTCAGCTACCTCTGGTGTGAACACATTTAATTTGACGAGTGCATCGAGTCGCTGTAATGGTGTTCCTTCGACAATGCCGTGATGGGCGGATAAAACTTGCAAGCAATGGTGAAGTGGGAACAACGCATGCTTTTTAATGTCGATCGAGTCTCGCCTTAAACCGAACAGGGCTCGGATCGGATGGTCGAGTGTTGGAACCGGATGTTCTCTCTCTTGTTCTGCCATTCGATACAGATAAATGCGCGAGCGTGAAACTTGTTCTTTCACCATTTTTACAAATTCATCGTGAAGGTTGTCATCCCCATATAAGAACCGGAATGACATAAAATTATGACCTAACAATACATTATCATTCGTTGCTCTAAGCGCCCATCCGCGCAGACGTTCCTGCCACGTTTTAAGCGTACCGCGCCAGTTTTCCTCATTCGCCATCATCTTTCCGATACAAAGCTTATAACCGGCCTTATGAAGATGATCGACGATTTCTTGACCGAGCAGTGCAAAGTATTCCTCCACGCGTTCACTGTCACCGCTATCTGGATTATCATAGACAAGAAAATGATCTTGGTCAGTCAGTAAAAACTGCTCCCCGCGGCCGCTGCTTCCCATCGTAAACCAGCAAAACGGTACCGGAGGTGTTCCTTTTCCTTTCACTTCTAAGGAGGCAACGGCTAAATCTAAACAATGGTTGACGAGGCGATCGTATAGCTTCGTTATGATCTCTAGCGTATGTGTCGTTGGAATTTCATCATTAATCAACTGCCCTAGTACATCATAGATGGCACTCTTCACCGTAGGTAGATTAGAAAAAGTAGATTGCTCGATTTTTTGTAAAATTTCCATGGAGCCGCGGTTTTTCTTTCGTAAAAGGTCAGACAAAGTGACCATACCGACGACTCTTCCATCTTCTTCAACCGGCAAATGTTTGATGCCATTTAGTAGAAAGCTAGACATGGCTTCATAATAATACCCATAACGCGATATCGTGATGGGATTGGCCGTCATTATATCCTTCGCTTGAACCGGACCGTTACTTAAATTCGCAACAACGCGTTGCACAATATCTTTTTCCGTAATAATCCCGATTAATGTTCCATCAAAGTCATTGACAACGACTGAGCTCGCTCTTTGTTCGACCATTTTTTTAGCAACGACTTGAATTGATTCATCTTTTACCACCGAAATAACCGGTTCATTCATTAAGTCTTGAATCCGGCGAATAAACGGGTCACTTTCGCCCCATTGGTTCGCTAACTTAACTTGTTCCGCTAACGACCCGTAAATATCCCGCAGGCGGACCGCTACCTGGCGAAGAACAAAGTCTCGAACCGTTTCATCGTCCCACCTGGCTTCAACGACAGAATAAGGGATTTTCAAGCAGTAGGAGTCTTCGACAGCACGAACTTCAACCGTATATTTGGCCACATGAGGATTCGGCTCACCGAGAAAATCGGCTAAACTGGAAAAACCAATCATATCGCCGGTTTGAAGCACTTCGAGTACTTCTTGCTGAAAAAGACCGTCATCTCCTTGAACGTAGACTTCGGCCATTCCAGTTAAAATAAGAAGAAGCCCTTCTCGTGGTGTTTTCGAATAAAGGACTTTTTCCGCTTTGTTATAATGCTTCAATGTGCATTTTTCCATTAAGTTCGTAAATTCAGAATCAAGCACCCCTTGAAAAAGGGGGTGCTTGTGAATTTGTTCAAATAAATCTTTATTTTCCAGCTGATTCATCCATCCATACCTCGCCATCTTTATAAGTCATTTGTTCCGGGTAACGTAGGTCAATGACTTCGTCTTGGATGCGTTGAGATGGTGCAGCTGTAGCTTTAGACACTAGATACGTTACAAGTAAGTTCACCGGAACACCGATAATACCTGCACCTGTGTCTAGTATACCAAAGATTGTAATTCCTTGACGAGCTAAAAGAATGTACGTAATTGTGACAAATAATCCTGAAAGCATTCCAGCGATTGCTCCCTTAGCGTTACAACGCTTCCACCAAACTCCTAGTAAAAGGACTGGGAAGAATGTTCCGCCGGCAATAGCAAATGCCCATGCAACAATTTGCGTAATAACTCCTGGTGGGTCAAGTGCAACGATACCCGCAACAATTGTCGATAATACGATTGCCCAACGTCCAGCTGATAGACGTTTCTTATCACTTGCTTGCGGGTTCATTAGACGATAGTAAATATCATGTGCAAATGATGATGAAATCGTAATTAACAGACCACCGGCTGTTGATAATGCCGCCGCCATCGCACCAGCAGCTACTAAACCGATAACAAACATCCCTAAGTTTGCGATTTCAGGAGTTGCCATTACGACAATATCATTACTGATAACAATCTCTTGCCATTGAAGAATGCCGTCACCGTTTTCATCGGCAACTTTTAAACGGCCTGTATCGACCCAGTTTGTTGTCCAAGCTGGCAAGCTATCAATTGGGCTGCCTGCCACTTGCGTCATAAGAATGAAACGAGAGAACGCTGCATAAGCAGGAGCTGATAAGTATAGTAAAGCGATAAATAAAAGCGCCCACGCACCACTCCAACGAGCAGCTTTCATCGTTGAAACCGTATAGAAACGAACGATAACGTGTGGTAATGCTGCTGTACCTACCATTAGAGTAAATAGTAGTGCGATAAATTGTGTTTTATCACTTTGAGCAAATGGCGCGAAGTATTCACTGATACCGAGTTCTTTATCAAGTTCTCCAAGCTGTGAAACAATGTTTCCGTATGTTAACCATGGCATTGGATTTCCTGTTACTTGTAAGGACATGAAGACAATCGGAATAATGTAAGCAATAATTAAGATGATGTACTGAGCAACCTGAGTCCACGTAATCCCTTTCATACCACCTAATGTTGCGTAGATCGCGATGATGACGACCCCAATCATCGTTCCATACATCGCTTCAATGTTTAGGATACGTCCGATAACTACCCCTGAACCAGAAAGCTGACCGATGATATATACGAATGAGATAATAATGGTTGCAATCGCAGCAATTAAACGAGCCGCATTACTATCAAAACGGTCACCGATAAACTCAGGTACGGTATAACGTCCATATTTACGAAGTTGTGGTGCTAATAAGAATGTTAAAAATAAGTAACCCCCAGTCCAACCCATAATATAAGCTAGACCGTCATAACCTAAGATCATGAGTGTCCCGGCCATACCAATAAATGAAGCCGCACTCATCCAGTCTCCACCAATCGCCATACCGTTCCAGAATGGCGGTACCCCACGACTTGCTACGTAGAAGTCTGATGTTGCTTTTGCACGATTATAAAAAGAAATACCGATATAAAGTCCAAATGTTGCCATAATCATTAATATCGATACGATTGATTGATTATCCATAGTATTCCCCCCTCAACGGAATAAGGTTTCTCTTTCGTTACTTTTTTGGTAAAATAATAGTGTTCTTTTTTCATTTCATTCATTAAGTTTTTATCTTAATGATGAATGTCGCTTAATTGGGCTCAGCGCTGTACATACAGTCTGAGCCACTTTTTTTGTCTGTTTTTTAAAGAGAAGGTTCGACTGAACACGAGGTCAGTGTCTGAATCAGATGCAATTGATTAATGATCGAGTGCTTTTCCTGCCCCAATACGGGTATTTTGTTCTTCATCAATACCAAACTTCTTGTCAATTCTGTCACTGATGACCGCATTTACAAATAACAAGATGACAAAAGTTGCTACTGCTCCTTGAGCCCCCATATAGTAGTGGAAAGGCATTCCCATAAATGTTACGTCTACTAGAGATTCTGCAAAAGCAACAATCCCAAATGACGCTAACCCACCTATGATTAAACAAATAATGACAACAGTATTTCTCGCTTTGAAATATGCATCTGCTACAGACTTATCGATTTTTTTCATATTCTCACCTCCTTTAAATAATAAAACGCTATTTCTTCATAGATTTGTAACCGCTTTCAAAACATTTGGGTTATTAAAGTTTTACTCCAATGCTTTAATAGACTTCGTTTCTTTTAAGTTCACTTTTAGATCTAAGAACGCATCGTCTTATTTCCAGTCCCTTGTTGCACTTGCTTACAATTTCGACAAATGACATAGGGTGTTTTCTTTTTTGCAATTCTCATGTTGACAATAAATACAAACAAAATGAAAGTTAGTAGAATTGGATGAAAAATATAACTAAAGATGAGAGAGACAATGATAGGTAAGGTTGATAAGAAAAAGAAGTATTGCCACTTGTTCATTACTACCGTTTCGTCACTACTACATTTCGTACAGCTCGGATTTGCCATTCAATCACCTTAAACTGAAAATAAATTTAACAGTATCCCAAAAGGGTAGTGGTACCATTACAACTTGAACAAGTAAATAGACAAAGATGGAAGCGAACGGAACAGATAGGAACAACGGCTTCTTCTTACGGAAGGCAAATATAAAGCTGAACAATGTGATAAGTAAAAAGACATAAATCATATTACTTTCCCTCCTTAATGGATTACTTCACTAAAAACTGACTACATATTCAGCTTTTTAAAAGAGCATCATGAAATCAATATATCTTGTTAGACTGAACGCTAGAGTACATGAGAAAAATTAACCGGACATAGCAGTCGGGTTCAATCGAGTTATTACTTATGTATCTCGCAGGGGATAAGTCCTAGCTGATCTTCAGGTGTCGCTCAGTGAACCTAATTGTTGAAAACGCTATCATTTTTTACGTTTAAAAACTCTAGCATATATTTGTCTTGTAATACTTATTTTCTTTCTTTCATTTCTATGCCAAGTTGAATGAGGTTCCTAAAAAATAATTATTACATAACAGAATTTCATTGAAAGATTAACTGAATTTGATTTTGCTCAGTCTTAATTTATTGTTTTATAGTACACATTATTCCAAATTTTCAGATACTTAGTCAACTATTTTTTTGGATTTTTATGTAACTTTTTTATTACAAATCTCGCAACCATTGATAGATTAACTTTTCACCATGATCATATTAGAAATAAAAAAAAAGAGGTGCCAGGCACCTTTAACACATTGCTTCGTTAAAGGTGCCTGGCACCGGTTGTTATTTATTCTTGTTTGTTTTTGTCTTCGTCAACGGCTTTGTCTTCGTCTTCGTTCTTTTCTTCGTCATCTTTTACGTCTTCTTCATCCGCAGTATCTTCTTCAGCACTTGCGATGTCTTCGTCCATACGGTGACTATCGTCAACTAGTGTTTCAAGATTTTGGTTGAAGTAGTCTAACGGATTCACTGCATTTCCGTTATGACGAATTTCGAAATGAACATGAACGTTTGCATCGGCGTTATATAAGTTACGACCTGCACGTCCAATAATGTCACCTTGCTTAATTGAAGTACCTTCTTCTACTTCAAGTCCTTCTAAACTGTGGTAGTGTGTAATCACTCCATTGTCATGGTTAATTTCTACCACATGTCCTAGTAATGGATCTTTTTCAGCTTTTACTACTGTTCCGCTAAGGGCAGCTGTTACTTCAAAGCTTTCGCCATCTTCTTTAGCGATATCAATTCCTCTGTTTTGGTAATACATGTTATTGTAATACACTAATGCAGCTTCTTGCTCTTCAGCTGAAGAGTTGAAGTCGTAGAAGTATCCTACAATATCAACTTCACTTTCATTTGCTACTGGCATTTTAATAACTTCGTTAGCACTTGTTACTGGTACAGCTTCGCCTTCGATTACTTCAATCCCATCTTCCATTGGTTGACTGACCCCTGATGGATCTTCTAAAGCTGTATTATCTTGATTTTGCATGAGGAAAAAAGCACTAAGTACGATTGCAGCAGCTCCTAAGTAAACAGCGGGTAACATCCATTTCTTACGTAAGAAACGTTGAACATTAAATTTTTTCACTTCATCTGATTGTTTTGAAGATTGTTGTTTTTCTTCATCTCTCATTTGATCATCACCTCAGCAATCATTCTGATCAAATTGAAGAAATTATATACATTTTCTAAAAAAAACTTTTCTGATTATTTTTCGACAAAGTGATTAATATTATGCATGTTATTTAAAAATATTTTTTTCTCCATATAAAAGCTAATCTAAGAGTGCCCAAATGCTGCTATTATTGAGAGAGTCGATGTGATGTGATCTGATCTAATGGGATTGCCACTAGTCTATTGTAAAGCTAGTTATTTGAATTATTTCTAGTCATTACTAGGTGTATTTAAGGGAATAAGTGCCCTGAGTCTTCAAATATCCTTATAGTTTAGATTCTCTATCAATTGGGACCTCCTAGCCCTCTATATCCTCTTCCTGGGCTGAACGACAGCCAAATCCTGCATCAATAAAAAAATAAATCGCATGGAATGTTTATCACATATCCACGCGACCCACTTTTTTATCTATTATATGTTTTGTTGCCCCGTCTCTAGCTGTTGTTCTAAGCATAAGCAGACATAGGTCACCATATTACCAATTATAGTAATTTTTTTGCACTATGCTTTAGATTAGTCACCACTATTACCATATATAGGATAATTATTGTTCTAAATGCTGCTTTAGGTCACAATACTAACATTTACAGGAAAAATACTTACCTATACAACAATTTAGTTCATGGTTTTTCCATTTATAGGATAATATTTGCCCTAAACTCTACTTTAGATCACTAAATTCCCAGTTATAGGAAAATTTTGATCCTAAAGCTTAGTTTAGGCTTACTTATTCCCAGTTATTAGAATAATTATTGCCTTAAACTATATTTTAGTCCGCTTTATTTCAGTTTCAGGATAATGTTTGAGCTAGATCACACTTAAGCTCATTCTACATCGAGTTACAGCCCAGCTCCTGCCCTACCCTAACCTATAGTTGATGTCTTTTAAGTCAACCAAGCCCTGTTAATAGGAAAAATAGATCAGTCGATCATTTTCTTCATTAAACAAATACTATAGACCTACCTTAGAAAATGAAAGTCTGAAGCAGCTGTATCCCTTAATCCTTCTTAACGACAAGCTGACCGATATACGGGTCGACCGGTGAAACGGCTACTCCTTGATAATAATGTTCGATAATGTCTCTGTATGTTTTCCCTTGTTGTGCCATGCCATTTGCACCGTATTGGCTCATCCCAACACCGTGTCCCCAGCCTCTCGTTTCAATGACAACCTGATCTCCTTGTCTAGACCATTGAAAGTCACTAGAATCCAGGCCTAACTTTTCTCTTACAAAACGACCTGTTAATTCTTCTCCATCTTTGTTCACTTCTTTACCATTTATGTTCACTTTAGCTACACGCTTTCCGTCTGTTCGTTTAATGATTTCACCTACAGAACCATCCGCTGGCAGCTGTACTCCTAATTTTTGTTGGAATTCGCCTACAGAAATTGCAGTTGTCGCTGTAAATCTTGGTGAGTTTGTATCCCACGGGCTTTCAACACTTCGTAAGTATGGAATTTCATTTGGCCAATAGTCTTCCGAGTTCTCTGTGAAACCGTTACTCGTTGAAAAGAAAGCAGCAGTAATTGGTTCACCGTTATACGTTAATACTTGCCCTTGCGTTTGTAAGACCGCTTCTCGAATTCGATTAATGCGCCAGTCAAAATCTTTATCCCATTCTTGTTTCAATTGCTCGAGGTTTTTATATACTTGGTGATGGACGGTATCCGTTACCATTGCACCATCAGGCATAGCAATGTCACTTGGTTCTAGCATTTGTTTTAGAATATAGGTTCTTGCTGTCAATGCTTGTGCTTTTAATGCTTCAATTTCAAAACTTGCAGGCATTTCAGAAGCTACCACCCCAACGACATATTCTTCGAGAGGGACTTCTTCTATTCGGCTTTCTTGCGACCGGTACACGGCAATCGAGATTGGTGTCGCATTCTCTAACTGCTCTTGCCCGGTACCTGTCGAGGCGGCGGTTTGAACGGGTTGTGTGGTTTGAGGTCCGTCTGAAGAAAACATGATGACGAGCATAGCAGGTAGTCCTACAATAATAGAGCATAAAATAGTTCCGATAATTAATATTCGTTTCATGCCAAGCCTCCAGTATTTAAACTAAAAGTTCCACCAGTGTATCCCCCACTGATGGTAAAATAATCAAAATTACATGTTGAGAAAATAAGTATAAGTTCGCTATTCACTCATTTTTGGGATATGTTTTTTCTCTCTAAATCAGTTTATGCGGGCTTGTCATCATATAGAACTTATTTTTCAGTTTCTTTACAAATTTAATTTTTTTACATATTCTTGCGTTTTTTCTATATATTTTTATAAAATTCTGTTAATAATGGATATATGTTTAGTTCTAATAGTGCGATGTGAACAATAATCGCTGTGATTTCAAAGTTGATTTTTTCATCCGAAAAAAGACATGTGTGGAATTTCAATTTTAAAAAAAACACAAAAAAAGATGCCTTACACTGAAAAGCGTAAGACACCTTAATCGTATTTAAACAAGGTTTGAATTCATTTTTAAAGGAGCTGGTGCTTCTTTATTTTCAAGTTCTTCTGCAACAATCTCTTCAATGCGTTCCACATGCGCACCTAATTGTTTTAACTTACCAGCTAGATCAACATAGCCGCGGTCGATATGCTTTAATTCAACGACACGTGTTACCCCGTCAGCCACTAGACCTGCTAGAATAAGGGCAGCACCCGCACGTAAGTCAGTAGCTGACACTTCAGCACCTTGAAGTGAACTTGGTCCGCTAATAATCGCTGAACGTCCTTCAATCTTAATATTTCCATTCATGCGACGGAATTCTTCTACGTGCATGAAACGATTTTCAAATACCGTTTCCGTAATCACACTCGTTCCGTTTGACTTCAGAAGCAATGCCATCATTTGTGCTTGCATATCCGTTGGGAAGCCCGGATGAGGCATCGTTTTAATATCAATCGGTTTTAGCTCTTTCGGACCGATTACACGAAGACCCGTTTCTTCTTCGATAATTTCAACGCCCATTTCTTCCATTTTCGCAATTAGTGGACGTAAATGTTCAGAAACCGCGCCTTCTACAAGTACATCACCGCCAGTAATAGCGGCAGCTACCATAAATGTTCCTGCTTCAATACGGTCTGGAATGACGGTATGATCCGCAGCGACTAACTCATCCACACCTTCAATGCGAATCGTTCCCGTTCCGGCTCCACGAACCTTAGCTCCCATCGCATTCAAGTAGTTCGCAAGGCAAACAATTTCAGGCTCTTCAGCTGCATTTTCTAAGATCGTAGTACCTTCTGCCATCGCAGCTGCCATCATAATGTTTTCTGTTGCGCCTACACTTGGGAAATCTAAATAAATTTTTGCTCCTTTTAGACGCCCGGCGATCTTCGCTTCAATAAAACCATTACCAATTTCAACTACCGCTCCCATTGCTTCGAACCCTTTTAAGTGTTGGTCGATCGGTCTTGAACCAATCGCACAACCACCAGGCAAAGCAATTCTTGCATGACCGACACGAGCAAGCAAAGGTCCCATGACTAGGAAAGAGGCACGCATTTTTCTTACATATTCAAATGGTGCTTCAATCTTTAATGGTTTATCTGCTTTTACAGAAAATGTTCCGTTTTCATACGTCACATCAATATTTAAATTTCTTAAAACCTCTTCCATCGTGTATACATCAGCCAAAGATGGCACATCATATATGTTGCTAGTGCCACGGCTAGCGAGAATAGATGCAGCGATAACTGGTAAAACAGCATTCTTAGCTCCTTCAACTTTTACAGAGCCAGAGAGCTGGTTACCACCTTGGACGATAATTTTTTCCAACATATTCCCCTCCGCGTCTTTTTTTCAACGTCTCTTATATATCAATATTCAGTCGTTATTATAGGCGTTCCTATTGTTATGGTTGTTTTAGAGCCCAACCTTGGATCTTGTCTTAACGCAACCTGTAAGTTCATGTTGTTACCGTTCGTATCGAGAGAGTCTTCCCACTGTTCATTATATGCAGAGATTGAGATAAAAGTTTCCTCTTTTAATTCTTCAATTTTCTCAGCCGAGAAATTTTCTACGAGTTCCGATCCGAAATCATACAACACGCTTGATTTGATTTCTTCATGAAATCCTGTTACGGTTGTAAATACAGTAGGGGTTTCTACATACAACTGGTCCAAGCGTTTTAGAAAAAATGAAGTAATATTCTCTACATCTTGCGGGTAACCTGTTCCCATAAATTCATAAATGAGGTACATGGAGTATTGTTCTTCTAGAGGGTAAGCTAGAACAGTTAGTTGTTCAACATCATTTGTTCCGGTCACTTTCCAATGTTCGTGCTGTTTCCAATCTTTCAAATCCCATTGGAAATTTTGTTCAGAAGCCATCAATTGCTCAAGTTCTTCTTCAAACTCATGAATGTCTTTGACTTCTTTTCCAGTCCCTCTCGTGTACAGTCTCCAATTTTCAATCTGAACTTCTTGCTCTTCCATCAAGTGAACAATGTCAACTAGTTGTGTTTGTTCTTTCGATTCCCCGTGAGTTAAAACACTCATTGCGAATAAAAAAACCAATCCTAGAATCGGCACTATTTTTTTCATCTCTCTCTGTAAGCCCCTCTCCGTTACATAAACAATTAATTAGTAACATTTTTTCCATTGAGAGGCTTTACATACATGGAAGTTACAGTCAACTTTCGACAATGTATGGATTGACTTCACACTTGATTTTAAAATAGGTATTTAAGCATCGTTGACCAATTAAGATAATCCAAAAAGAAGCTGCTCACTAGATGTGCAATTGCAATCGTCAGTAAGATCATCAGTGTTTTCGCTTTTGGGCCCTTAGGATCTCGAAAAAACAGATCAAACTTAAAAGACTGAAGCGCCCACCAGGTGATCACTACGAACATAAGATTAACTGTAATATGTAGTAAACCTTGCATTCCAAAGCCATCCATCACTATTACTCCTTTTTTTAATCTGAAAAGAACACTGCATTGTTAACTATACTGTAACTCTCTTTTCCGTGAAAAGAGACGTTTTACCTAAAGTGAACGAAGCAATGCAAAATACATCATAACCGATTTTTCGATAAAAATCTACATTTCCTTGGAAATATACACAAAAGTACAAAATTGGCTTAAATGCTATTACCGTAAACCCTATACCTCCAACAAACACTCTTCATTACATTCCACCATTTCAGCTTTTTCAAACCTATTTTGACCTCCATATACATTCTTTATATACGGACTTTAATGCTTTTGGTTGCAATGTTACGGTAATCATTTTAAAAAAATTTATTTTCTAAATTAGATATATTTTCATAGGTAGAGTCCCATTCCAGATATTTGCTTCAAAATGTAAATTATTTCGTTACCAATAAGTAAAGTTTTTACCATTCACCCTTTCACTGTTTCCAGCACAAAAAAGAGCCTCCCATGAAGAAGGCTCTTTTCTCTATTTTTTCAATTAACTTATACACGCATGAAAATTTGTGAGAAGTCAAAGTTCGTATTGAAAAAGTCGATCGCTAACTGTGGTGCAATACCTAGGCCGATCGTTGCAATAACGGCAACCACAATGACGATTGAGGCGCCAATTGGCACTCGCATTGCTTCCGTTGTTGGCGCTTTTCTAAAGAACATTTGCGTCATAATTCCAAAGTAATAGAAGTATGAAATAACAGATGTCGCAATCATGACTGAAGCTAAGATGAAGTGACCCGTACTTAACGCTCCAATAAAGATATAGAATTTACCCATAAACCCAGCCGTAACAGGTATACCGGCTAATGAAACGAGGAATACTCCCATTCCAACCGCCATTAACGGTGAACGCTGACCTAATCCGGCAAACCCTCTTAGATCTTCCGTACCCGATTGCGTAGTTACAAGTTGCAAAACGGCAAACGCCCCTAAGTTCATAAAGAGGTAGGCCACTAAGTAGAACCATACATTTTCAAACATAACGATTGATAATGTCGCAAACGGTACTAATAAGTATCCAGCTTGGGCCACACTTGAATATGCAAATAATCGTTTGACATTCGTTTGACGAAGGGCCATTACATTACCGACGATCATCGTTAAACCAGCCACAACAGCAATGTAGATTTGCGTATCCAATAGTAATGGTTGAAGCATGTGAATACCGTGTGCTCCACCAAAGACAACGAGTAAAAATCTTAAAATAAGAGCAAATCCTGCTGTTTTAGAAACGACACTTAAAAACGCAGTAACTGGTGTTGGTGCACCTTGATAAACATCTGGTGACCACATATGAAACGGAACTGCTGCCACTTTAAATGCGAGTCCGACAAATACTAAGAAGAACGAAAAGGCTAATAGAAAACCGTTTTCTAGTACGACAGGGTTTTGAAGCGCGTCACTAATATCGAATAAATTCGTGTAGCCTGTTAGACCATACACATAACTCATACCGAATAACGTAATCGCTGTAGCTACTCCACCGTTCACGACATATTTAAATGCCGCTTCATTCGATTGGAGATTATTTTTTCTAAGACCTGCCATGACGTATGACGATAAAGATAATAATTCTAAACCGACGAACAATGTAATCATATCGGCACTTGATGCCATGATCATTCCACCAAGTAATGCCGTTAACAATAGGTAGAAAAATTCGCCGCGGTATTTGATTTCTTTTTTCCCATAATCTAACCCAAGTAATAATACAAACAGTGTTCCGACTAGTAATATCAGTTTAAAAGCAACTGAAAACGAGTCCAACCGGTACGTATCATATAAAATCATTTGGACAGGTGCACCGAATTGACCAATTAAGAAGATCAACGCGAGCACAACCCCACCGATCGCAAACCATCCTAGAACATTTCGATCTACTTTATCTTTCATGAATATATCGATAATCGATAGGAGAGTTGCAACGATTAGAATGGTAAACTCAGGTGCCATTATCCCCCACGGGTAGCTAAATAGTGTTTCTAAATCCATAATCGTTACCCCCCTATCCCTGCTAAGATGAATTGTAGTGATGCTTGCAACGGTTCAGCTAAAACACTTGGATATACACCAATTAAAACGATGAATGCCAGCAAAACAAGTACTGGAACCATTTCCACCGGTCGAATATCCTGAAGCTCTTTCCACTTGTCAGGCGTCGGACCGAATGTCACATTTAATGTAGCTCTTAATAAATATACTGCTGTTAAAATAATCCCTAATGTACCGATAGCTGCAATAATTGGCATTTCTCTAAATAAACCTAAAAACGCTAAAAACTCACTGATAAACCCAGACATTCCGGGCAGTCCGAGTGAAGCCATCGCTCCAACTAATAAAAATCCTGAAGCAATCGGCATTGAACGTGCTAACCCGCTTAAGTTTGGAATAAGCGATGTATTCGTACGCTCATAATACACACCAATTAAGAAGAAGAGTAACGCGGAAATTAATCCGTGAGAAACCACTTGGAAGACAGCTCCTTGTAGTCCGACATCGTTTAATGCCGCAACCCCAATCAGAACGATCCCCATGTGCGAAATACTCGAGTATGCTAGCACCATCTTTAAGTCAGTTTGAATGAGTGCCAGGTACGCACCATATAAAAGATTGATAACCCCTAAAATCGCAAGGATAGCCGCGATTTGATTCACCTGCTCTGGGAAAAAGCCTACTCCAAAGCGAATTAATCCATAAGCACCAATTTTTAATAGGACCCCTGAGTGAAGCATAACGATGGCTGGCGGCGCTTGAACGTGGACACGAAGCATCCAACTATGTAACGGAAAGATTGGCAGTTTCACACCAAACGCTACAAGTAACGCAATGAGTAATCCCCATTTGAGGTTATCCCCTTCTGGACCGACCATTTGCATCATATTTGAAATCTGATCAATATTGGTTGTACTTGTAACGACAAACAATGTAACGATCACTATTAATAAAACCGCAGATCCTAGTCCGTTATAGATTAGGAAGCTATTCGCTGCTTTTTCTCGATCTAAAAAGCCCCATCTGCCGATTAAGAAATACATCGGAATGAGTGTTAACTCAAAGAATAAGAAAAACAAGAATAAGTTTTGTGAAGCAAATACCCCAAGCATTCCAATCTCTAGTAAAAGAAACAACATGAAGTACGCTTTAAAACCTGATTTAATTTGAATAACAGATGCTAGAGCAGCAAGTGTAGAAACAATAGCTGTTAATAACACAAGCACCATCGCAAATCCATTCAACCCTAATTCATAAGGAATGGCAAGATCAATACCATACGCTAACAGACCGCTGTTACTAAAACTAATCCAGTCTCTCGTTTCCGCAAACTGATTGCCTGAACCGGCATGATCAAAGTTCACATAAACCATAAGCGCTAAAACGAGCGGCAGTAATGTTGTTAAAAATCCAATCGCTTTCAATAGCTGATGTTGCCCTTTAGGTACAAAAGCTAAAATGATAATCCCTACAAGCGGGGAGAAGATGAGTAAGGAAAGTAAGTATGAATCGATCATCTGAAGTACCCCCCTGTCAAGGTCAAGACGGCAAGGATAATAACTAATCCTAGAAACGCCACAGCTCCATACGTTTGGACTTGACCGTTTTGTAATCGAGCGTTCAATCGTCCAAGCGTATCTGTCGCACTTACAACGGCTTGAACCGTAAACTCAATAATATATTTCTCAATATATAACATTGTGTAACTTACAATCGTCGTACCTCTAACAAACGTTTTGTTATAAAGTTCGTCAATGTAATACTTGTTGTAAAGCACCATATATAGGCTGCTGTCTTCGGCTAATTTTTCTCGGGAAATAACACCTTTTCCGTAAATTAACCAAGCAATGAAAATACCAAGTAATGAAACCAAGATAGCTACTGGCATAATCCAGCCTGGATCGTGAAGGTACGTATGTCCTCGCGTCCACGGGCTATCACTGAGCCAATCGCCTAAAAACGTTCCAAACCAATGCGTATGAACAAAACCAGAAACAACCGCTAGAACACCGAGTACCATCATTGGAATCGTCATAATCGCAGGTGACTCATGAACTTTGCTTTGATCACCGCGTGGTTTACCTGTAAAGACCATAAAGAACAATCTAAACATATAAACCGCTGTTAATAAAGCAGTAATTAGCGCAAGAGCGAATAATACGTAACGACCGTCTGCAAACGTTGTTAGTAATATTTCCTCTTTACTGAAGAACCCTGAGAAAAGCGGGAAACCGGCAATCGCTAAACAACCGATTAAAAATAGCACGCCTGTTGTTTTCATCTTGTTCCACAGTCCGCCCATTTCTTCAATGCTCTGCGTATGAACCGCATGGATGACACTACCTGCTGCTAAGAACAGTAATGCTTTAAAGAAAGCATGTGTCATTAAGTGGAAAACAGCGGCAACATAACCTGCAGAACCTAAGGCAAGCATCATATATCCTAATTGACTTACGGTTGAGTACGCAAGCACACGCTTAATATCTTTTTGCGTTAACGCAATCGTCGCTGCGAAAATTGCAGTAAATCCACCAATGACGGCTACTGTTGTTAAGGCAACTGGTGAAGCTGCAAATAACGGGAACATTGTAGCCACTAAGTAAACCCCTGCAGCTACCATCGTTGCAGCATGGATGAGTGCCGAAACCGGTGTCGGACCTTCCATTGCATCTGGTAACCACGTGTGCAGCGGGAACTGACCTGATTTACCGATTGCCCCTACAAAAATAAGGATCGCAATAAGTGTAATCATTCCTTCCGTTAATCCATTTGCATTAACGGCTTCAAAAATGGCTGCATATTCGAAACTTCCAACTTGCCAGAATAAGAGGATCATCCCAATGAATAACCCGACATCCCCAATTCTTGTAACGATGAACGCCTTTTTCGCTGCGGCTCTCGCTTCCGTCTTGAAGAAGTAGAACCCGACGAGTAAGAAGGAACATACACCAACAAGCTCCCAGAAAATATAAAGCTGTAAAAGGTTAGGAGAAAGAACTAACCCTAACATTGAAAATGTAAAAAGTCCTAAATAAGAATAGAATACTGGTACACGATAGCTGTCTGTTGCTGTCATGTAACCTTTTGAATACGTATGTACTAAGAAACTAACAAGCGTTACGATAACGAGCATTAAGGCATTCAGCTGATTGACTTCAAAACCCATCGTGATCGTTCGGTCTCCAATCGCTAGCCAGTCAAATTGTACTAATACATTTTCACCTGCCATTCGCTCGAATAAAACGAGGATTGACATGATCAATGCGATGAAAGAAAGTACCATACCAACGTATGCACCGCTTTCCTTCAACCTGCGACCAAAGAGGACGAGGATGACGAAGGATAACAACGGTAACAGTGGTATTAACCATGCAATTTCCATCATATCTATCACCTGCCCCTTTCTATCGCTTCATTAAGTCCATCTCATCGACATTTACCGTTTTTCGGTTACGGTAAAGGGCAATCAAGATGGCTAAACCTACAGCGGCTTCTGCTGCGGCAACCGTTATTGTAAATAGCGCAAACACTTGACCTGTAATCCCAGGGTTCACACCGTGTATTGCAAATGCTACTAAGTTAATATTAACCGCATTTAACATCAATTCGATACAGATTAGAACGATAACTGCATTTCGTTTCGTTAACACTCCAAACATACCAATACAGAAAAGGAGAAGAGCGATTACGAGATAGACTGATAAAGGAATACTACTCATTTTCCATCTACCTCCTCTTCATTATCACTCTTCGCTAAAGCTACGGCACCTACAAGAGCGACTAAAAGAATAACCCCAACCGTTTCAAACGGGATAACAAACTTAGAATAAATTTCAATACCAATTTGTCTTACGTTGTTTTCATGAAGGTTTGTCGCTTGCTCACCAAGAGATAAATCGTTAATTCCAACAAACATAATAACAAAGAACACCGCTACACCAACTAGTGCAGCTAAAGTGCGCCAAATACTGACGGATGCTACTTTATCATCATGTTTCGTTAACATAATACCAAACAGCATCATAATCGTGATCGCGCCACCGTAGATGAGCACTTGAACGAATGCAAGAAATTCAGCTGATAAAAGGACGTATAGCCCTGCGATACTTATGAACGTAAAAGCTAAGGCGATAATGATATGAACTACTTTTCGTAGGTTAATCATTAAGACGCCACCGCTTATTGCAATAAGGGCAAGGACAAAGAATGCGAGAAATTCTCCACTCATGCTTTATTTTCCTCCCTCACGTTCGTATCGTTTTCATCTAGCCATTCTAGGTTTTTAAATAAATCATCTCGGCTGTATTCAGCTAGTTCGAAATTATTTGTCATGACAATAGCTTCTGTCGGACAAACTTCTGTGCATAAATCACACAAGATACATATCTCAAAGTTAATATCATATGTGTCAATAATTTTCCCTTTTTTATTCGGATCTGGATGTGGTTTTCCAGTTAATTGAATACAATCGGTCGGACAAATATTGGCACACTGATTACAGACGATACACTTTTCCGGATAAAACTTCTGTATGCCACGAAAGCGATCCGGCATATCAATCGGTTCGTCCGGATAACTTGTCGTCACATTTTTTTTCGTCAAGTTACTAAGTGTGTATTTCAACCCTTTGACTAATCCTTGACCTAACAATGTGATCACTCCTTAGTCGTGATAGATGTAGTATTCATGAGAAAGTTGAAAGCCCAATCTCGTTAGACTCTGCGTTTACTCTTAAAATACTACTTCTTAAACGTGCTTCAATAGTATAGTTCAAAAAGGAGGACAAAAAGTTCCAAGAAGTTCGAGCTGCTAGTTCGAGTACTGCACTTACATAGGATTGCTGTCGACGTTCCCCCGCAAAGTACAGGGTACTATCGTCTAAGCCCTGCTGCTATTAGAGGTTTTCCCGGGACTTTTTGAATTTCCTCTTATAAGAAAAATTCTTTAACTAACGCTGTAATAATAATGTTCACTAACGCAATTGGTAGTAAGATTTTCCATGCAAATTCCATCAGTTGGTCTCCACGTAAACGCGGGAATGTACCACGCATCCAAATCATGAAGAAGACAACAGCTGAGAATTTAAGGGCAAACCAAACGACACCAGGAATAAAGTCTAAGAACGGCAGTGGCTGCCACCCACCTAAAAACAACACAGTTGTTAATGACGCCATCGCAAATAAGTAGACATATTCAGCTAACATAAAAAATGCCCAACGGAAACCTGAATACTCAACGTGATATCCAGCAACTAGCTCTGACTCAGCTTCAGGTAAGTCAAAGGGGACTCGATTTAGCTCAGCGGTTGCTGCAATAACAAACACTAGGAAACCTAAAATTTGCGGAATAAAGAACCATAGATTAGCTTGTGCGTTAACAATCTCGATTAAGTTCAAACTACCGGTCAAAAGGACGACCCCTACAACTGATAGTACAAGAGGTACCTCATAAGAAATCATCTGAGCGGCTGCTCGCATTCCACCCATTAAGGCATACTTATTATTCGATGCCCAACCACCAGCTACTATTCCAATGGTCGTAATTCCTGAAACAGCAATGTAGAATAGAAGTCCGACTCCAATGTCTGTAAAGTAAAGATTTTCAGAGAAAGGAATAACGGCTAAAACTACAAATGCAGGGACGAAGGCAATGATTGGAGCCAAAATAAACAGCGGTTTATCTGCTTTCTTAGGAATGGTATCTTCTTTTAATAAAAGCTTTAATACATCGGCCACTGTTTGTAATAACCCAAGTCCGCCACCTGTACGGTTCGGTCCTACACGAAGCTGCATAAAACCTAAAACTTTTCGCTCTGCTAAGATCGCATACGTAACAAAACCTAGCACCGCTCCTAAAAGTGCAGCTCCTAAAGCAAAGTAAATTAAAAAGTTTGTCCAACTCGGCGCTGATGTTAGGAGATCATTAATCATTAGCCGTCAACCTCCCCAAGGACAATATCAATTCCACCTAAAATAGCAATTAAATTGGCGATTGGCTGCCCTACTAATAATTTCGGTAAAATTTGAAGGTTATAGAAAGATGGTCTTCTAAACTTTAAGCGGTAAGGCTCTTTCTTGCCTTGACTTGCTATATAACAGCCGATTTCTCCACGTGGTGACTCGATACGAACGAACGTCTCCCCTGCTGGCGGCTTAATGATTCTTGGTGTTTTTGCTAGGATCGGTCCTTCACTTGGAAATTGCTCTACGGCTTGCTCGATGATCTTGATCGACTCTTCAATTTCTTTCATACGGCACATGTACCGTGCCCAGCAGTCGCCCTTTTCTTCCACAGGAATATCGAAATCAAAACGATCATAAATTGAATACGGCTCATCTTTACGTAAATCCCAATTCACACCTGTTGAACGAATGTTTGCACCACTCAACGAGTATTTGATCGCTTCTTCTTTCGTATACGTTCCTACATCTTTAATACGACTCATGAAAATTTCGTTCCCTGTAACAAGGTTATGATAGCCTTCTAACTCCTTGCGCAAGTATGGAACTAAATCTCTCACCTTTTCAATCCAACCTGGAGGTGCATCCCATTTCACTCCACCAACACGCATATAGTTAAACGTTAATCGTGCACCTGAGATTTCATTCAGTAAGTTAATGATCATCTCACGCTCACGGAACGCATATAAGAATGGACTCATCGCCCCAATATCAAGTAAATATGTACCAAACCAGACAAGGTGACTAGCCACTCGACCTAGCTCCATTACGATGACCCTCAGATACTCGGCACGTTCTGGAATTTCTAATTCCATCATTGTTTCGACCGCATGACAGATCACATAGTTATTCGTCATGGCGGATAAGTAGTCCATACGATCTGTGTAAGGAATGATTTGCGTATACTGGAGGTTTTCCGCCAACTTCTCGGTACCGCGATGTAAGTAACCTACGACTGGAATTGCTTCTTTAATGATTTCCCCGTCAATTTTTACAACTAGACGGAAAACACCGTGTGTACTCGGATGCTGTGGACCTACGTTTAATAACATTTCTTCCGTACGTAACATCGTTACACCTCCTCGTCGTGCTGCTCGTAATCTTTTCGAAGGGGATGCCCTACCCAATCATCAGTAAGCATAATTCGCGTTAAGTTCGGATGACCTGTATATACGATCCCAAGTAAATCATACGATTCACGTTCTGGCCAATTCGCGCCTTCCCAAACTGGAGTAATCGACTCAATGATCGGTTCATCGCGATCAATTTTTACTTTTAATGCGATATTTTCCTTCGTTTTAAAAGAGTACATGTGATTATAAATTTCCATATGTGTCTCAAAATCTGAACCATGGTGCTCAGATAAATAATCAAACGCTAGTTGTTCGTTATGTTTTAAAAACTGAGCAAGCTTAAAGTACGTTTCCTTCTTTGCTACTAAAGTAGGGACGTCTTTGCCTAGTCTATTAATATAGGCATCTTCTAGCACATCTTCGCCTAAATTTTCTTTAATTACCTTTAAATATTTATCGAGATACTGTTGATTTGGTGATGGTTTCTCTGGCTCAGCATCAGCTGTAGGTGCTTCCCCGCCAGCGGCTTTTGCTTTAGCAGCTGCGGCTGCTTTTGCTTTCGCAATGGCTGCAGCTTTCGCTTTTGCCTTTTCATCATCACTATCTTCTGCTGCTCCACCAGCGGCTTTTCTTTTAGCTGCTGCTGCCGCTGCCGCTTTTGCTTTTGCGGCTGCGATTGCTTTTGCCTTCGCGGCTGCTTTTGCTTTTTCATCGTCTCCAGCTGGTTCTTCTGCTGAACCTTGCTTTGCCAATGCTGCCGCTTTGGCTTTGGCAGCGGCCGCGGCTTTCGCCTTAGCGGCAGCAGCTGCCTTGGCCTTAGCTGCAGCTGCAGCTTTCGCTTTCTCATCGGCTCCAGCAGGCTCTTCTGATGCACTTGCCCCAGCTTCTTTTTCTTTCATTTTCTTTAAAGCTTCTGCTTTTGCTTTGGCAGCGGCTGCTGCCTTGGCTTTCGCTGCTGCTGCTGCTTTTGCCTTCTCATCGGCTCCAGCAGGCTCTTCTGATGGGCTTGCCTCAGCTTCTTTTTCTTTCATTT
>NZ_JBYCKM010000035.1:0-69488 GCF_057473385.1 Alkalihalobacterium sp. TH-98 | reverse complement strand
TCGTGTGCGCTGGAGGAAAATATTAGGAGAGCTCACTAACGAAATGACCGCTTTCGTGTGCGCTGGAGGAAAATATTAGGAGAGCTCACTAACGAAACCACCGGGTTCGTGTGCGCTCGAGGAAAATATTAGGATACCCCACTAACGAAACGAACGCTTTCGTGTACACTCGAGGAAAATATTAGGATACCCCACTAACGTAACGACCGCTTTCGTGTGCACTAGAGGAAAATATTAGGAGATCTTACTAACGAAACGAACGCTTTCGTGTGCACTAGAGGAAAATATTAAGATACCCCACTAACGAAACGACCGGGTTCGTGTACGGTTGAGGAGAATATTAGGGGATTCCATTAACCTAATATTAGTAATTAGTGCTCCAGTGTCAGTCTTGGCTTGTAAGACAACTCCAACCAAGCTATTTAAGATTAATAGTCTAATAGAGTAAAGCAACAATCTTAATAAAAGTTGTCCCTTAAAAAGACTAAACCAAGTACCCAGCACCCGAACATGATCGACGGCGCTAGGCACTTATACTTGACTTATCTGTAGTCATTCAGAGCTCTACCTTATTTGTCTTTTTACAGAGCCTTATAGTCTTCTCCCATACACATTAACTCGTATGATGAACTGCACAACGGTTCGGACCTATTTCTAATTCTTGTTTGCGCTCTTGATCTGCAGTCTCGACACCACGATTGATCGAAATGATTTCCTCGAAGTTTGGCGGCTTTACAGAACTTGCTGATTTTTCAACTTGAGAAATAAAATCCTCTTTATCCGTTTCAAACATCGTTTTATTTTGCTCACGAACTTTACCTAAGGTTTGTCCAATATAATTGTATGCATTTCTTTCCGTTTCAAAATCGGCATAATGCGCTGGAAGAACAATTACATCATCCGCAATCTGAGCCACTTTATCATAGACCGTATGGTAAAGATCATCGGCCCACTCTTTCACTTTTCCACCTAAATCTGGACGGCCTAAGCCACTAACAAAGATCGTATCTCCAGAGAATAATAGCCCCTTATTTACAAAGAAAGAGACACTTCCTGGTGTATGACCTGGTGTTTTAATCGCTAATACTTCGACAACCGCATCTTCAAATTCTATTTTTTCAAAGTTTTCTAGAGGATTGAATTCAAAGACAGCTCCTTCACTCTTCATGATGTAATATTGTGCTCCAGTTTTTTGAGACAGCTCATAACCACCTGATAAATGATCGGCATGAAGATGCGAGTCGACAATATGGGCAATCTCCACATGATGTCGTTTCGCTGCTGCTTCATATAGATCAACAAAGCGAAGCGGGTCCACAATTAACATTTTATCGCCTGAAATGACATAGTAAGATAAACAACCTTTTCCGACTCTAATAAGCTGGTATACTTTGATTTTTTCGTCTTCATACACTTTAGCTTCGTACAAATACTCACTCCAAGATTTCATACCTCCTGCTAAATAAAACGTGCGAAGTCCTTCTTCCTCAAGTTGTTCGGCAACAAATTTCGAAGAGCCTTCTTTTGCACAGACGACAAGAATATCTTGATCTTTTGGCAGCTGGTCAAGATGCTGCTCAACTCCGTCTAAAAAATCAAAGTACGGAATATTTACAGATGTTATTTTTTCTCCTTCAATTTTCCAGTCTGTGTAGTCCTCATTGTTTCTTACATCTAAAATAAATAATTGTTTTTTGTTCAAGATGTACTCAAATACTTGTGCGCTTTGCATTGATTTTTGTGTCATGAAAATTACCTCCAATAGTTGTTTTATAGTTTTTTTATGATCAAGAAGTTAATCTTCTATCACCCTATGACTTTGGTTGACGTGCGCCCCATATAAATAAGATTGCAACTGAAATAACAATGGTTAGAAGTGGTGCAACCATGATGAGGAAAAAGTTCATACTAAACCACCTTCCTTTCCTCTTCGGCGTGCTCGTCTACTTTAACCGTTTCGCCTTTCACATAAGAAGCGTCGAATAAAAATAGTCTCATCAGCATGTACAGCGATGGAATTAACAGAAAGAGTCCTGCAATAAACGCAATAATTAAAGCTTGGGCCATCGTTTCATTTGTAAAGCCATCATAGATGTTAATATACGGATAAAGCAGGTACGGTAAATGAGAAACCCCGTATCCAAAAAACGCAAAAGCAAATTGAAACATTACGAATATGAAAGCCAGTCCATACCGCTCACCTTTCCAGATATAATAGACAGCACCTAAGAAAAATAGCAGTGACAGTATAAACATCCAGCCGACATCGACCATGTTTTGAAAGTGCTCAGGATTGTGATTGTTTAGCGCGAAAAATACGAGCACACTAGCAATGATCGTCGGTGTTGCCCAAGTCAGTGCATAGTTACGCAAAAGCTGAAGCGCTTCATAATCCTTAGCTTTGTTTGCGTAATAGCTTAGAAAGGCTGACGAAATAAACAAGATACTAACAATCGATAATAAGACGACACTCCAAGAATACATATTTGTGAAAAGCTCTTTATACTGCAACAGTACATTACCATTCTCAACGGTAATGAACCCACCTTCTGAAATCGTTAATACAACCGATAATGACGCTGGGATTAACAGACCCGTAGCTCCGTATAGAAACGAATACACTTTACTATCCTTGGCACCATACGTTCCAAAGGCATAGTAAGAACCACGGATGGCTAATAAAATAATTGCCACACTTCCTGGAATGAGTAATGCTGTCCCAAAGTAATAAGCGGTGTCTGGGAAAAAGCCGATAATGCCTACAAAGAAGAACACTAAGAATACATTCGTCACTTCCCAAACAGGTGAAAGATATCGCTGAATTAAGTCATTCATAATATGATTTTTGTTTGTTAATTTACTATAGTAGTTAAAGAAGCCAGCTCCAAAATCAATCGAAGCTACAATCAAATAACCATATAAAAAGATCCAAAGAACTGTAATACCAATCATTTCATAGCTCATGTCCTATCACCTCCTTTTAACTGATACGTCGTTGCTCTTCTTTTAACTCCACTTCAGGCGTGTTGTTCTTAAACATCTTTCGTAAAACAATTGAACAAGATACTGCTAGAGTGACATAGACGATTGAAAAAATAACGAGCATCGTATCGACATGATCAGCTGTTGTAGCTCCCTCTGCTGTTTTCATAACACCTACTAGAATCCAAGGCTGCCTCCCTACTTCAGCAAGGATCCACCCAACCTCAATAGCTATCATAGCTAGCGGTCCGCAAATGATAATCGACCATAATAGGGGCTTGTTGTACAAATACTCCTTCTTCCATTTGGCTAACCCGATATAAATAACTGCAACAGCCGCTAAATACATACCAATGGCTACCATGATGTCGAACATATAATGGATCCATAATGGCGGCACTTCATCTGCTGGAAAATCATTCAACCCAATTACTTCAGCACTTGGCGAACCATGAGCAAGAATACTTAGTCCATATGGAATTTCAATGCCGTATTTGAGTTCATTGTCTTCTGTTAAGATGCCCCCTAAATGAAGCGGTGCTTCTGTCGTAGTTTCAAAATGTAATTTCGATGCAGCTAATTTCTCAGGTTGATATTCTGCTAGAAATTTTCCAGATAAGTCCCCAATCACAACGGTCGCAATGGAAAATACGAGTGCAGCCACCATTGTTATATGAAGCGCTTTCTTGTGATACACATGGTTTCTCCCTTTTACGATTTGATACGCAGAAATCATCGCCAAAATAAATGCTGAGGTCAGATAACTAGTAATGAGAACGTGGGCAACTTTCGTTGGCATAGCCGGCGTAAACATCGCTGCGATTGGGTCGATATTCGTAATGACACCATCCACTAACGTAAAACCTTGTGGGGTATTCATAAAAGCGTTAACCGCCGTAATAAAAAATGCTGACGCTGATGCTCCAATAACAATTGGAATAACTAATAAAAAGTGTCGCATTCTACTCTTAAATCGATCCCACGTATAAAGATAAATGCCTAAAAAAATTGCCTCAAAGAAAAATGCAAAGGTTTCCATAAATAACGGTAACGCTATCGTTTGTCCTGCTACTTGCATGAAGTTTGGCCATAGTAAACTCAGTTGCAATGCGATTGCCGTTCCTGTTACAACACCTACTGCAACCGTGACGATGAAACCGCGGGCCCAGCGCCTTGCTAATAACGTATAATGAGGGTCTTTCCGCTTAATTCCCATCCATTCCGCTAATGCGATCATAACGGGAACACCTACACCGATCGTGGCAAAGATTATATGAAACACTAACGTAAAGGATGTAAGTATTCGGCTATATATGACCGGATCGTACTCAAACATAACAATTTCTCCTTTCCTATTTTGTTGTTAACGAAAGAACCGACTAATTAATGAGAGCAGCATCATATGCCAGTGACAATAAAACAAACCTCAAAGAGCCAACGCTCTTATTTTGTGTTTTTCTCCACAAGACTCCCTTCTTTCGTATCTCTTTAGTCATTGCCTTACGTTGTATACCTAGAGTGTAATCAATCGTCAATATCAATCACATAAGGTTTTTCCCCTATATTTAAGGTAAAAATGAGGATTTTATGAACGAAAAAAGCTTAACGGCTTGTTCACCGTTAAGCTTTTAGATTTCTAATAAATGGTATTTCTGAGCAATTTCGATCCAATCTGCCTTGGATTTTATATTTAACTTCTTCGTAATATTATGTCGATGTGTTTCAACCGTTTTCCTTGAAATAGACAGTTTTTCTGCGATTTCCTTTTGGGTGTGACCTAATACCGTTAACACAAAAACTTCTTTTTCTCGCGATGTAATCGGCAAGGTTAACTCATCTTCATCCTCATCCCATTCCTCTGTCAGTTTCCCCTCAAAAAACTTCTTTCCGCTCATTATTAAGCTTAAGTATTTCATCAACTCATCGCCGTTAAACCTTTTGACCATATAACCGTTCGCACCAAGTTTATAAGCCTTTTTTTGATAGGAGATATCATCATGCATAGAAAAAATAACGATCTTTGCATCAGGAAAAATCGAACGCATTTCACGTAAAACTTCAAATCCATCCATTCCGTCTGGCAGAGATAAATCTAGAATAATTAAGTCAAACGAATACTCAATCGCTTTTTTTATAGCTGTTCGCCCATCTTGTGCTTGAATAATATATTCAACACTAAACATATCTTTTATTAATAATGCTAAACCACTAGCTACTACCTCATGATCGTCTACAATCAGTACTTTCACAGTTAACACCCTTTATTATGTATATCTACATACCCTTCAACCTTCGTTGGACCTCCAATTCTACTATCCCAATTCACTTCCCCGTTTATCATCGCCATTCGTTCTTTCATATGATACAACCCAAGCCCTTTAAACTTCGTTTGACCGACATCAAAACCTTGTCCATCATCTATAATTTGAAACATAATTCGGTCTTCACTTTCAGTAAACTTAATCATTATGTCCTTGGCTTTTCCGTGACGAACGGCATTCGTTACAGCTTCTTGAATTAAACGAAATAATTGCAGTTCTACTTCCTTCGATAATTGATACTCACGTATTTGATAGGCTAATGTAAAGTTCACCTTATAAAACTTTTTCCAGTCTTCTACTGCTGATTTTAAAGTTGCCTTTAACCCGAATTGATCAATCGCTTGCGGTCTTAATTGTTTTGTTAATCGTTGGATATTGTCTAACGTCTTCTCTAGTGTTCCCTCGATTTTACGAAAATGACTTTGATAATCTTCATCGGTAATATGGTGCTTAACCCCCTGTAATCCTAAAAACGCACTATATACACCTTGAGAAATATCGTCATGCAGTTCCATCGCAATTGCTTTTCTCTCTTTTTCTTGTGTCGCGATCGTATCTCGGATTAAGAGTTTCTTTATTTTCAAGCGTTCTTTTTCTGATGTCCATTTTGGATTTCGAAGGATGAGTACCATAAACTCCATACCCTCTAGCGGAATTTTTGTCGTACTCATTTCAAATGATGTTTCTTTTTTCCCTTTATACGTCGGCATATGAGCTTGAAAGCTTGGAAGAGGATCTTCATGTGCGAGAATACATCGTTCCTCACCTGGAGCCACCTCTCTCATCTTACAGTACGAACAATAAGGAACTATATCTCCAAGTTCCCAACCCGTCATTTCTTTAGCTAATTTATTATGATAATGAATCACACGATCCCTATTAATAATTACGACCCCTTCAGATAAATCATCCACCACTTGTTTAAACCACTCTAGTTTCATGATTTACACCCCCATAGCAAATCTCTTCTTTAAACTAATATCAAATAAAAATAGAAATATCGAGGAAATCAAGACCTGTTCACAAAATCTTCTTTTTAAAAGTAAAAATTAAGTGAAATTACTTATACGTTAATTATGATTATTAAGTAAAAGTATCTATATACACCTTAAGGTATACAGCTCAAGTTTACGTTTTTAAAATCATTTCTACACTCTTCTATCCTCTTCTAAATATCCCCAGAATTGAGGGGTCATATGAATTCAGAAAGACATTCACACTAAAAGAGACAAAATAAAAAAGAGGTTTACAACATCAAAATTATTTGATATATTAAATTTACAAAACATATACCCTATAGGGTATAAGGAGGAGAATAAAATGAAAAACAATTACAATCCACTGTACTTTTTAGCTGCACTTGGAAATGGTGGTCTTGCCGTATCATTTTTCATGTATTTAATGTTTATGGTTCCACATCCAGATACACCAATGGCAACATTTAATCACATCTACCCATATGTCACAGGGGAGAATACATTTATCTCAATTTCTATTGTAATCGCTTTACTAGCGATGATTTATTTCGCATTTAAACATTTCGAGAAAGTCATTTGGAATGTGAAGCAGTTCAATAAGTTCAAAAAAACAGAAGGATACAGAGCATTACGTTCTTCCAATGGTGAAGTTGCTTTAATGGCTATCCCATTAACGTTTGCAATGATGATTAACGTTCTATTCGTCTTAGGAGCCGTATTTGTTCCTGGTTTATGGGATTACGTACAATTTCTACTTCCATTTGCTTTAATCGGTTTTATGGTAGTTGGGTATTTTGCATTAAAGATCTTTGTAAGAATGATGACTCGTTTCATGACGACATCATCTTCATTCAAAGAAGAAGCAAATAATCACTTTAGCCAATTGCTTTCTGTATTTACGTTCACAATGGTTGGTGTAGGTTTCGCTGCGCCGGGAGCGATGAGCCATAATCTAGTTATTTCAGCTGCTGGGATCTTCTTCTCTATTTTATTCACTGTGCTAAGTATGATTTTAATCCTCATTTGGATTGGTCTAGGATTACGCTCTATCTTTAAAAATGGGTTTTCACTAGAAGCTAGTCCAAGTGTTTGGATGCTCATTCCCATATTGACGCTTATCGGAATTACGGGAGTACGTGTAACTTCTGGGTTAGCACACAACTTTTTAGGAACTGACCCACACCCTTTAATCTTTTTTGTAGGTTTAGGTGCAGTGATTACTGCTCAAATCGTTATTGGAATTCTTGGTTACTCTGTCTTAACGAAATTGGGTTACTTTAACACATTTGTTGGAGGCAACAAGAATAGTGCAGGTAGTTACGGACTCATTTGTCCAGGTGTGGCCTTCTTCGTATTAGGAATGTTCTTTACACACTGGGGGTTAGTACAAAACGGGGTGATTGATAAATTCTCAGTTGCATACTTTATCATCCTTGCTCCATTCGTATTCGTACAGTTCAAAACCATTCATGTACTATTTAAACTAAACAAAAAACACTTTAACTCTACTGCAGTAAAAGAACCTAAAGTTCAAGAAAAAACAGCTTAATATTAATGCGTGCAGGATCATCAAGTGATCCTGCTAGTAACCTGTTTTTAATGTAAAGTAAACTTTCCTTTTATAAGTAGATACCAAAAAAGCTAACAGCAGATTTAGCTGTTAGCTTTTTTCACATCTCATTCGATACCTGATACCAATAGTTAATCGATATCCTTTTTGTTCTTTCCTTTCACAAACCGGTACGTGACGTAAGCAATGTACAAAGGAGTAGCAATATAGATCAAGTACGGAAACTGTCCATAAAACCCTTTGTAAATGACAAATAGCGCGCACCCCAAAAAGATCGTGACGATTGTCCCGTATTTCGGTAACGGAATCTCTTTTAAGCTAGGTATTCGTAATTTACTAACCATTAAAAAACACAATCCTGTAAACACGACTGTTGTAATAATATTTGGTATTAGTTCGCCAAATAAAGTGAGAATCGCTAAAATTCCCCCAGCCGCAGTAATCGGGACACCAATAAAATAATTCATCGATGACTTCGTACTGACATTAAACCGGGCTAATCGATAAGCCCCAAACAGCGGAAATAAACCAGCAACCATAAAGCCTAATAACCCAAATTGATAAAAGGATGTATAATACACTAAAAAGGAAGGTGCTACGCCGAATGTCACGATATCAGCTAATGAGTCTAACTCTTTTCCTAAAGCACTCTCTGCTTTTAACATTCGGGCCACTCGTCCATCCATACTGTCTAACATCATTCCGATAATGATTAAGATAGCCGCATTTTTGTATTCCCCTGTTGCAGCATACCCGATCGATAGGAAACCACAATACAAGTTCCCTAACGTAAAAAGGTTCGGGATGCTCTTTGTAAATCGCATATGTTGTCACCACGCTACTTAAGATAAATTTCCTTATGAACCAAACCATACTTTTTCTATGATCGTTCATTAACAATGACATATTGTTCTTATTAAATAAAAGGAATCCGTATATTAATAAAAGCAAAAATAACCTGTTCTGTCAAAGATTTATTGGTTGGGTCTTCTATACTCGACCTTAAAAAGCATTTCTCAAATCATATATCAAAGTGAAAAATAAGACTGTATCTGATCGATACAGCCTCATTCTAGTATTCACTTTATTTCTCAAAATACTCTTTCACAAACTTAGGCTCCTTACCTTCAGCAAATGTATAGAAATCAGGATATGAATGTTGATGATAGTAGAATGCAATAATGTATCTTCCATCACCACCCCACTGTGACGATTGTAATGCTTCCTCTAATTGTTCAGGCCCTTCAATTTTTAACCCATTTTGCTGCATTTTAATGTTTTCCTCTAATTCATACTTACGAATATAATCATACATATCCATATGTTCATCCATCTTAAAAACAATTGCATGTGAAATGTCTTTAGGGGTTACTCTTGCTTGGTCTCGTAACCCTTTTTGTTCGAGCCAACGATCCATTTCATCGTAAGATTTTTTCCATACCGTATGAATCCTTTTTTCATTTGCCCATAAATATTCGATATAAGCCCACGGTTCACGTCTGTCATTCATGTCTGCGTATGTTTCAGCTTCAATTTCAGATGTGAGTACTTGATGGAACTCTTTCATTTCTTCAGGATCCGTTAAGACCACTCTTTTCCCTAAATGCGTGTGTAATGAAATTCGATCGAGCGTGGATAAATCATTATCAACGGTCAACACTGGATTTTGATTACGTCTATGTTCTTTTGATTGATAAATTGGTTTGTAGAGTTCGTCGTATACTTCCATTGGGATACGATACTGTCTTACCAGGGTCTTACCGCTTTCTAAGTCGTATCCGAAGACAACAAATCCTGTGTCTCCACTATAATTTTCAATCATAGCCTGATCACGAACAATTTGCTCGTGTAAGCGACGAATGTTCTTTATATTCTCTTCTTCCTTATAAGAATAGGACTGTCTAATATCTAATTCTTTGTCACGCGTTGAATTGTTTGACTCCTCTTGCTCTTCCACTTTCAATTCATCCAAAAGAGGATAAATACCATTAGACATATATACTTGATTAACATTCGCTAAATCTGGAACTTTTTTCTCGAAGCCTAAAATATCAAACTGCATGACAAATGCTACTAAAATAATAGCAACCATATAGATGAGATAGCCTTTCCATTTCGCAAACACTCGCCACGACTTTTCTATGATCATTTCAGCAATAAAATAACCAATAATAGATCCAGCGATGTAACCAAAGATAATCCATCCTATTTGTTGATTTTGCATTGCTCCAAAATAGAGCCCACCAACTAACATGGAACAAACCGTAACCCCATATTTAAATATTGGCCGCAGTGAACGGAAGGCAATCGCCTGCGTCGCACTTTCCACACTTCGATTCTTATAAACGAATAACGCGGTTACATAGAAAAAAATGATAAACAAAAGATAGGAGATGATCTCTCGTAAAGTTAAAGGTGTTTGAATGACTTCAACTATCCGGACAAACGGTAGTATTCTTTCAATGTTTTGCATTAAATAATATTCCCCAGCAAAACCGAACAAGAAAAACTCTAGGTTCATGAAGAAAAGAACCATTATGCCCGTTGGAAAAATAAGCATGATATAAATAAGTGCTCCTTGTAAAACAGACATTCCTGTGAGCATTGCTACAAAAACACCTGCTAAGAAAACAAAAACGTTAAAAAGTAATGATACTCCCATCCAACTAAGAACAGAAGAAAAGGATAACAATTCTTCAGCTGGTAAGACGGTTCCTAAAATCCAAGCAATCAATCCTGTTAAAAAAATAGGGACAAACAGAATAACAATCCCTACTAAAACATGTTGGTTAAATAAACGTTCTCTTTTTACCGGTAAGCTATGTACAAAGTCACTTGATGCTTTGACTTGAATATAGCGAAAGATAAAAATCGAAAGTAGTACCGGCATTAAAAACATTAAAAACACTTGAAACTCGATAGAAACCTCAAATAAACTCGTAACAGGCCTTGCAAAAAAAGAGTGCTCATGTCCATCTCTCGTATAGGCCATCAAAAGCTGTAGTGGCAACGCAAACAATAAACATAAAAAATAAGCAATTCCGACCCAGCCGACACTTCTTAAATCTTGGATGAATATACCTCGATTAAACGATAATGTTTTCGATAGCATAACCGACATCCCTCATTTCATAAATAAAAATCTCTTCAAGCGTTAAAGGTAATACATCAAAAATAGCAGGTTTGAACGACTGTATATGAGACGTCACCTTTTCCTGACTCCCTCTAACTATATACAGCCTTACACTGCCGCGCTCTTCTTTGTACAACACATCAATCCCATGTAAAAAGATCGGCGGTACCTCATGTTTAAAGGCGACTTGGATCTTATGAATATCTGATTTCAGATCATCTAAGTCTTTTTCAATCATCAGTTCCCCATGATGCAGTATACCAATTTGATCACACAAGTCCTCTACTTCTCTCAAGTTATGTGAAGATATCATAATCGTCATTTCTCGATCAGCTACATCTTGGATCAGGAGATTTTTTACTTTATTCCTCATAACCGCATCAAGACCGTCGAGCGGTTCATCCAATATGAGCACCTCAGGCATTGTTGATAAAACTAACCAAAATGCTACTTGGCGCTGCATCCCTTTGGATAAACGATGTATTTTTTTATGGACATCAATCGGAAACACTTCTTGTAATCTTTGAAAACGCTCTTCATTCCAGTTAACATACATACTTTTATAGAAATCAGCAGCCTGCTTAATGGTCGTGTTTGGAAAGAAAAATAAAGAATCTGCTAAAAAAATTACGGATTGCTTACGGTTCACATTTTCAAAAATAGGCTCACCGTTAATGAGAACTTCTCCTGTATCTTGTTTGTAAATACCCGCAATCATTTTCATTAAGGTCGTCTTTCCTGCACCATTGGAACCGAGTAGTCCGTAGATCGAACCTTTTGAGATTTGTAGATTTAAATTTTTAACTGCTTCAGTTCCCTCAAATTCTTTGCGAAGATTTTTTACTTCAATCATTTTCTTCTCCTCCCTTCACTGCCTCCTCAGCAATCGCAACTAGAGATAAAATGTCCTCTTTCTTCATTCCTAGATACATAGCTTCTGATAAAAGCTTCACCAATTCTTCTTTCATCTTCTTCACCTTTTCATCATTTTTCGTTTCTGATTGAGGAGCAACGTACTTCCCTTTCCCTGGAACCGAGTAGATGTATCCTTGGTGTTCTAATTCACGGTATGCTTTTTGGATCGTATTCGGGTTGATCGTTAATTCTTGTGCTAAAGCTCTAACTGAAGGTAATTGTTGGTCAGCTACGAACACCTCATGAATAATCAACTCTTTCATTTTTTCTACTAACTGCTCATAAATCGGTTTTCTACTTCGGATGTCTAATTGAAACATGACTTCCTCCTTTCTAGGAAGCTTACTTTTATAGCAATAACGTATTTCTTTTTTGAACCATTTAACGTGTTACGCTCACTAACTGTACTATTTATCATATTACAGTTTTAATTATATATGACAAAATTGAGTTTGCAACCATTTTTTTCTAATTAATTTGCTAATTTTAGGAGTGAACACAAAATAGAGATGCAAATCACATGATGATTAGCACCTCTTTTGGTATGGAGACAGCAGCTTGTACTTAGTTTTCACATATGGACGATGACTTTTGATAAGAAAAGCAAAAGCGGACTCCAGAAGCCCTTATTTGTGATAACACCAATGATTTATACAGTTTAGGGAATTCACAGGCTCTTATTTACTAAAAAACAGTCTTTTGCTCAAATAAATCTACAAATAAGGTCCTCTCAGTGCCCTAAAAGGTTAGCTATTTAAATTCCAGATGGATCATTTCTACAACTTTTGATGTAGTATTTACAAACAACCCATCACCGTATCTCCAAAACTACGAATATCCGCTAGATAGTCATATCCTTTAGGAGAGCCAAAGCTATTTAACATCCGCACGACAACTATATCATGTTTGGGGATCACCAATAGAGCAACATTCGTATACCCTAAGATTTGATAGGCCCCTTTTGGAATGAGCGGACCAATTTCAGACTGTAAAGCAGGCACGTCTTTTACAAACCATAAAAAGCCGTTTTGTGGTAGATCTTGGTCTTCTAACCGCGGGGATTGAAGAGCTGTTGCGAGTTCGATTATTTCTTTTACTACTTTTTGTTCTCCATTTATCTCTCCCTGTTTTAAATGAAGGTATCCCCAGTAAGCAAGTTCCCGGGTAGACACATACATATTCATTTTATCGCCTTCAGTACTTTCACTTGTAACCCAATTTCGATCATTCGGTTCACGGATTACATCGACTAGCTTTTCATTTGACTTATCATACCAGCCAGTTTCATGAAAATCGACTCGTTCAAACACTTCTTTTTGGAGGATTTCTGCTATCGTTTGACCTGTTGTCACCTTAATTACCACTGCTAAAAGATCTATACTAACCATACGGTAGGCCCAGCTGGTGCCGGCAGGAAATTCACGGAAAAGAGTACCTTCTTTGAAATGAAGTCCATGTGTATGGGTAAGGAGATGCCGAATCGATGTTCCTTCTAAAACATTTCTATCAAGATCATTCACATAGGTTGTTAAGGGATCATCAATCGAATGAATGTATCCATTATAAACGGCATAAGCAACCGCAAATCCGATATAGCTTTTCCGCACCGAAGCTACATGAAATTGGGAGTCTGCTTGAATCGGTCTCGCTAACGGATCAATGGAATGTTTTCCCCAATATTGTTCTGTTACGACCTTGTCCTTATGGATTACGATACATGCCGAACCTGAACAACTAACAACCTTTTGCGTATTTTCAATATGCTTCAGCACAGGATTAAATTGATCAGATAATTGTTTTGCCAAATCCATTAAATTACCTTCCTTCTAACAACAAACTAAAAAAACTGTTTTATAAAATAACGGGGATTTAAGTATTCCCCTGTCGCTTGTTTGATTTTTTCATTCCAATGTAATGAGGCTCCAGGTCGAATGAACTCACGTATTAAATACGATCCAACCTCTTCTGTAAATAACTCTTTTGATATGTTGTTTTCAATAAAACAATGCAACTGCGATGCGGTTAATTCGCCTAATAAATAATCTTGATACGAAGCCGGCGCAAGTGAGAAGTGCATTTTTGCTGCCCAGTCCGGGAAATGAGTCGCTTCTGGTGGATGCATAAATTGTATGTCTTTCACAAGCTCCCACCACAATTGATTTAAGTTTTGATTTGGATTTTCATACAACTCTCTTTCAAAAGAAGAAAATGTTATAATCCAGCGAGCTGAGACGAGCATTTGACGCTGAAGCATCTTATTAGCAAACGGCCTCATCTCTTTCAGTTGATTTGGCTGAAGATCCAAAAATCGTCTTTGCCAACTGTCCATTTTACTCATGCGACCGAAGAATAGAGCGATCGACTCAGTCGTTAACGTATGCGAGTGAAAACGAAGAATAAAAGGTAACTGACGATCGATGTTTTTAAAATACACCGCATGACCGAGCTCATGAAGTAAAGCCGTACACCAAAATAAACTCTCATCTAGGTTGACTAGTATTCTCACATCTCCCTCTCGATTGATATCCGAGCAAAACCCAAATGGATTTTTATGTTCTCGTGGGTATAAATCACTCCGCTTCAAAACGTCCTCAATGTCTAGTCCCATTGCCTGAAAGGTTTGGTTAACTATTTCCACTACATTTTTTCCTTTAAAATAACTATCTATATCTATCCCTTGAACAGCAGGCGCTTCTTGAAAGAAAGGATCTGTATAATGCCATGGTCGAATATCACGTGCCGAAATTCCCCATTTTTTTGCTAATTCTTCATCGATTTCTTGTTTCAGTTTCTCAAATGGAGCATCAGATTGTTCCTTTAAGTCTTCTAATATCTGAAATACATTATTAATGTCTAACTCTTGTGTTTCCATAGACATCTGATAAAAATTATCATATCCTAACGCCCGTGCATCTTCATTACGTTTATGTACCAATTGCAAGACTTGCGCTTCGATTTTTTTACTAATTTGCTTGCTGGCAAGCCATGCTTCTTTTCTTTCAACAAGGTCACGGCTACTCTTGAGAATGTCATTGATCTCATTGTTTGTTATTTCTTTCCCTTGAATATTCGGTCGAAAAGAAGTAAACGTTTGCGAGATTGCTTTTTCGAGTTCCACCGTTTTAGCGAGCGTATCCGGACTGAGTTGATTTTTGATCGTTTTTCGATAGATATCATCTAATTGGCGTTGTTGTTTATATTCTAAGTCTTGTATACTTCGAAAATATGACACTTGGTCCATCAACTCTTCGCTGGCAAAATGACTAAAATATGTATTTAATGCTTTTTCATGCTGTTCACTCCACTTTTGCTCTCCTGTTGTGGCCGCCATCCAGTGATTCGTTAGTACCGATTGGTAAAGGTCTTTTATCGTCTCATTTTGGTGATATAAGAACTCTTCAATGTTCTTTCCACTCATGCTATCCCTCCGCCTTCACTAATATTGCTATATTGCCATACTACCAGAAGAATGTATAAATTACTCCAAATATTCAAATAATCATAAATTAGCCTGCTTTTAGTATCACAAATACCTTTCACTTCTTAGCTTTAACAAGGAAATCTAGCCCAATTTATGAAAAAAATAGATATAATAGTAGGATCTGGTTGAAAACTAGAGGGAATTTGACTATTTTCTAGAATTATACGGTAGTAAGTATAGAAAAAAGAGGAGAATCCACGTTCATGCTACAGCAATTCTTATTACAAGTCGTTTTTATTTTATTTCCACCCTTACTTTATTACACGATACTAAAAAACAACACATACCTTGAAAAATATAATAGTTTAATTGTTGGTTTCCTTAGCAGCCTTGCTATTTTTTTATGTATGTCTTTTCCCGTTTCCTTCAGTACTGGGAATATGATGGATTTACGTACGATTCCTTGGATCCTCTCTTTTTTATATGGTAGCTTTCCCATTGGTGTATTTGTAACGATCATGATGTTTGCCTTTCGTGTATTTATTGGGGGAATGGGTGCTTATGCCGCTTTGATAGTCTCCTTAATATCGCTAATTCTTTTAATTATGTACTTTAGAAATTATCAAACCTTTACATACAATAAAAAAATTAAATCAACTCTAGTACTGACTGCCATTAATTCACTGCTTGTTATTTTCTCCATACAACTAATGTTTGGATATTCATCGAATGACGTGTATATGTTTTATTTGTTCTTTATTGTCATGCATATATTGATGATGTGGGTTTGCATCTATGTAATAGAAACGATAAGAGAGCATGGACAATTACGAGTCGAACTCGAAAAATCAGAAAAGCTTAATATTGTCGGGCAAATGGCCGCAAGTGTTGCTCATGAAATCAGAAACCCAATGACCGTCGTCAATGGTTTTGTTCAAATTTTACAACAAGATAAAGATACGCCTAAGAAACATCGCGAACATTATGCGATTATTACAAATGAATTAAGACGTGCTGAAACGATCCTTAACGATTATTTAACATTAGCAAAACCACAAGCCGTAAAGCTCGAAACGATCAATATTCATGAACAAATCAATCGGATCAATCACACTCTCTCATCATACGCACTCATGAAAAGTGTAGATATCGAGTATCACTTACCTTCAGAGAATAACTATTTTATAAAAGGCTGCCCTGAGAAATTCCAACAAGTGCTTATAAACATGATTAAAAATGCGATCGAGGTTTCCACAACAGGAGAAGTAGTTACCGTCTCCGTCTCAAAGACTAGAGACTTCTACTACATTACTATAAAAGATAACGGTTGTGGGATGACAAAAGACGAAATGGAAGCTTTAGGTACTCCATTTTATTCTTTAAAAGAACGAGGAACTGGTCTCGGCTTAACGATTTCATACAGTATTATCCATTCCATGGAAGGTACCATTGATGTGACAAGTCAAAAAGGAAAAGGATCGACATTTATTATTGGCCTGCCTGTACTAAAAGAAGCGTAGATAAACTTAGACAACTACCACTACGAACTTATAGGAACCTGTCACAAACTGCTGACATGCTGCATACGTTGAAATTAAGTTAGTAGGTACCAACCCTTTTTATAATGTTGAAATGGGATTAGGAGTAAACGTTTGAGCGAATCTTCTCTAATAAAAAATAGGACTTACATCCCAAGCTCTTAGACCCTATTAAAACATTAACTTGAACAGGGATTGGTTTTGGAGGGAGGGATTACATGCCTAAATATAGAAAAATACCGGTCGTCGTAGAAGCAGTAAAACTGAAGAGATCGATTACAATTGAAACAGCAGAAGGTACAGTAAGAGGTTTACCGGGTGACTATTTGATCACTGAACCGAGTGGAGAACAATACCCGATTCGATCTGAAGAGTTTGAAGCAACTTATGAACGAGTAAAATCGTCAAAGGACCTTGGTAACTTTCTAAAAAGAGCGCTAGGGAAACTGAAGAATAAGTCTTCGGAGTTTTTTATGAAACATCAATAATCGCACTTAATATGGCAAAGAGAGGGATGAAAAGAATTTTAATGACGAAATAATTAGCCTACTATGAAAAGCGGTGTTCTCCCTTTTCAGTAGGTTTGTTTTTTGAACGATTTTATTGATTAACTCTTCTTATAGAAGAGCAACTCCCGACATTACTCTTAAATCTTTGGTTAAGAAAAAACTGACTCAAACTACAACCCCTTTTCAATAAGTGTGAGTTCCTAGTTGAGCCAGCTGTACGAGGCAATTATTTAATCTTAATAAACATAGATACGATTAATCCTATGCAAAGAAAAGCCCCAAGTACTAGGAAACTCATCGTATAATTCAAAACATCCATTAAAAAAATCGCTGTAACCGGTCCTAAACTTGCCCCCACAAATAAAATAAAAGCATTAAATGTAACGGCAGTACCTCTTACTTTTTCTCCTAATATACTGACCATTGATATTGTAACGGGACAAACTAATGCTATGCCTGCCACAAATACAACACTCATAAGAACTATCAAAATTAAATTGGAGAAAACACCTACCATCGCCACTCCTACGCTTGCAAGAACCATTCCCACACGTAATACAGTTGAAATACCAAATCTATTAGAAAGCTTTCCAGCAAAAGGAGCAAATATAATGCCAAAAATCCCGACTGCTCGAACCGTTAAAATTACTTGGCTCGACAACCCAAACGTATTCGTACTTAAATAGCTGCCCAATATCGTATACATGGCAACGAGTGAAAAGAGTGTTAGAAACGTAATGAACAATGTAAGCAGCAACTGTTTATTTTTCAGCAAAACTGCCATTTGTTTAAAAATAGCCCACACGCTCCACCCCCTCGAGCTTCGTTCCTCTCGAGGAAGTACGAAAATAACGAGAAGACTGGAAATAAAATACAACGCTGCCAGAGTAAAAAAGATTACTGGCCAGCTCCAAAGCTCTTGAATCGCACTGCTCAACACTTGCCCAAAAATAGCTGCCGTCAAAAAACCTGAGGTAATAAATCCGATGGTTGTCAATCGCTTCTCCGAAGGATACACTTCCCCTACATAAACAAGAGAGATAGGCGCATATACAGAAGCAACGGCTCCTTGAATCGCTCTTAAGATCAGTAACCAATAAAAACTTTCGACAAATCCAATCAAAAGAGTAACAATTGTAATGGAGCATATTCCAATTATTAAAAAGGCTTTGCGTCCAAATCGATCAGAAAGTGCCCCAAAAATTAAACAACCGAGTGCGTAGAAGAGGGAGAAAACACTTCCTGTTAGAGCTGCTTGCTGTAATGAAACTTCAAAAGTTGAACTAAAAACGGAAATAAGCGGGATCGTAATATACATGCTCGATAATACTACGAGTCCACACCACACTAATACTACAGTTATAAATGAATATGACTGGTCGGTTGGGTTTACTTTTACCTCATTTAGTTGCATCTCACTCATAGAAGCCCTCCTTTTAGTAACTCCCCCTTTTAAGTACTTTTAGCAAATATATATGATTATGCCACCCTTTTTTTATATAGAAGTTGTTTGACTATTTGCTTCGTATGAAAAACACGAATAAACCAAAAAACTTGATCGCAAACACCTACGACCAAGTGATTTAAATGAACAATATAAATAAAGCGAGGGCAATAAATAACCAACCAGATATCGAGCTTGCATGATTTTTAAATACATTCAGTGCCACTAAGTGACCAAATTTGGAGCCAGCCCATATAAAGAGGAAACTAGTTGCAAAGGCCAATACACTTGATAGTATAATTGGAAAACCTGCCAATCCACCTGAAAAGCCTGCGGCTAAAGAGTCGATCCCTAATGCAATCCCTAAAAGGACCGCAGCTTTTAAGCTTAGATCCAGCTTTTTATCACCCATCTCCTCTTGGTTCGATTTTCTAGCATCCCATAAAAACCATAAACCAATGATGAGAAAAACAAAGGAAGCTAAATAGAATAATAAATGCTCTGGTATCACCCCAGCAATAACGTCTCCAAAATATAACCCTGTCCCCATCGTTAGCCCCGAAAAAATCGCAATGATGAATATAACCTTTAGCGGAATTTTCCCTCTCATACCGAGTGAAAAACCTACCGCTAAATCATCGAGATTAGACGCAATGACAAGTATCATTATATGCCAAATCAAAGGATGCCTCCTTCAGAAAATTTTTCGTTTTATAAAACCGCTGATCCCTGCCTAGAGTTACAAATGATGGAATAAATAAGGGTAGGTCGATCTTTAATATTCGTTTCCTTCTCCATACTCATACCTATCCGTTCAGCAACTTTGATCGAACGGGTATTGTATTTATAGATCATCGAGATTAAACGAGACCATCCAAGCTTATTCCAACCATAGTCCCGAACAGCCCTTGCTGCTTCCGTTGCAAATCCTTGTCCCCAGTAGTCTCGAACAAATAAATACCCAATTTCCATTTCTTCTTGACCATCTACGATCTGCGGAACAATCCCACACTGACCAACGAATGTGCCTGTATTTTTTAACTCGCATATCCAAAGCCCCGACTGATGTTTTTCGTAATTCTTTATATTCCAGTTTATCCATTTTCGTGCATCTTCTCTCGTCTTAGTTGATGTATAGTACTGCATCGCAATGGGATCGGAAAATATTTTTATAAGATGATCTTCATCTTGAACATTCATCTTTCGTAATGTTAAACGTTTAGTTTCTAGTATAGTCATCTCTATCCTCCTCAAGGTTCCTCTATCCCTGTCTCAGCCAAATATGGCCCCGTCACACTAACCGATTATAACTGTCTACGTTTAAGCTCATTGTAAATGAGAAGAGATAAAGAACCATCTTCATCATACATCCTTTTCTAGAGATATCCATTTTTTATCTACGCAGCTCAAATAAAAATACCCGCATGGCGTTGCTGTCTGCGAGTATCGAATCGTAGATTAATTTGCTTGTCTTATTTCAACATGCTCACTCAATTTAATATTAAGTTTGTCAAAGTCTCTTATTTTTAATAAGTCCAAATTAATCTCAACTTCTTTTCCGCTCGTTAATAGTAAGATTAGTTTATTGTCACTAATTCTACTTTCTTCAATATCATCATAGTTAATTTGCCGCTTCAAACGAATAAGGCCTTTATGAACTAACAACCTGTCATTTTCCAGTTGTATATATGTAATGTCATTCAAACGTAAATAATAAATTCCTATAACTATACTTAATGCCACATTACAGCTAATAATAATCGCGACAATAACTGTATAAGCACTAAACCCTAACCCAATAAATAGAAATAGTAGACAAATAAAATTTAGAACAGCAACGCCTAACCATAACATCCCTGTTGTTTTCCATACGCTATTTTCTCTATATTTCAAATCCACTCCATCCATCTCCCCATCACTTCTGTACCACTACTATACTATTTTTCGTTTTTTTTGTAAAAGTGAGTGCGGCACAATAAAAACAGAAGCTGTTTCATAGGAACAGCCTCTGCTTCGTCTTCCAATTATCAGTTTTCGTTGAACTCCTTATGTGTGATCCGCATGATTTGATTATCTTTATATTCTCCGTCGTATAATTCTCGTTTAGGAAGTACTTTTACTTTTTGAAAGCCACATTTCTCATAACAAGCAATCGCCCTTTCGTTCCACGTCTGCGGATCGATGAAAATTTCATGTACACCAACCTTGGTAAATAAGAAATCGACTGTTAACTTTATTACGTCTGTTCCAATTCCTTTATTCCAATAAGTCGGTTCACCGATAAATAAATCGATTCCATACACTTGTTCGTTTCTTGCAGCTCCGTACGCCTCAATTTCTTCTTGTTGTAGATGATAAAACTGTAAATAACCAATGGCTTCGTCACCGTAAACGATGATACAGGCTTGCACATAGTCCTTGCCGATCGCTCGTGGACGATACTCATCGTGAATCTGTTCAAGAGTATGTTTCACACTTTTTCCTTCGTAATACTCTTGAACGACTTCATCATTTAACCACTTATAGAGTAATTTATAATCTGATTCACAATCCATCAGTTTTCGAATGGACAATCTACCATTTGTAGCTAGCATTAGCTATCGTCCCTGCAAGATATTAATCCTAACCGCTCACATAGCTGCAAATAGTTTTGGGCATATTCCAAGTCATAGGATCCTGACTCCATGTGAACTAATGCCAAAACCTCTCGTACGGAACGAGTGCCATCGATCCAATATTGTAAAAACACTTCATAACCTGCTGGGGGCTTTGTCTGTTTCTTGTATTCATACCATTGTAAGCGTTCTTCTAACGGTAGTCGTTCTAACTCAAACGTTAAATCAAACGGACCCTCATAGGTTCTTTTATACACCTTCTCTGTAAATTCTGATGGTAGACTAGCCGCTTTCGTTTCAGTCCTAGCACCCAAAGCTTCGGTTTCCTGTTCGTGCTGTTGTAAAACTTTTATTTGTTCACCTAGTAATTCTTGCGCTCGATCAACTTGTTGCGGAATGCTAGTAAACTTGCGAATGTCGGCATACTGTCGATAGCTTTCCAATGCACTTTTTTCATACTCACAATAAAATTCAAAGGCTCCTGCCCAATCTTTTTTAAGTTTCTGATCATTATATATCGTCATAAGCGCCTGTTGTAAATCTGTGTATCTCGTAGCGGTATCATTGTTTAATAGTAACGACCAGTCTTGTTCACTGCCATTCGCCAAACCATATGCATATAAAGCTGTCGTCTGTGCAACTATTTCCATCATGTTTGGATCAAGGTTATTCGTAGAATCTTCGGTCGTATGGTAATGCTTATCTGGCCATTGGATGAGCATCGGACATGGAATCCCAATCGTCGGATCTGCAATAATATAATGATCACTTCCTCCTGAAAACCGTGTTCTTAAGAAATGGGTTGTACTATAGCTGAAGGTTCCTGTTAAATTGCTCGTATTCAAACTTGCTCGCTGAAATAAATTATAAGCAAAACGATCAAGAAAAGTCGGCGTTGCCATTGGTGGCTGTTCAATACATAACGGGCCACCACCTTTCGTCTGATCCGCTCCCACCATATCTAAGTTCAGCGCTGCAATAGTCGTTTCTTTCCGCTCCGGGTGTTGAGCAAAGTACGCATACGTTCCTGTCATTTCAGGCATCATTAAAAAACGTATCCCTAAATCAGGTTGCGGCAGCTTCCCTTCACTGATCAGTCTCTGTAATGCTCGCATCGTTTCCATTAATGTACCAGGGCCTGATGCATTATCTTGTCCCCCAGGATACGGATGACATAAGTGACTGACTAGAAGAACTTCTTCTTGTTGTTTTCCAGGGATAAAAAACTCGATATTCTCGTAGTGACCATCATACAGCTTGGCATCCACTTTTGCTTTCAAACGAACCGTTCCTTGTTTACTTTTGGCGCGTAATTCTTCTCCAACTCTTGGAGAAACCGCAAAACCGAATGCTTTTTGTTCGTCTCCCTGCCACCAGAATGACGTATACTGGATAGCATCAGGCATATCTAACCGCGTTCGGATCGGGGCATACTCATTTAAATTATCAAATACAAGCCCGATTGCCCCATGCTTCACTACGGCTAGATCATGAATTAAAAATTGGTTTCCACGAACAAGCGCAATTTTGCCTTTTAAATTCAATCCATCATAACTTGTCGGGTCTTCTGCCTGTTCAACGACAACAAGTTCGGCTTCAACCCCTTCAGGTGGTGTCGCTACACTTCGTTGTACAACAGAAATTTCCTCTTCTTCAAACCGTGCAATCCGCTTCCGCTCCTCTCCTTCAATCCATAACTCAGCATGATTACAATGCCATTCTTGGAAGGTCCGATGAGCTAAAAATCGGCTGCCTGCTTCAGCTGAATAGGAAATTAATTCAGCATCGACCCCATCACGTTTTAATAATTTCACAACCGCTTCTGCCGCTTCACGGTACCCAGTTGACGCTTGAATCCGATGAAACTGCGCAATTCGATCGGCATATCGAAACGCTTGTCTGCCTGAAAGTTCTTCTTGTAAAACTTTTCTCCAGTTCGAAAACATATTCATTTCTCCTTTATATGAACTATGTATTTTATTTATTATTTTTAGACTATTCGGTTATTATTGTACCAAAATGAAGGGAACTTTTGGGAGTCTCTGATAGATTTCTTTAGTTACCCGTAATATTTATGCAAACAAAAATATACCTCCTGCAACATTACAGTTACAGAAAGTATATTAAACGATGAATGTTTAAAACCAATGATTTCATTAACTATGCTCTCTTGGGACACCAGGAGGTGAGTAAGGTGGCGGACTTTTCAACCATCCTCTCGCTTTCATTAAGTTTTTAAGCGGTGAGGCAAATTTCATCAGTTGGACTTGGATTTGAAAAAACAACAGACCGACATCACTTCTTATACATTGAGACATGGAAGTTGCACAAAAGGCAATGGAAGTGGCAACTTTTGCAGAAATTAAATTTGCAATTTCATCGTTTGTTAGTCTAACGCCTTCAGGAACTGCAGCAGGGTCTGAGTGCGGCTTATCTTCATTTACTGCAGGTAATTGAACTCCCTCCTTAATCAAGAACTCTTTAATCATTTCGTAATCTTTTTTTGATGCTTGAACTGCATTTTCTAATGTATGTTTTAAATCAGAATCAGTTGTTGTGTTAAGTGCGGCTTGGTAAAGAGCCCTTGCCTCTTGGAATGCAGTGACAGCCGTCCATAAGCTCATCACTTCACCTACATGTAACGGTGGTTTCGGTTCATCATCTATAAAAGATTGCAACAATTCGGTTACTGCTTCTATCGCTCGTGTCATCATTTCCACCCCAAGGTAAAATTATTATGTAAAACTAGTGCATTCGGAAGGCACTAGTTTTTCTAATTACACTTTTATTAATGCTTAAATTCGGCTAGATCGAACCGTTAGGAGGTAAGTTAAACTTATCAAAAACACTTGAATATTGTTCATTCGCTGAATAACTTTTGACAACAAAGTTTTAAACAATACGCTAAGTCGATTGATCATTTTCATCCCCTCCATCCATTATTATTTGCTATAGAAGTGGAAAATTAATTATGAAATTATTTCCAAAAAAAAAAAAAAGGCTCTGAAAAATCAAAACCCATGAACTCAAATAAACTTAAACTAATACTTCTTTAACTATTCATCATGAATACGTGAAAATCATTCACTAGTTCACGTTTCGTTCTACAACTCCCCAATATCTTGTCCTCAATGCCTTTTTATCAATTTTACCATATGGTGTTAAAGGAAATTCCTTAACGAATTCTATATCTTTTGGTCGTTTATATTTAGATAATAGTCGTGAACAGTGGTCTAAGATCTCATCCTTGTTCACGCAATCAAGTGTCGGAATGATCAATGCCAGCACTGTTTCACCCCAATCCTTATGAGGTACACCAATGACTGCAACTTGGCTTACATCAGGATGTTGTTGAATAACATTCTCTACTTCCGTCGTATAAACGTTCATACCACCACTAATTATCATGTCTTTTTTCCGATCTAATAAGTAAACAAAACCATCTTCATCAATCTTTCCGACATCTCCTGTAAATAACCATCCATTTTGTATCGTCTCTTCAGTCTTTTCGTGTAATTTATAATACTCATTCATAACATACGGAGACTGAACGATAATTTCTCCCTCTTCTCCAGTAGCCACCATGTCTCCATTTGGATTAACAACTTTTACATTACACATTAAAACAGGACGACCGCAACTTTTTAATCGGTGAACCCGGTCTTTATCCAAGGAGTGGTCTTGCTTTGTCAGCTTAGTTATAAAGTTGGGACACTCAGTCTGCCCAAAAAATTGGAGAAAAACTGAACCGAACCGATCTAACCCTTCTTTTAATCGCTGTTCCGTAATAGGTGCAGCTCCATAAACAATCGTTTTAATAGAAGAAACATTGTAGGTATTATTTTTTAATTCGTCGAGCACTCTATAGATCATCGTTGGAACCATAAATGTAAAAGTAACCTTTTCTTCTTCAATAATCCTAAGTATTTTTTGGGGATCAAATTTTGGTTCAATGATAATTGTAGCACCACGAAGTAATCCTGTTTGAGTAAACAAACCTGCTGAATGGGAAAGTGGAGTGGAAATTAACATTTTTTCTTTTTCACTGATTTCAGTTTCAATCATGTGTGAACACATATTAATGAAACCGTTTCTTTGAGTATGTACAACACCTTTTGGTAAACCAGTTGTACCACCTGTATAGGCGAGCAAATATAAATCTTCTGGTTGTAATTTGCTTTGCGGGTTTTCACTAGGATGAAGTGCGATAAATTGGGACCAAGGAATAAATTCTGACGGACAATTTTCTTGCTCACAAATGGCTACGATGTATTTTAAATGAGGAAGATTTTCTTTGATGTTGAGGATCACATCGAAAAAATCGGGTCCAACAAATAGGATCTTTGCTTCAGAGTCTTGCAAAATATACTGAATCTCTTTTTCAACTAACATATCATTTAACGGAACCTTACCGGAACCGCTTTTCATAATCGCTAAATCCGCCATAATAAATTCCGGACAGTTAGACATGAGTAGTGCAGAACGTTCACCAGGCCCGATACCTAGCTCAATCATCGACCAACTACAACGATTTGCATGTTGTTCGATTTGTTCATAAGTATATTCTTGTTCTTGAAACTTAATGGCCGTTCGGTCCTTATAATTGAAAAAAGCTTGTTCAAATAAAGATTGCATGGTCTCTTTATACATACGTAGCCTCCCTAATATAAACTCTACTATATTGTATATATTTTTTCTGAAAATTTCAAATATTAAAGGTACCTTTTAAGTTAGAGTTTTTTGGGATTAAGCGCTAGTATATATTCACATATAAGTAGTTTAACTTTATTAATTACTCAGATATCTTCCAATTCAAACATTGCTAATTTCTGTTTCTTTTAATTGGCGAATAGCAGCCTTACAAACACCATATGAAAGCCATTTACATCCTTTACATAGGATATCTAAATCATCTGGCTCAATATTCTCTCGTATTCGTCGAAAAATAGTTTTCTTGGAATAATAAAAACCAGGGCGTACTTGTAATTTTTCATTTATTCTACGGTCCAGTTCCCTGATCTCATAATCCACTTTTTCAAATGTGGTGCAGTTGTTCCGTTCCATTGCTGGGCAATGCTTGCAAATTTCATCCGTATGCTCATTTACATATATCTCAAAATCAAGATCTAATTTTCGATAAATCGGTGCGAGGTGCTCCATTTTATTAATAAAAGAAGGAGAATATCCATGTCCACTATAGCCTAATAAACATAATAAATGATGTCCCCGTAAATTCATTTTCCTCACTCCCCCTATAAATCCGTTTCGTTTCCGCGTTAGCAAAAAACCTATCAACTCATTGTATCTTTCTTTTAAAATTCCGTTTACACTTTCATTTATATTATATAAACATTCAATAAATACAAAGATAATCCCTTCTTAATAAACTAAACGTAAACTCACTTTTTTCATATGTTAACATATAACTTGTTCTCACAATAGGTTTATAGTTGTTATTTTATTTTTATTTTTCACATGATTATTCCCTTACCAACATATTCAATTCACTTTCTTACACACACTTATCTTATGTTAAAACCACAAAAAAGAAGACCACCTTATTAAGTAGTCTTCCTTCCGTTTCTCTATCTTAATTTTATTCATTAGATTAAAAAGTTGGTAAGTTGTCTAAATTGTTCGTTGGATCGCCATCTGCATCACTGCGAAGATGCATGTCTCCATCTCGTCCTCTGAATACATTGACGTGTTCAATTTCACCGTTTTGTGCCATCATTTGAGCTTGCTTGTAATCAACAATTTGTCCACTCGATAATTTTAATTCTATGATATCGCCTTCGTTATTTTTTCTGACAGCTACAACTTGTTGACTCATACAGATAGCCTCCTTCATCATGGTGAACTGATTTATTTCAACTTTAGTATTACACAATATAAAAATTTTATCCTTATAAAGGGTGTAAATCTCTCAAAGGATTACGTTATTTCTTACATAAAGTGACCGTCCTTATCGAACAATACAATCAAGATCAAGGGAGTGGTGATGGGAAATGAAATCAAATTCCGCTGAACAAAAAGAAAAACCGTTACAGTGGTGGCAACTCTCGTTATTAGGTGTTGCTTGTACAATAGGAACAGGGTTTTTCCTCGGTTCAAGTATTGCGATAAATATGGCTGGGCCATCTGTTATTTTTTCATATGTTATAGCCGCGATTGGAACGTACTTTGTATACGAAGCACTAGCTAAATTAATGATTAATGATCCACAAAAAGGGTCTTTTCGTACATATGCAAAGCATGCATACGGACGTTGGGCTGGTTTTACGAGTGGATGGGTATATTTCCTTTCTGAACTGTTGATTATTGGTAGCCAAATGACTGCCCTGTCAATTTTCTCACGGTTTTGGTTTCCTAATATTCCATTATGGGTATTCGCAACAATTTATTCAATTCTTGGTTTGCTCGTCATCCTAATGGGACCGTCTGGCTTTGACCGTGTAGAAAACTTACTAGCTGTTCTAAAAATTGCAGCCATTTTAATGTTTATCATTCTAGCCCTCCTTGCCCTATTTGGCGTGTTAGGGGCTGGAGACGGTGACGCGTTTCGAATTCCACGAACGTATGATACTGTCTTTCCAAATGGACTAACAGGTCTGTTGCCATCGCTTATTTATGGGTTTTACGGTTATGCCGGTATTGAAATTATGGGTCTATTAGCTGTCCGTTTAAAGGATATGAAAGAAGCACCGAAATCAGGTAAGGTCATGTTGTTTTTGTTAGCTATTATTTATGTATCTTCCATCGGGCTTGCCCTATTAATGGTTTCATGGGACCGATTTACGACAGAAAAAAGTCCTTTTGTAACTGCATTGAATCAATATGACTTAGCCTTTGTTCCCCATGTGTTTAATGCGGTCTTCATCATCGCCGGTTTTTCCACGATGGTTGCTTCGTTGTTTGCAATCATTCGTATTCTTGTAACACTTGCAGAAGACCGTGATGCACCAGGTATTCTTTCAAAACGGGTAAAGAAAGATATTGCCCTCCCTGCGATGGCATTAACTACAGGCGGTATAACGATATCTATTGTTTTAGCGCTAATTATGCCTGGGCGAATTTATGAATACGTGACGACAGCCGCTGGACTAATGCTTCTGTACAATTGGTTTTTCATTCTCGGATCATACGGTAGAATTATTAAGATGACATTAATGTCGAACATTAAACGGATTTTAGGATTTATTCTTGTTTTTCTCGGTGTTTTTGGGACCGTTTTTCACCAAACGAGCCGTCCTGGCTTTTTTGTGAGCTTAGCTTTTATTTTTGTAATCGGAATCGTCACTTTAATTATGAAACATTTTTGGAATAAAACAAAGGATGATGATAATGGCCCTGGTTCCTTGTTTACGAAAATAAAACAGTAGCTGCTTGAATACCGAAATAGATCCCAAAGCCAATCAACGACAAACCTGAAATAACAGAAATTACCGTCAATAATCGATTCGTTAAATATTTACGCATCGTACTTGCAAGCCCAGCCATCGTTAAATCCCAGATTGTAATTCCAATAAATATGGCGGCACTATACAAAATAACTTTTCCTGTACCATAAGTCGTTACGGTTTTCGCCAAAATCGAACCAAAAATACCTAGCCAAAAAAGGATCGTCAGCGGGTTAAATAAGGACATAAAAAATCCTGACATAAACGATTTTAAATGCGATTCTTTTTGGCTTCTCATGTTGTTAACATTGATTTGACTTGCTCCTGATAAACTTTCAAACCCAGTATAGACGAGTACAAAGAAACCGAAAATCCACAGGAACGTCTGCATAAAAGGAATTTCTAAAAAATGCACGACCCCTACAAACACTAATAACATATAAAAAGCATCGGCAACTGTAGCACCTAAGCCTACAAGCCAGGCATGAAAAAAGCCGTTTTTTATTCCTCTATCAATTTGGGCTGCATTAACCGGCCCAATGGGTGCAGCTAATGATAAACCTAAAAGAATATAACTTATAAAAACACTCATCGTCTCCTCCTCCAAATCAACTAGCTTTGTGCAACGGACAAACTGTACGACTTGTACATTGTATTCAGCTACTTTGAAACTTACGACTGAAGGATTTCAATTTTTTAATACAAATCTTAGCCAAAAAAAAGCTGCTTCTTCTAAAAAGAGGCAGCTTTCTCTACTAATTTAATTGAATGGAAACAATATAGACGTGGTCATAGTTTGTTACCTCTTTTAACTCTTCTTCCGTTAAAGGCCCATTGATCACTGTGATTGCATCTTCATTTGTCCTAATAACAGATGCTACTGCGTATGTTTCATTTAGCGATAAAGAAACTGGGTCTGTAATCCCACCGTATGCACTTAATGAATGATCTTCATCTAAGCTTAATTCTTTGTCAATCGAACCATGAGTGGTTTCTGAATTGGTCATCACAGATAACGTCAATCGTTCCTTCTTCATATTTTCAAATTGCTGATTAATAAAGATGGTTCGAATAACATTATCGTCACTATTTTCATAAATTGATGTTGTCATCTCAACTACTTTTGAGACGAGCTCACCTTTTGTATAGTGATCGACAGTGACATAAATCTCAGATACACCAACATTTTCAATGTCAATATCATAAACAAACGCACGGTCTCCAATACTTTGCAATAACCCCTCTTCAAATCTTGTTAATTCACCATTTTTGATCACTGCAGTTCTTTGCTGTTCCCTCGATTGTTCTTTGTTTCCTTGTTGATTGGTTGCACCTTCATTTGCCGGTCCTGTTGTACAAGCCGCTAAAAAAGCAATTGCACAAAGTATAAAAAGTAAAAATACGCGTTTCATTTGCCATCTCCTCTTCCCTGGAAAAACAACCTATGATAAATTCAATACGTAAGACGTTATTAAGTCCATCAGGTTACACTAAAATAATAAAATATTTTTCGAGGTGGTTCGGACCATGAACTCAATACATAGTTTAGATACTCCGTCATTGTTGCTCAACTTAAATCAGCTTGAAAGCAACCTAAATGATATACGAGACATTGCGAAACAAAATGGAATCGAGTGGCGCCCTCATATTAAAACGCATAAAAGTGTGAACATCGCAAAAATGCAATTAAAAAAGGGTGCGTGCGGTATTACTGTTGCTAAATTAGAAGAAGCAGAAGTTATGGCCGCCGCTCATATTTCAAATATATTAATTGCTTATCCACTAGCACAGCCAAAAAAGCTTGAGCGTTTAAAAAAATTATCTTCCGAAACGAAAGTTATACTAGCCATTGATTCAGGTGAGCAAGCTGAAATTGTGAATACCATTTTTTCCGGCTGTAGTGAGCCCTTAGAAGTGTGGATCAAAGTGAACTCTGGACTGAATCGTTGTGGTATTGAAATGGAGGAAATCGTTGAATTAGCACAAAAAATAAAAACGATGAATCACCTAACGTTAACTGGTATTTTTACACATGCAGGTCATTCCTATGCTGCAACTTCACAAGAGCAAATTGAAAAAATTGCGGAAGATGAAGCAAATTCAGTCATTCAAAGTGCCGAACTTTGCGAGCAAGCTGGCATTCCAATTCAACACCGAAGTGTCGGCTCTACACCGACGTTTAAGTATGGAGCAAAAATAAAGGGCATTACTGAAATTCGTCCTGGTAACGCTGCGTTTTATGATATGTGCCAAGTCGGATTAGGTGTTGCCGAAACTAAAGAATGTGCCTTGACCGTACTCGCGAGTGTCGTGAGTAAAAAGAAGGACCGGATTATCTTTGATACAGGTAGTAAAGCCTTGTCATTAGATCAAGGGGCACATGGGAATAAGAGTGTTATCGGTTACGGTAAGGTAATCAATCACCCTGAAGTTACGATCGAGCGACTTTCCGAAGAACATGGAGTCGCAACGTTTAAAGACACCCAATTAAAAATGAATGATACCGTTGAGATTATCCCTAATCATTCATGTGTCGTCGCTAACTTGTTTGAAGAGTATATTGTTCATCGTGATGGAGAAGTTGTTGATCGTTGGAAGGTCGAAGCTCGTGGAATGATGAAATAAGCAGAATATTATTGAAAAATTGATGGTTAGGTACATTCACATTAATTTTATGTTCTTATTTATGAGTTTTTATCGCTTTAGAGTGACTTTATTAATCAGTTTCTTTCATTTATTAGCCGATTTTTAATTTTATTGTCGGATTTACCGATTTATTATCCATTTTCATTATTTTATTGTCGGTTTTGAAAATTTATTGTCCGATTTCACGATTTATTTGCCAAAATGTGAACAGCACGCACCAACTACAAAAAATCAAAGGGGCTGACCGAAATCAGCCCCTTGTAGTAACCATTCTAAATGGCACGATCCCTAATTTAATAGCTATCGTACAATTCGCTTTCACTGCTGTAGTTACTACCATATTGTGATTGCTGGTCTTGGCCGCCACCTTGCATTTGTGAATTTTGTCCACCATACATTTGGCTTTGACCTTGGCCACTTTGCATTTGTGAACTTTGTCCACTTTGAGACATTTGGCCTTGCGACTGACCACCTTGTCCCATCTGTCCTTGTGACTGGCTTTGCATTTGTTGTAACTGTTGTTGTGATTGGTTGATTTGTTGAGTCATTTGATTAAGAACATTAAAGGATTGTAGGGATTGACTAACGCTACCTAACATTTGCGTCGCTTGCTGGATTGATTGCTGCAATTGTTGGAACGTCTTTTGTTGTTGTTGTTGAGCTTGTGAACTAAATTGCTGCATTTGTTGTAATAATTGATTAGCTTGTTGCTGATCTTGACCACTCGAAGATTGTGAGCTCATGGAACTATACTGTTGCTGGGTCGACTGCAATTGGTTTAGTGTCGATTGCATTTTTTCAAGATGACCACGCAATGGCATTAACTCCTCTCCAATTTCCTCTTCGGCCTTGGCTGCTGCTACTCGTTCAACGATTTCTTGTGTTTCTTTTTCCATCCCAAATTCCTCCCTAAATTGTTCTCGAATCGGTTCTTGATTAACGGCTCCCCCTGTAGTAACTGGGACAAACTCCGGTTTTACTTGTCGACGTGCCCAAGCGGTAACCGTAATTACACCAGCTAAAACTACAATCGTTAAGAACAAAAACATCACGATATCAATTGTAATCAACCTCCGATCACCAACACTTACATCCATGTGCCCTTGTGTCACTAGGACAACCATTATTATGATCAAGACCGTCGACTTCTATTTGATTAGAAGGGTGTTAATTATTAACTCTTTTCTCTAAAAGTAAATGAGATGAACACATCGATCATGGGGAACATTATCAGTGAGGTGGTTCAAAATGTACAAAAAAATAATGGCTCTAGTGTTACTCTTTATCGCAGTGACTACAGTGGTTTCAGCACAAAACCAGAAACCAGTCGAAATTTTTCATATTGAAAAAGGCGAGGTCATACAATCAGTACCTTCAACAGACAAAATACAAGCAGAAACCAAAACGCTCATAGAAAGTACAACCGGACTAAGCAAAAGGTTCAATCCTATTCCAGAAGAAGGATATATGATAAAAGTTCCATTTGAACGTGCAACTACAATAGAAAATGAGTGGTTTCATGATTTAGTCGATCAAGTCGTGTTTATTTTCCCAAAAGACGAAAAACCTTATTACCTGCTATTTAATGATGAAAATACACCTTTCTTCTTCACTTTTGACGGAAATACCAATCGCTTACTAAATGAACTAAACTTCGATCCATCTTCCGCAAACTAAAAAAAGACAAGCTTAACAAATTGTTGAGCTTGATACATAAGCTTCCGCATCATTTTTTAAAAAAGTCCACGCTAAATATTTCTATTTTACAGAAGTAAGAATATTTTAACCCTACCTTTATATATGACGGTCTCACGGTCGTATACTCACTCTAGTACCAATCGGTATTGTACGGGCCAATTCTTCTACATCTTGATTAAACATTCGGATGCATCCTCTAGAAACGGCTTTGCCAATCGAAGAAGGATCATTTGTTCCATGAATACCATAATGTTTTTTAGATAACGACATCCACATCGTCCCAAAAGGACCTCCAGGATTCGGTGCTTTATTGATGATGACAAATTCTCCTATCGGTGTTTGTTTTAGAATTCGCCCAACAGCAATCGGATACGTTTTTACAACGGCACCGTTTTGGAATAGTGTCAGCGTACGATTTGAAATGGACACCATAATCGAATATGGCAGTAAGTCTGGATTAGGTAATCCAGGGATTGTAATTGCCTGCCCTACGTAGATCAAATTAGGATTAACGATCTGATTGGCTTGCAGTAAAGTTGTATAAGGTATACGGTAATCTTCTGAAATTTGCCACAAGGTTTCCCCTGGCCTCACAATATGCTGATACATTTTAACAACTCCCGATACTAAATATTTTTATATTATATGGAAGAAAGTACCTTACGGAGCTTTACCCATAAATCTTTTCACATAGTCAAGCCCATAGTAAACCAGGACAATCACCTAACCAACAATTTTGCCATAGGCTAAATGAGGTTAGGAGTGAATATCATGAATTTATTAACGACAAAAGAAAAAGCACAACATCATCTGAACGGATGGAAATTAAATGCGATACAACATTTTGAGGAGAAAATGACGAATCGCCAGCACCTCTTTCCATGTATTCCTGCAACTCAAGCTTTTGCACTTAGTCATTTACGATATGGTTTTGTTGGTCATCCTGATGAAGACTTTACTTCATATGAACTGGCTCAAGTATTAAAAGAGTACTCAGAGAATTATCGACAATTTGGTAAATATACAACTCTCATCGTATTTTTTAAAGGTTCACATGAAGAAAATGTTACCGTTGAAGAATATGAACAAAAATATTGGAATTTATTAAACAAAGTAACCGAGCTAGATGAAAAACATTGGCCTGAACATATTCCACAAGATCCCCATGAAAATGAGTGGGAATTCTGCTTTCATGGTGAACCCTATTTTATGTACTGTGCAACACCAGCCCATACACATAGAAACAGTCGATCATTTCCTTACTTTATGATGGCCATTACTCCAAGATGGGTACTTCAACAATTTAATGCTTCTCCTGATTATGCAGAAAAAATGAAAACCCAAATTCGGAAACGTCTTGCAGCCTATGACCACATTGAAGCTCATCCAGAATTAAAGAAGTATGGTGAGGATGATAATTATGAATGGAAGCAGTATTTCCTTCATGATGACGAAACGGCTCTTTCTAAATGCCCATTCCATCGCGCACAACATCTGATGAATAAAAAGAAGTAATCATTAATTAGACAAGGATAGGAAAGAAGCTTTACTCTTTTCCTATCCTATTTCGAGCGATTACACACCAGCGGCTTTGACTGGACGATGTCTATCATTAAGTACGGCCTTCATTTGGTCTAAGCAAACAAACTCAGAAACAAATGGAGTCGCTGGCTTTTCAAAAAAATGTTCCTTCGAAGAAAACTGCTCAATATGCCCGTTGTTTAACAACATTACTTTATTAGAAAGAGCCATCGCTTCCGTAAAATCATGGGTGACATGAATAATCGTCACATTTTCATCAAGATGAATTGACCGAAAAAGATCGTAAAGCTCTAGTCTAGTTTTAGGATCAAGAGCTGAAATCGGTTCATCTAATAATAGAAGTTTCGGCTTCATCAGAAGGGCTCTTGCTAACGACACGCGTTGTTTTTCTCCCCCGCTTAATCTCTGTGGTTTACGGTCTAAAAGATGGTCAATTTTCATCTTTTCTGTTAAGTCTCTCATTCGAGCAATAATATGGCTGTCACGTTTTTCTTCTTTTGCCGCAAATAATATATTTTCTTTTACTGTGAAAAAAGGGTAAAGAAAGCTATCTTGATAGGCAAAACCGATCTTCCTTTTTTCAACTGGTGTGTTCGTTATTTCTTCCCCATTTATATATATACGACCGTGATCAACTTTGGTTAATCCTACAATGCTTTCAAGCAACAGGGTTTTTCCACATCCTGTCGGCCCCATTACCACTAAATAATCATTAGGTTGCAGAGTAAAGTCAATATTCTTAAGAGCGAACTTTTCGTAAGTAACACTCAATTGTTCTATTTTTAAATGCAGGCTCATTGTCTCTCATCCTTCCCCTCAAACATTCGAATGACTGTAAGAATGATGATTGCAATTAATATCATCACTATTGAAATCGCAACTGAAAATTGAATTTCACCTATCGACATCTTTAAAAAAATTGCAATACTGACCGTTTCTGTTTTGAATTTTGTCATTCCTGCAACCATTGATATGGCTCCAAATTCCCCCATAGCCCTTGCCCAAGCCATGATGACCCCACTCCAAATCCCAGATTTCGCCATTGGTAAGGATGTTCGTAAAAATACTTGGAATGGACTATAACCAAGGGTTGCCGCTACTTTCTCAAACCGTGCATCATAGCTAGAAAAGGCTTGCTGACACGCTCTCACAGCTAAAGGTAATCCAATTACGACTTGGGCAATGATCACCCCAACTGGTGTAAAAACAACACGCACGCCAAGCGTGTTCAAGAAATCACTAGTTAACGGCCCAAAAAATAATAATAAGGCCACACCCGTTACTAAAGACGGAAGAATTAACGGTAAATCAAAAAGTGAACTAATGATATTTTTCAAAGGAAAAGAAACCTTTTCTAAAACGTAGCCAACAGGAATGGCGATAATCGCTATAATGGCTGCGCTAATCAATGAAGTCACCAACGTAAAAACGATCGCAAAATGAAATTCTTTATCTTGGATTGTTGTAATAAAAGCAAATAGATCTACATAAAAAAATAAACCAATATAGACAGAGAATAAAAATAATGCCGTGAGTATATATATCGTGATAAAGCTTTTCGTTAATAATTGATTTGTACGCATAATTCTCCTCACTTCTATCTTGGGTATTATCATTTACACGGATCAGAAATATAAGAACGATCTATCGAAACGATTGGATCGTTCTTCTTCCCCTAGTTACTGATGAATTTCACCTTTGATGTTATATCCATGATATTGAAATACGGCAGGTGCTTCTTTTTCTAAAAACTGAAGAAATTCAGTCGCTGCTTCTTTTTGCTCAGAATAGGAGATGACCGTACCCATAAATGCATGAAGGACATTTAGATCTGGATCAATCTGTGCAGCATCTAACTTTTCACGATTTTTTTGAAATGCCGCTAGTTCACTGATTGCAGCGTCAACTTCTCCCGACATTATCGCCATAACAGCTTCAGAACCTGTTTGCGCTGTTATAATCTCATTCTTTTCTACTTGTTCTGTTATTCCTAATTCTTCAAACATCTCGTACGCTGATTGTCCGAGTGGTGTTCCTTCACGATTAGGAATTGCGATCGTTAAACCTGATTGCGCAAGATCTTCAATACTTACAATGTTTTTTGGGTTATCCTTTGCTACGAGAATGATTGGGGTATGAAAAGCAAGTGGACCAAATACATCATCTTCAACATGGCCTGCTTCTTTCATCGAATCAATGACCCGTTGCGACCCTGGAATAAATATATCACCTTGCTTACTCATCTCCAGCTGACCGACTAATCCCGCATTATTGTTATAATTCACTTCTACTTTTACACCCGTTTGTTCTTCATACATTTCAATTAGTTCATCCATCGGCTGAGCAAGACCTGCCCCGATTAGGGCTTGAAGCGTAATGTCTTCATTGACTTTTTCATTTTCGTGATCAGATGAAGAGCTATCATTCGAACCACATGCAGCAACTGTCATCATTGTAAAAGCTAGTAATAATGCAAAAATAAATCCTTTTCTCTTAGTCATTTTTTATCCCCCATTTTGTTCCTACTAAATTTTGTTGAAAGTTATATCCGAATTGCCGTTCGAAGTGATGATCGAAAAACTCATTAAACGTGAACATATCGCCTGCCCCATTTTCATCCATAAATCGATAAGCTTCATCTACATCTTTAAAGATGTTAATCCCATAGCCCATCGGTGTTTGAATGGATGCATCATAGACAAAATAAGCATCTTCAATTTCTAACCACTCCAACGTATGATAATCACGTACATATTGGACCGCAATCTCTCGGTCACTATATTGCTTTAACCACTGATAATGACAGCCAATATCATCAAACATAAAGTATTGGCCATTGGTCAGATGAATTTGCGTGGCATATTGGTTATCACCCATGACCATATTGCACTCATTGCATATGTCGACCCCTTCTGAAATTTGATAAGGTTCGTACTCTTTTTCTACACAAGCACTTAGCATTAGAAGAAGCGCCATACATCCAATAAAGAAGAAACTATAGTGTCTCGTAGTAACCCCCTCCTTTTGTTGATACTTTTAAAGTAATCGATAATTTTGAGAGCTTTGTGAAATGTAAATTCTGTTCACGATTTTGTCAAAATACCCTATAATGTATAAAAATTAGGACCTGTTTAAAAAAACAAAAAGACTAGCTTTGGTTACAAATGTAACTCGAGCTAGTCTCTAATATTATATAAATATTGCATGTCCTACTTTACTCTTCTAATGAGAGATCAAACTACATTTACTTCTCGCCATCCCTATCTTTTTCGACGACATGTTTTAGCATCGCTATCTTATTATCCCAAAACTGCTCGTAAAAAGATAACCATTTCTTTAACTCTAGTAATGCATCTGCCTGGAGTTTGTAGCGAGATTCTCTTCCTATTTTTGAAACACTGACAAGGTTGGCTTCTGATAAAATACGTAAATGCTTAGAAACGGCTGTCCGACTAATTGGAAAGTGTTGACTAATCATTGTGACAGGCATTTCTCCATCGGCTAACAATCTCAGCATTTTTCTCCTTGATGGATCAGCAATTGCTTGAAACACATCATGTTTTTGTTCTAGCGCCATTACCCTTCCACTACTTTACGCAATGCTTCATGAACAATTGAATCCCACCCATTGTTCATCCGGTCGCTGATTTCAGCATTCGTCTGATCTGGTCCTGGGCCAGGAACGATTTCATCTGGTGCTCCCCAACCTGAATGGACCAACGTAAATTCAGTTTGATCCCCTAAATCTTTAAGTTCAAAAGAAACTTTCCAGCCAGCTTCGCCCCATGAAAACACTAATCGGTTTGGCGGATTTAATTCTAAAACTTTACAAGGAGTCGGACCAAACGGTGATTGAATCGTAAATTCATAGCCTAACTCTTGTTTAAAATCATTAGGCATAAACCATGAGTCAATGCCTTCAGATGTTGCAACTGCATCCCAAACTTTCTCGATCTTTGCATTAAAAACGGCTTGTTTACGAATATCTAAAGTTGATGTCATTTTTATTCCTCCAGTATGTAAATACGAAACCATAAAGTTTCATATTTAGTTTACGACACCTTTTAGTTTCATGTCAAATACTCCAACAATCTCTATATGCACCTTTCAACTATCACATCTAACTCACTCTTACTGTCGTTTAATATTATCTAAATGCAACCTCGGTTACTTAGCTTTTTTCAATATCTGCTTATTTAATTTCGCATATAGTTCATCGTCTGTATCACATTTAACGATTTTCTTTCCGTCAATCAAACTAAAAGGACAACGTTTACATGTTTTGCATTCACCAATGCAGCCCTTTCGTTTCACGGTGATGTCTGGATACTTTTCTTTTATATGTTTAAACACTTTTTTAGATACATCATTTTCTTTACAAAAGTAGATCTTCTTCATATGTACGTCCACCTCTTAGAAGTAACTAATTGATAATTATAATCATTATCACTATCTACATCATATCAAAAGTGGTTACATCCGTCAGCATATTTTTATCAGATTTCAGGGTTTATTTTTCTGCAATTCTTTTTAAATTTGTGATGGATAACCTGTTATTTACCTTTACTTCATTTAACACTTGAAACCCATTTCTTTTATAAAAATTTATTGCAGGAGTATTCCCCGTTCCAGTAGAAACAATCCACTCACGTATTGCAGGCTCACACTCTTCAAAGTGGGTCAATAATGCTTGTGCAATGCCTCTTCTAAAGTACTCAGGGTGAACCATCAAACGGTGAATATCTAGTATATCTATTGACGTTTTGTAAGCGATCGCCCCGACTACTTTTTCCTCTATAACATATCCTAAAAAGATTTCACCGCATTGTTGGAGGTCTTGAACGGTTTCTTTTAAAGGCGGGAGATCCAAATAACCAATGATGTTACCTTCTACTTCATAGGCTTTTTTCTGCAAGTCGTAAATCCCAGCCGCAATATGTGGCTCTGTAATATCTAACTTTAGGATCATGTACACATCTCTCCCTGTTCAGATGAGTTGCTTTGTAAATATCATATTAAAAATGTAAATTTACTATGTTTTATTTCGGCAAGCTGTTGTTTCTCTTTTTTTATTTTGTTATTTTTATAATATCGGTTTTCGATATTGGCAAACAATAATGAAAGGAGCTTACGATTGGAGGATAAAGTTTTACGAAAGTTATTTCTAGGGTTTATTCAGATACATATTTTACATCATGCCAAAGAGCATCCGATTTTTGGTTTGTGGATGTTAGAAGAGCTGAAAGAACACGGTTATAACATAAGCGCAGGTACATTATACCCTATCCTTCACAGCATGGAAAAGGACGGTCTCTTACATAAAGAGGATCGAAATGTTGAAGGTAAAATTCGCAAGTATTACTCAACGACTGAAAAAGGTGAAACCTTACTCGTTGAAGCAAGAAACAAAGCCTATGAGCTTTTTAAAGAAATTAGAGATTAACAAGAGGTGAAAAAGATGTCCAATCAAAAGGAAAACAAATTAAAAACGCTGTTAGAAGTGTTACTCGTCTCGACTCGACTAGGTTTCACTTCATTCGGTGGTCCAATTGCTCATTTGGGCTATTTTCACGAAGAGTACGTTCGGAGAAGAAAATGGATGGATGAAAAAAGCTATGCTGACCTTGTAGCTTTATGTCAGTTTCTACCTGGACCAGCAAGTAGCCAGGTAGGCATCGGAATTGGCGTCATGCGGGCTGGTTTATTTGGAGGAATATTAGCTTTTCTTGGCTTTACCCTTCCTTCCGTTATCGCCCTCATAATATTTGCCGTTCTTCTCAATCAGTTAGGGTTTGCTGACTACGGATGGATCCACGGGTTAAAAATTGTTGCGGTTGTCGTTGTAGCGCATGCAATTCTCGGGATGGCAAAGAACTTAACGCCAGACTTACAACGACGAACGATTGCGTTATTTGCAATTGTCCTCACTTTACTCTGGCAAACGGCATTTACTCAAGTTGGAATTATTATTTTAGCTGGATTTATCGGTTATTTAATATATAAACAGCAAACCATTGATGATGCTCCATCGAGTTCAAAGTTTCCGATTTCTCGTCGCTTTGCTTACGGATGTTTAACGCTTTTCTTTGGATTACTCATACTTCTTCCCATTCTGAGAGAAGCTACTGCGATCAATTGGATTGCAATGTTTGATAGTTTTTACCGCTCTGGAGCACTTGTATTTGGTGGCGGCCATGTCGTCTTACCATTACTCGAACGTGAATTTGTACCAACAGGGTGGTTAACAGAAGAACAATTTTTAGCAGGTTACGGTGCAGCCCAAGCCGTACCGGGACCGTTATTTACATTCGCGGCTTACATCGGAGCTGTCATTAACGGCTGGCAAGGCGGATTGTTAGCCACCGTTGCCATCTTTTTACCTGCATTCCTACTGATTTTAGGAACATTGCCATTTTGGGATACATTGCGCCGCAACCCGAAAATCAAAGGAGCATTAATGGGTGTTAATGCTGCAGTTGTCGGCATTTTAATCGCTGCCCTTTACCATCCAATCTGGACGAGTTCGATCTTATCGGCTGTTGATTTTGCTTTTGCTGCGGTCCTATTCAGCATGTTAGTATTCTGGAAACTGCCTCCTTGGGTGATTGTATTAACAGGTGCATTCGGCGGTTTTTTGTTATCTTTACTATAGCTATAAAATGGAGTGAGCCCAATGTGGACTCGCTCTTTTCTCTGTACACTCTGTTTATTAACTGAACTTTAAACTAATACATTTACAATAAATACACATACTAAGTATAAAATGTAAAATGGAGTTTATAGATGAGACACATCGTATTCATTTTCATCGTTTTATTTAGCCTTAGTCATTCTTTTTATGAACTAGAAAATCATGTGATAAACAATAACGACCCTCTTGTAATCTTAATGCCAAGTTCGCCTGACCTAAATAACAGCTGGTTTGAGAGCGAACATTCATTTAAAGGATGCGTTCTTTACATCTCATATTTTCTATCTTATCTACTTTATGTATTGCCGAACAAACAACTGTTTCAAGCCACAGTTGAAAAATTAAAAACGATAGCAAACTTACTTACAATCAAGTTTCAAAGTACATTCATCCTTCAGATTTTAATTCATTCATAAATTAAAATCTGAAGGAGATGTCAAAATGGAATCGAATAAAAGAGCAAAATTACCACCTGAAATTAGAGACCCAATTATGAGCATCGTTATTTCTATCATTTTAATGACGATCGTGTTTTTATTTGCGCATTTTGTATTAGGGCTGGAAGTCTTCCCTGATTAACCTATTATAAAAAGCCCCTGACTCCCGGTAACGAGGTCAGGGGCACTTTTCTTATAGTTACAATTTTTCTCAACACCAATCATATGGTAATATGAGAATACCTACGAATAGAACAGTTGGTGCAAAACGTTTATGAACTTATTTGAAAAATTATATTCACTTGTCATTTTTATAGCTGTTGTTATTGGGTTACTATTAGGGCAGCTCGATGTTGTTAGCGGACGTGCTGAGGCGTTCATTGTTCCGTTATTAGTCGCCATGCTCTATATTACTTTTTTACAAATACCCGTAGAAAATATAAAAGCATCTATTAAAAACAAGAAGTTTACCACTATTTCTTTGTTAATTAATTTTATTTGGGTACCGATCCTCGCTTGGCTCCTAGCCTTAGCTTTCTTATCCAACCATCCAGCTTTGTACATTGGATTTATAATGTTAATGGTCACACCATGTACGGATTGGTACTTAATCTTTACAAGCATTGCAAGAGGTAACGTTGCGCTATCGACTGCAATTTTGCCGTTAAATTTGATATTTCAAATCCTATTACTCCCGCTTTTTCTCCTTCTATTTGGTGGTACGACCGGTGTTGTGGAGTGGTCTTTCTTATTAGAGAGCGTTCTACTCATTTTATTCATTCCTTTTATTGGAGCGTTACTGACAAAGGCACTGTTACGAAAAAAGCAGCACATCAAAGAAAGTTTCTTTTCTTCGATTAGCTTGTTGCCGATGATTTTTCTAAGTCTGGCGATTGTTGCTATGTTCTCAGCTCACGGTCAATTGCTTTTTAATCATATCGATTTATTATGGAAAATTACAATCCCGATCTTATGCTTTTTTGTGATTAACTTTATGATTGGGCAAAAAATCGGGAAACTCATGAACCTGTGCTATGCAGATCGAGCTAGTCTAAGCCTGACAACACTAGCACGAAACTCTCCCATTGCTTTAGCGATTGCCATGACTGCCTTCCCAGATGAACCGTTAATTGCTCTCACTTTAGTAATTGGACCTTTGTTGGAGTTACCTATATTAGCGCTCATTTCTCAAGTATTGTTATTACGAAGATAACAGAGGATACTTAACCTGATATAACGACACACAAATGAATACACAAAAAAATCCAGTCATCGCTAAGACTGGATTTTTTTGTGTATAAAAATACAATTTAACGTATCTAGTTATTGAACTTTTCGTTAACCATTTCATTCAAGATATGATTAATACCGACCGTACGTTCCACATCTAGTACAAAGGCAATTCCCTTACCCGGCTCATCTAAATGTGCTTCTTTCATAATCATCGTCAATACGTCGTCTGTCTTTTCTCGGTCAATTAACGTAAGTACGATTTCTTTTTCTGGCTCAATTAAGATATTAAAAAATTTTGCCTGTTCATGAATGCCTGTGCCTCGACCTGTTAGGATCGTACCTCCTTCTGCCCCTGCTTTTTTTGAAGCTTCTACTACTTTATCGGAATCACCTTTATTAATAATGGTTACAATGAGTTCATAGTGTATCGTTTGGTTTGGCATAGGTATATTCCTCTCTTCCTCCATTGCTGGATTATTTTCTATTGGTACATTTAATAAATGACAAATTCCGCCGACATGCTTTAGATCAATGATCATTCCGAGACCTTTTCCAGGCTCATTTATTTTACAATCGTTAACAATCGTTCGAACTACATTGTCCATTATATTAGTAGAAGCAAGGGTTAATATTACCTCTTTCTCTGGCTCTACCGGAATTCCTAAGAAGGTTTTATTTTCATGGATACCAGTACCTTTTCCTAGTAAAATTGTGCCACCTTCTGCCCCTGCTTTTTTAGTTGCTTTTATTATATTTTTCGCTTGCCCTTTTTTTACAACTGTAATCATTAACTTATGCTTCAGATTTAACTTCATCCTTACCTTTACCTCCTTTGCGCTCATACAAGACACCTAATGTCAATACCGATAAGATCGGTGATAACGCAACGAGTGCAATCATACCAAATCCATCAATAAGCGGGTCCCTTCCTTCAATGACTGATGCTACTCCGACAGCAATGGCTAAAATAAATGTTACTGTCATCGGGCCTGTTGCTACCCCGCCAGAGTCAAAGGCAATCGATGTAAACGTCTTCGAAGAAAAGAACATCATTATAATAACAATTAAATAACCTGGGATAACAAAATACCATAATGGAATTCCAACTAAAATCCGCACCATCGAAACAGCAATTGAAACGGCAACACCGATCGAGAGGGTGTAGAGCATAATTTTCTGTGAAATATATCCACCAGAAACCTTTTCAACTTCATGGTTTAGTATACGTACAGCAGGTTCTGCGAATGTAGCAACAAAGCCTAGTACAAAGCCTATCGGGATAAGCACCCAATTATACGATAAACTGCCTAACGTTTCGCCAATCAACTCGCCGGCTGGGAAAAAACCAACATGAACTCCTTGCAGAAAAAGTGCGAGCCCAAAAAAAGAAAGTATAAACCCTTTCCCGATATTTATAATCTTTTGCTTTTCTAATTTTAGAAAGAAAAATTGAAAGATTAGAAAGAAAATAATCAATGGAAGTAAAGCAAATGTTACTTCAAGTAATACATGACCAAAACCTTCGAAAATGTTAATTTTCATCCGTAAATCACTCCTAATAACAAGACAGCCAAGATCGGCCCAATCGAAGCAAGTGCAACTAATCCAAAACTGTCACTAGAAGACGTCTTACCCCTTAATACAGATGCTACCCCTACTCCGAGAGCTAAAATAAATGGAACAGTCATAGGCCCCGTTGTAACCCCGCCCGCATCAAAAGATATTGGTATAAAATGAGCCGGGGTAAATGCAGCTAATAAAAACACAAGACCGTAGCCACCTACAAGCAACCACTTGATCGAAATGTTAAAGACGATGCGTAACATCGCTAATGCTACAAAAATCCCAACACCGAGAGCAACGGAATAAACTAAAATATTACGCGATATTTCACCATTAGATACTTGATCAATTTGTAAGGCAAGTACACGGACATCTGGTTCTGCAACTGTAACGACAAAACCTAGCAAAAACCCAAAGAATAAAATCAAGCCGATTTTTTTCGTTTTCGGCAACGCCGAACCTACCATTTCACCTACCGGTAGTAATCCAATATGTACACCTAATAAAAATAAAATTAACCCTAAGCTTACCATGACAACCCCTGCTAGGAATTGAAAAAACACTTCCATAGGAAGCCATATCAAAGTAAATTGTAAAATAACAATAACGAGTGTTATAGGTAAAATTGCATATACAACTTCTTTCACTGTATCTCTTATATCCTGCATCTAGTTCTCCCCTCGTAACTTTCACTGCCATTCTTTTTAGTTTATTTCTTTTTCTCTATATTAAATACCTCTTTTATTATAGTTGAAACTCTTCAACAAAAAATAAGGTTAGATCACATAATTTGACAATCCGATGAAAAGTACTATTGAATTTTCTTTAAAACTACATTGAACATAACTTGATTTACAATTATAAAAGTATTGGGGAGCGTACCTAGAATAGTAATTTCCATAAAAAACAAGTTGTCTTTCTAGAATAATCATGATATATTAATAAAGCGATGAGCTCATTGTGTAAGCCGATAAACACGCCTTTTGGCAATGCACTATGTGGAGTGCAGTTTATCGCCTCAATACGCGAAGACGACGTCCTTTGGGCGTCGTCTTCTTTTTATCTGCTGATATTAAAACTTATTAATTAATCTTTTGTAATATTTGTCCTTGTTCAATAAGTTTAACTTTCTTACTCCTAAAACGATCGGCCCCATCAAAAACTCATTTCGAAATGGCACCTTAAAGAAACGAATTAAGAAAATAATAGAACAAATAGACAGTACAGCTACTAGGACTGGGTTTATTAAAATTAAATAGCTGAAACTGTACATAAGAACGTACAGTACAGCTGACCACCCAAGGTTCCAACCATGCAGGAAATAAATTGCCTTAAACTTTTTTACACCCAACCACTCTATCACTGCAGAAATTGACACCCATTTGATAATGTATAAAAATTTATTGACTATTGAATTTGGAATATTGGATAAAAATAAAAGCGTAAGTAACGGCATGATGATAAAAAGATGTAAAGCCCTTACCCATCTTACACTCATGTAACTGGACTTGTAATCCCACAAAATAAAGTGCTTACATGTGTAGTAATAAAGAAAATTAAAAAAACCAACATATAGAATGCTACTGTAATGCTTCTTTATGTTCTTCCACGTTTTTCGTCTTATATTTAACACAATTAGAAAAATAGCTAATAATATATGCATTTTCTCCTCTGCCTTTTTAATGTAATTACTTGTAAATCACTAATAATTTCTCCTTAAAAAGCCTAAACATACCCTTGAAGCCCTTCTTTATTAAAAATGTGGTAGCAGGTACCTTCAACACAATAAAGCGTTGAAGGTGCCTGCTACCACATAAAGATAAACACCCATTTTTATTAGTGTGTATGCCCGATTAAGTGGTTGCACATATCATAGCTATATATGATTTAAGAGGTGAGTTGTGGAAATGAGAAGACCAGATTATCCCCTATGGACAGACATTCCTTATGCAGGTGAGACACACCCGCCGAACGATTCTGTTGAACGGTACGCAGGATCTTGGAAAACATATTTTATTAAGAAAAGTATAGTTGGAGGTTATGAAACAACAGATGGTGAAAAGGTAAGATTTGCTCTAAGACATCCCAATACGATAAATTGGGAAGAGCAATTAAACATCGTTCAAAGAGAAGTGGCTAACATAAATGACGACCGAATAGCCATCGTGAAGTATTGGGGTTCTGGGCCCCCACCGAAACAATGGTTGCCCATCGCCGATCGATTAATTGATACGTATAACGTCTCAGCCCCTCGAGCCGCAAGAATATTATCAGCACTTTTCACTGGGCTTAATGATGCATTTTGTGTGACATGGGATATGAAATATAAATTAAATGTAGCCCGTCCCAATCAACTGGATCCAAGGTTAGCGACAGTTATTTGTACGCCAAAACATCCGGCCTATCCGTCAGGACACGCCACTGTTTCAGGTACAGCTGCAGTCATTTTAAGTTACTTCTTTCCAGCCGAAAGTAGAAAAATTCATGCCTTAGCTGAAGAAGCTGCTTTATCAAGGTTATACGGTGGTATTCACTTCCCGATCGACAACGAACAAGGACTGCGTCTCGGAAGACAGATCGGTGAAATTATTGTTCAGCAACTTACAAAAGATTATGACTCCAAAGGTCATCCGATTGATACTCCTTACCGTCAATATAAAAACGCAAAACTAATGCCGCCTCCATATGAACAAGTCATCCCCTATAACTATGATACATCTTGTACCTCTTTAGTTATCGAAACAGATACACCTGATCCCAAAAAAACAACGAATATTAGTAATCTAACAAACCCTACATTATTTATATAAATAATGTAGAAAAAACCATCAGTATCATACACCCTGATGGTTTTTTTACTTTAATTACTAATAATATGAAACAACTTTACTTCTTACGCCCGCTGGTATCTCAAAATATGTTGGATGAAAAAGGGCAGCAAGCAATTCGATGCCATCCACTAACGTCGTACTTGGGCGGGTGAATAAATCTCCATCCACTATATATATCTGTTGATTTCGTACAGCACTTAATTCGCTCCATCCGTGCTTTTGTTCTAATCCGCTTACTTCTTGCATCGCACGCTCCGGTGTAAAACCGCACGGTGCAATTACGATCACTTCCGGGTTGGAAGCGACGACAGATTCCCAATCGGTTGGGCTTGAATGTCCTCCTGGATTACCCAGTGGATCATAACCTCCTGCCCTTTCAATTTGATCTGGTATCCAATGACCACAATTAAAGATAGGCTCAATCCATTCGATCAGCATTACTTTTCTAGGAAGGAGAACATTTTCTCGTAGCTTCTGAGCAATGTGCATTTCCCGCTGCTTTAACTCTCTAAGCCTTGTTTTCCCTTTCACTTCTTCCTTCAGTTCACGAGCAATCAGGAGTAAATTATCATAAATATCATCTAACCGGTGCGGAACAAGAGGGATGATTTGCGGTTTTTTGGGTAACGACTTTACGACTTCTTCTACGTAACTCGTCCCAATTTGACAGACATTACAAACGTGCTGGGTAAAAATAATATCAGGTTGTATTTCCTGTAAAAGCTCCATATCAACATAATACAGGTTTTTATCTGCATCCATATATTCTTTTACGGTATGATTGATCTCAACACTTGTTAGATTTTTCCCTTCTAAATGGGAGCGAACGACCTTAGGCCTATCACTCGGGCATTCGAAAGTCACACCATATAAATACTGTTCTAAGCCCAATTCATAAATCATACTTGTTGCTGCTGGTAAAAATGAACAAACCTTCATTGAAAAGACACCACCATTTTAAAAATTTATAGTTTGTCTACCTATTTCCCTACAGATTGTCCTAATGTTACAATGACCACCAAGTTCATCATAAAGGGAGAGACTGACTCATTTGAGCAGTTTTTCTCTTTTTTTGTTGATAATTTCCGGACTGAAAGGATGATCGCTCATGCACGTAGGAAGCAAAGGTTGGTATGTACAGAAGTTAAAGGAACGCGGGATCCGTTCTATTGATGGACGGAAACTCGAGTTGTACAAAACTCACATACTAGCAAACTTGTATCACGGTAAGACGAATTTCAAATAATTCTTTTGAGTCATGGCTTTGTCCATGGCTCTCTATTCTTATGTTCAATAGAATAATAGCAGAGTGTACTCATGTTGTAAAAACAAAAAGAGCTCAACAACTGAGCTCCCATCCCATTTATTCAGTTAATGCCAAAATGCTACCGATAATCGTTTTTGATTGGATATCTATATATTTCTCCAATGTGTACCTCTTCCGTAAAGCCCAACCTCTAAATGCCCACATATGGCCTTGTACAATAATATTATGGGTTAATAAGTAAATATCATCTTCACAAAGGGAAATATTTTCTTCTTTGAGCGCCTTTGAGAAAATACTCATAACATATTGAACAAAATCATTTTCTTTAGATAATACATACTCTAAATAAGGCTTCGGCAAAGACCGTGACTCACTATACATAATACTCGTTTCATCCCATATTTCGTTAATGACGTGAAAATATTCTTTCACAAACGACCTTATTCGATCATGACCTATAAACTGATCACTTACTCTACTTTTTAAAATCGTATTTAATTGGTCATAAAGGGACTCAAAGAATAAGTATAAAATGTCCTCTTTACTCTCTACATACTCATAAATGGCACCAAAACTCATTCCTGCATTTTCAGCAATTTCCCTCGTGGTCGTACGATGAAATCCTTTTTGTTTAAATGGTTGAATGGAAGCTTCTAATATTTGATTTCTCCTTTTTTGGATTTTCTGATTGTTCTTTACCATTGAAGGAATATGTAACTTCTTCAATCTAATTCCCCCTTTCCTTTGTTAGGCGTGCCCATTTTAAGTTAGCTCGACCAAACCTCTAAGCTTCACTTCTTCATTTCGGTTTCTTACAATTACCTCACCTGACTTTTCATCTTGAAGAGTACAAATCACTTGAACTTCCTCTCCTGGAACTGTCATTGCTGTAAACTTAACATCAAACTGTTTCACTTTGTGGATCCCAAACCATTTGCTAAGCTGTGTGCCAGTGAGTCCCATAATGAACATACCTTGGGAAATGACATCAGGAAGACCACTGTCTTTTGCTAAGACCATGTTTGTATGAATAGGATTAAAATCACCGGACGCACCAGCATACCGGACAAGCTGTTCTCGAGTAATTGTAATAAAATCGCTCGTTTTAACTTGACTCATCGACCCTCACCTCTTTCAATGACTACCGATTTGCATTCTAACAGTAACTCTTCTTTGTCATTAAAGAAAACGGTTTCAAATGAGTAGATGGAGAGACCTTTTCGTTGTTTCTCACCAACTAGAAAGGTTTTTCCAAATAAATGGTCTCCTGCAAATATCGGTTTATGATACGTATATGACTGGCTGCCATGTAAAACACGAGTTAACGTGAGGTCTAAATCAGCAATGATATCTTCAAAATCTAGCCCCTTCCACATCTCCGGTACAGTTCCAAAGGTTAATGGAACAGGTACATCTGGATATCCAGCTTTAATAGCAGCTTCCTTACTCATAAATACATCGAAATCTTGTGCGCCTGTTGCAATGGCAAATTCAGCAATCTTCCCTCGTTCCACTTCAAAGTCAAATTCTTTTAATAACCGTGGTAAGTTCAAATCTTCTTTGTCCATTTAGGGCCCCCTTACTAAAGTATGTGACTTTCCATTTTTATTTCCTTTTGTTTATTTTTAAAAGATTCAGATATTTAATCAAACACAGAGTCTCATTCATTACTTACAATAGGAAACACCAAAGTGAAACATGTTCCTTCACCGACCTTACTGTTTACTGATATTTCATCCTGCATTACTTTTATAATACTAAAAACAACCATCGTTCCAAGACCGGTCCCTTTTTCTTCGTAGTGTAATAAGGTGTTACAATTCGACTGAACTTCTATTCAGTCATGCCTACTTTAAGGCAATACTAGTACTTAATATTTCTCTTTTACCATTGTATTCTCCTTTTGTCTTTTTCATATTTTAAAAACAAGTAACATATTGCTACTCGTTTCAGACTTTTCTCAATGTGAGGGAGACAACTTCTGCCTTGCAAGACAGCCCGCTAAGTTAGTATTAGTAGGACTGCCTCATAAAAAACAACAGTTCTTGGGAAATGAACTTTCCACTATTTTATTGTCGGATTTCGATAACTTATTGTCCGATATGTACATTTATTAGCCGTTTTGTGATTATATTGTCGGATACGGACCTTTTATTTGCGAAAGTGTGAACTACTAAGAACTTCAATCAAATAGAAATGAATTACAGGTCCTGTGTACACACAAAAATAAACGCACAAGAGTATATGGATACTCTCATGCGTTATCATTAAACCCCACGTTTATTCCCCCATAATAAGGTATGGAGCTGCGGTAACACTTTTACTTTGTTCAACTCTTTGGAAGCAATCACTTTTTCGATTAATTGCTCGTAACTTTCAATAAGCTTTTTCATTAGTTCGATTGGTTCGATATCTTGTAAGTCTTCATTCCCGACTTGTAGAAAGAATGGAATCTCCTTATATCGTAAATGGACGTTTTTTGCATAGTTAAGATCGTCATCATTAAATACGACTACTTTTAAACTCACGTAATCTTCCAGTCTATGACTTTTCTTTAACCGATCAATGATCTCATCAAGAACTTCAAAGTTCGTTTCCATTCCTGAACTTGGCGGTTTCGGTGATATCGTTAAGTCGTCAACCTTCGTAAACCAATCTTGCCATTTACTTCCTTGTGTTTCTAACCCAATTTGGATGTGGTTTCTTTGAAGAATATCTATTAATTGATCAATAGAAGCATATAAAGCGGGATTTCCACCTGAAATCGTGACATGATCAAATCGTTCACCACCGATATTTTTCAGTTCAGCGTATATTTGATCTGCGCTCATTTGTTGAATTTGGTCTTTTGCCGACCCATCCCAAGTAAAAGCAGAATCACACCATGAACACCGGTAATCACACCCTGCTGTTCGAACAAACATCGTTTTACGGCCGACAACCATACCTTCACCTTGAATTGTAGGTCCAAAGATTTCAATTACAGGAATTTTATTGCTCATCAAAATCACCTTTTTTCGGTCGATACACAACATAGCTCGTCGGAGTTTCTCGAACAACGACTTGAATACATTTCGGTTTATTCGACAATTGATCCAGGTAGCTTTGAATGTTCTCCCAAATCGTCCGTGCTACAACTTCAGTTGTCGGAAAATGCTCCGACTGTTGATCGTTAAAGTCTTCGGTGAAGTCATTAAGAACTGTGTGGTCATAACGACCGTGGACTAATTTTTTGATCAATTGAAAGTTCACGAGAAAACCACTGTCATTTAACGTATCACCAGCTACTGTAACATTCACAAAATACGTATGTCCGTGAACGTTTTTACACTTACCAGCTTCATCATGAGGAATAAAATGAGCTGCCGAGAAATTGAAATCTTTATTTAATTCATAACGGTAATCGTGTGGGACTTGCGGATAAAACTGTTGTATCATCTAAGGTCGCTCCTCTCTCATCTGCAAAAACTCCTCATACCCCTTCAATCGTAACTCACATGCAGGACATTCGCCGCAACCATCACCAATGATCCCGTTATAACACGTTAACGTTTTCGTTCGAACAAACTCTAGTGCACCTAGATCATCAGCAAGTTTCCATGTTTCGGCTTTATTAAGCCACATCAACGGAGTGTGAATGACAAATTGTTGGTCCATCGATAAGTTAAGCGAAACATTCAGTGACTTAACAAAAGCATCACGACAGTCAGGATATCCACTAAAATCGGTTTCACAAACGCCAGTTATAATATGTTTTGCGTTAACTTGACTAGCTAAGATCCCAGCAAACGATAAAAAGATTAAGTTCCTGCCTGGAACAAAAGTAGACGGGAGATCACCATTTTCTCCTGCTTTTACTTCTATATCATCCCGAGTTAATGCACTCGGTGCTAATTGATTTAATAATGACATATCAAGGACATGATGTTTTACACCTAATTCTTCTGAAATCGCCTTGGCGCATTCTATTTCATCATCATGGCGCTGATTATAATCAAAAGTTACAGTTTCTACTTCTTTGAATTGTTTTAATGCCCAAAATAAACAAGTGGTACTATCTTGACCACCACTAAACACAACGATTGCTTTTTCATTTTTCATCAATGTTAAAACTCCTTTACAAACGAAAAAACAGCACCTCTAAGAAGTCCTGTTCTTCTTAGTTTTTTATAGAGGGTTGAGCTAGAACCTCTACCGACCATCCAAGACGTCCGGAATTTCTATTGAACTATTTTTATTATATTATCATAGAAATTACAACATTACTATTATACTCTTTCTTCAGCAGAATACAACCTTAATGACTCATTTTATTCTGATAGAAGTTACCGACGAGGAAACTGCATATGAGACCTATGATAAACGACAATACGGAACCTCCTGCCGTAAATCCAGTTGGTGTCTCCTCGTAAAAACTAAACATCAAAGATTGAATTTCAAACAAATATCCTATTCCAATAAAAAAACCACTTACCAAAAAGAAAGTTAAGAGAGCTACTAGCACCGTTTTAGTAACCATCATTACACCCCCTTCTAAACTACTTTGTACATACCCACATCACTTTTTGTAGATGAACTTGTTGCCTGTTTATCCAAGTTAAGTTGTCATTGTCAATCAGTTCATAAATTTTCTCCCGATTTTTTTCCGATGGTTTGGCACGGTCAATCCACTCATTGACGTCCATAGATGAAGTCCACGTATTATAACAGTCTACATCTGTAAACCCAACATCGTGAAAAAGTTTTTCCCACTTCTTTAAAGAAATACATTCATGGTGAGAAGGATCTCGTAACTTTTCAATTGTATTGATCCTGTTTTGCCTCTCGCTGTTCTCGGGTATATAATTATCGACAATGATAAGAGCTCCCTCATTGGCTAAAACTCGATGCATTTCTTTTATTGCTTGTTTTAAATTCGGAAAATGATGAGCCGCAATACGACACGTTACAATATCAAAGTCATCATTATCAAAAGGCAGCTTTTCAACATCGCCTATTGCAAACGAAATATTGTCGCACCCATTTTTCTTTGCTTGTCTTTCAGCTAATTTGAGCATATTTGGCGTCAAATCAACAGCTACAACTTCACCAACTAGTTTACTTAGTAAAAGTGCCGTATGACCTGCACCTGTTGCAACATCTAACGCTATTTCACGTTTCCTTCTGCTCACAACTTCTCCGATCCATTTTAAATCTTTTCCTTTTGCATGAACATTACTTGTTAAATATCCATCTGATGTTTCATTAAATTGACGAATGACACGCTCTTTCTCATCCATGTTTATCCTCCTCGTTTTCTGATTGTGTTAGATTTTATTATTGTTAATATGTATTTGTGAACTCAGAGTTTGAAACAGAAGTATTACAAAACATTCAATTTTTAATATTTTTACGAATAAAAACGTTCAATACTAAATTTACATAAGAGTTTTTTCAACTATAAAAGAAAGATTGTAGGAATTCGTCAAAAAAAATCAATATATTTATATCTCATTTCATTTCGAAGAGCTAACTCTCGTAAAAGATACATAACCACGGGATAAGCCTAGGAGAATTAAAATACAGAAAATTCTGAAATACGATATATTGAACATAGAATAGAATACACCTATTTATAAAGGAGGAATGGAAAGTGAAAAAGTTCTTACTTCATTGCATTGCGAGCTTAGCAATTCTAGTCGGATTAACTGGCTTTAATTACACAGGTGCAGAACTAGATTCTACTCCAATTAAAGTTCAAGAGGATTTACCTCATCGTCACTAAAGCACCAAGGGTCTATGGTTGACTTCGACCGCCTTACTAACTAACGAGGAATATCAAACAAAGACTAGTAGATAAATTATTTTGAGAAGTCAACCTATACTATAAAAAGGGAGTTCTTAAAAGGTATGAAAGATGTCGTCTACAATCCCATGATGAACAGCCAATAATCCCCCCGTAGAAAGGGGTGATAACAGTGGATGCAATGACGGTATTCTTAGCAACCGGTGTATTTTTATTAACTCTTGTAAACCTAGTCATTCTTCTAATTGAGAAAATAAAAAAATGATCGTTGTGGGGTGGTTTGCTGTTCATCCAACATTCGTATAAGTGATAATTTCATTTCTGACAATCGTTGCAAATGGTTCGTTTCCTTCTAATTCAAATATCATTTTGGCTTTCTCTAAGTACTGTATTCCTTTTTGTATATGATCTAAGCCAATCAAATTCTTTCCCTTTTGAAAGTGTAACTCACCGAATAGACACATGATTTCGTGTTCGATGCATAACTTAATTCCTCGGTTGACTTGATCTAAGGAACGTTGATAGTCACGGTTTGTTGTTAGCGTCTTCGCATAATTGTATAAAATTCTTATTTTTATACTTTTATCTTGGACAACCGGTCGCTTTTTTAGATGAAACAGTGCCATTTCATAATGCGAGATGGAATTCTTAAAATCACTAATTTCACTGTAGATAATCGCGATGCTCGTTAAGATCTCAATTTGCCTCTCCGAAAAATTCTTAGATGTTGTATCGGTATGTTCAACAGCTCCTTTTAGCATCTCAAGAGACTGATTAGCATCCCCGTGAATATAAAATAAACAAATCGCTTGATGCCATAGCATAAATTGTTGATTTACCTTCGTTTGAAATAAAGGGTTGGGCATCTCACGCTCAATCATCTGCGAAACTGTTCTGTAATTACGCTTTCTAATTTCTTGGCGGATTTGGAAGAACACTTCTTGCACATAATCTAATCGTGGACAATCCGTTATATCAAAAAAATAATTAATATCCACTCCAAATCGGTTAGCTATCTTATAAAGCACATCTGCAGACGGCGAAACATCCCCACATTCAATTTGACTGATCAGAGATTGAGTACAAATTCCTTCGGCTAATTCTTTTTGAGACAGGCGCAAATAATTCCTTAACTCTCTAATGGCCTTTCCAACTTGTATCGTTTCCATATTCACCACCAACAGCTTTATTTTCATTTTACTAACGATACAAAGGATAAACAATCAGCCAATGGTAATTTTGTTTATTTAAGTGTAAAAATGTTATCCAAACTATTAACTACCAAATGCTAAAATTTGTTTCCTTATACGTTCAATCACCAATTGACATGAAAAGGAGGAGTTCTATGAGTTCTGAAGTTCGTTTAATTCCATATCAAGTAGAAGAAGTTTCTGCATATGCAGAAGAAAAAGTTCCAAAGGGAGTTATCATGGTTGAAGCCCCGCAAATATGGGATACGGAACAAGGAGATCACATTGTTATTGCGGTATTAGATACTGGCTGTCAAATGAACCATCCTGATTTACAAGATCGAATTATTGATGGATTTAATTTCACAACCGATTTTCGCGGTGATCCAGAAAACTTTGCAGATAACAACGGACACGGCACACATGTGGCAGGAACAATAGCTGCCTCTTTAAATAATGGAGGCGTCGTAGGAGTTGCGCCTAAAGCTGACCTCTTAATATTGAAAGTTCTTTCAGGTACTGGTGGTGGAAAATACGATTGGATCATTAACGCCATTCATTACGCCATTCATTGGGAGGGGAGCAACGGTGAAAAAGTTCGAGTCATTTCAATGTCACTAGGCGGACCTCACGATATTCCATTGCTCCACGAAGCGATAAAAGAAGCAGTTCGCCATGACATTATGGTTGTATGTGCTGCTGGAAATGACGGTGATGGAAAAGAAGATACACTCCAGCGAGCTTACCCAGGTTACTATCCTGAGGTTGTTCAAGTTGGTGCCGTCGATTTCAACCGTAATTTAGCTTCCTTTACGAATACAAACGATGAAATTGACTTAGTCGCACCAGGCATTAACATCCTTTCAACATATCATGATAGTAACTATGCTCGATTATCCGGTACCTCCATGGCTACTCCTCACGTTACAGGTGCGATCGCCCTTTTAATTAATATTTGCGAAAGAGAATTTGGGCGAAAGCTAACAGAACCAGAAATTTATGCACAATTAATTCGGCGTACGGTTCCACTAGGATTTAGTAAATGCGCTGAAGGCAATGGTTTACTTTCACTATATTCCGCCACTCAATCGTTAAATAACTTATTCAGTTCGGATCATCAAACCGCCTAATACAAAAGACAACCACAGGAGTGGTTGTCTTTTGTATTATTATTTGTATTTTAGAATTTAAAATTACCGGTTTTATTTTTCTTAAGTTGTCCTCGTTCTACTAACATCTCTAATATCTTCTTTGTGACGAGTGTGTTATTACTTGTATCTTTGAGTTGCGGGTTACTCGCTTTTAACTTCTTAGCAGCCCCTTCGTAAGAAATTGCCCTCTTCGATTCCTTGACCATTTCAAGTAATTGATTCGTATAACTTTTCATTACATCACCCTTTCAAAGTAATCTAAGCGTAACACAGTTTTGAAAAAATAGGAAATTTCCGACTTTTTTTAAAAGTAAATAGAGACTAATCTATGTTAGGATTAGCCTCTCATCCATTATATTATCTTGCTTGAATAAACATTTGCACCCATGCACCGTGATAGAAACCTACCCCAATTGTGTCAAAGTTAGGGTTAAGGATATTTTGACGGTGACCTGGTGAATTCATCCATGCATTCATTACTTCTTGTGGTGTTCTTTGTCCTTTTGCGATATTTTCTCCAGCTGAACGATAGCTGACTCCAAATGTTCTTAACATATCAAAAGGTGAACCGTAGTTCGGACTGTTATGTGCAAAGTAATTCGAGTTAATTAAGTCTTCCGCTTTTTTGTGGGCAACATGTTTTACATCCGCTCGGTGCTGAAGTGGTCTTAAGCCATTTTTTTGTCTTTCCTGATTAACGAGCGCTGCCACTTGATCTTCGAATGCACTATGATGAGCCGCGTCAGGTTTTAAACGAATAACTTCACCGACGTGCATATTTCTTGGCTCTACATCAGGATTAAGTCTCATTAATTCACGGTAATCTAACCCATAACGCTGGGCGATAAACCAGAATGTATCACCGCGTGAAACTTTGTAGTGCGAGAACGGGGGTTCTTTAAACATTTTAATTTGTGCGTCCGCGGAAGGTTGTACAGAAAAAAGTGAAGCCATAAGTACAACTGCAACGAGAACAAACTGTAATCGTTTCATAAGTAGTGGTACCTCCATATAAGTATTTTTCAAAATTAAGTTTCTCTTTTTTGTTAGAAACCATACATCATTTGTGGCTTCTTCCTGTTTTTTTATAATAAGGAAATGGATATGCTATAATGGATAAACTACATATAAAATTTGGAGGCACTATGTTAACCTTTGAAGAAAAATTAGCTATTATTGAGTCATTTGATGAATTAAGAAGAAAAGATGTTTCACTTGGACGAGTGAACTTTCAGTACGAGGAAAGCAAGAGCGACAAGAAAAATGTTGTCTACCATCTTCATCCTAATGGGAATGGATTTGTATATATTGGAAAAGTGAAAGGCTACTCTACCGATCAAAAAGGAATGGTCAATATTCGTGATTTCACATCTGATGAATTGAAGGATATTCTTGAGCAATCCATCACTATCCTTAGTAGTGAACCAAATATGGAAGAGGAATTATCTGTTGATGCTCCCGAAGAAACATGGATCAATCGTGATAAACAGACATTGACCCTTATATTAGAAGATGATTTGTGGAATGTGTATGCCGGTTTAAACTTAGATGGGACCTTCAATTCTTATGGTGAGGCAACTGCGTATTTAGATGAAGAAGGGTTTAAGCGATTATAAAATGCAAAAAAGCAGCAACGCCATTGTACGTTGCTGCTTTAATCGTTGAATTATGATTTCACTTCATATTTACTATGATTAATTACTGTTCGAGCCAAGTTTCCATTCTTTTCTTTTCTGTTTAACTCAACGGCTACCGAATTCGTATAAACAGCAATTACTTTTGCTTGCTCACCCTTTTCTGTCCCCTTATTAATTTGGATGATATCACCAATATTAACATGTGGTTCTTGTTGTTCCTCTGTCATTTTAATTTCCCCCTTTTTTTAAAGTATTTCCCCTTTATTTGTAAACATTCTGCCCACACGATGAATAAAAAAGCGATAGATTAAAGTACATCTACTATCACTTTTGTTAAAATATAACATTATCCTTTAGTAACAGCTCGTTCATACTAAGGGTATTATGAGATTTAGGTCTGTTATGTATTCTTCGAACAAAGCCCTTAGATATGATATCATTAGTAAAAAAGAAAGAAAAGGTGTTTGTGTATGGAAAATCAATTAGAAATGGGCCAAAAGGTCACAGGTATTTATAAAACAGGCAAATACATCGGAGAAATTACGAACATCAGACCCTCACAGTACGTTGTAAGAGTCTTAGCCGTTCTTAAGCATCCTGATCAAGGTGACTTACATAATCCAAAAGAAACAGATGTTACCTTGTTTCACGAACGCAGAGCATTAGCCCACCGAGAGCAAACGAATATTCCTGCGGTGTATGTCAAACCTTATGATGGTGAAATTCCTGCTTACGAAGATTCCCTAAAGGAAGCTTTAAAAAAGCAATATACAAAGCTTGAAGAAGATGGTAGTGACTGGGCCAAGAAATCGATGGAAATGCTCGATTCATTAAAAAAAGATTATTTTAAATAAGATCTATATCTTCATAAAGCTATTTGGATCAACTGACAAACCACGTTCAGTCTGTCCAATTAGCTTTTTTCTTTCATCAACTGTCCAACATTGATCCACATATCGGTTTGTTCCAATTCTCCTGCTAATTGATATAGAAGGTCTTCTTTTCCTCTTGCTGCTATAAATTGAACTCCACATGGTAACCCGTCCTTCGTCATATGCAATGGTACTGTCATCGCAGGTTGGCCCGTTAGATTGGCAAGTTGAGTAAAAGGCGTCCGCATTAAGCTTTGCTCAGCAATCTGATCGACCATACCTGTCTTCTTTATCAAACCACCTAAGCCAATCGAGCCAATGGCATTAATTAATAACTTTTCCATCGGTTTTGGTTCAAGTTCACCAATTTTTGCAGGCGGAAATGCAGTTGTTGGAGTCACGTATAAATCATACGTTTCATGGAACGCTTCCATTGCAAATGCAGCCTTATCCCATTCTCTTAAGCTTAACACGAACTCTTCTGCAGTCGTTGCTCGACCGAGTAAACCTAATAACCAGGTCTGGGGTTCTACGTCACTACTTTTAGCTTTGCGTCCTAAAACGTCTTCTAATGACGAAAGAGTTGCAGCCACTTCGCCAAAATACATCGTTAAATAGCCAGTTGCAATTTTCTTACCATCAACTGGAGCCCCCTGTTCTTCAACAAAATGCCCCATCTGTTCAAAATGTTTTACTGTCTTTAAGACTGCGTCTTTACACTCTGAGTGAACCTCGGTCCCTAAAGGAGATTCTGTTGTGAACGCAATTTTAAGTTTTTTTTCAACCGGTCGATTGACACAATCTAGGTAGCTTCCGTCAAAAGGTGGTGCATAAAAGGCAGCTCCTTTTTCCAATCCATGTACCTCATCTAGCATCGCAGCACTGTCACGTACCGATTTTGTTAATACATGATCAGAAGATGCTCCTTGCCAATGTCTTCCGAATATCGGCCCAGCCGGTGTACGTCCTCTCGTCGGCTTCAGCCCAAACAGACCACAATAAGCCCCAGGAATGCGAATGGATCCGCCACCATCATTGGCGCCTGCCATAGGGACCATCCCTGCTGCAACAGCTGCTCCTGAACCGCCACTTGAGCCACCTGGGGTATAGTTTAAATTCCATGGGTTTCTTGTTGGACCATGATAGGCGGGCTCTGTAATTCCCATTAATGCAAATTCTGGTGTATTTGTTACGCCTAAAAAAACAGCTCCTGTATTTCGAACTCGTCTCACAAATTCATTATCTTTTTTCGCACGGTATGACCCGAATGCTTTTGAACCAGAAGTTATCGGTTCACCTTCAATTTCTTGCGTTATATCTTTTAGAAGCATTGGTACTCCCGCAAATCGTCCAGTCCACTCATTACTTTCTATCGCTAACTCAGCTTGTTCATACATTTTATGGATAACTGCATTTAATGCAGAATTTTGCTCTTCGATTACTTGTATCGCTTCTTCTAATAGCTCTTTTGGTTGAACTTGCTTTGTTTTTACAAGATCAGCCATCCCTAGAGCATCGTTATTTTTATAGATGTCAGACATTCAATCACCCCTGTATATTTGTCATTTTCCATCAGCCTTTACTTTGCCTTGACTCTGTTTATGCCAAAAACGATCCAAAACTACAGTGTATGCGTCTGTATGACTTTTTTACCTTTTTGTTAGATAAGTGATTTCGACGTCTCTATCTAAATTCCCTTTTTCACACGCCAAAACAAAAAACACAATCGCTAGACTGTGTTTTTTTGCTTCTTTCGTTATTTACTTTATTTTTATTCATCAACTGCTAGTTTCTTTAATGGTTGATCAGCCGGTCCTTCAATCACATCACCCTCAATGGAGAACCTAGAACCATGACACGGACAATCCCATGTGCGGTCTCCATCATTCCATTCAACTTCACAACCCATATGCGTACATGTTGTATCGACACAGTGAAGCTTCCCATCTTCATCACGATAAGCACCTGCTTTTTTGCCATCGACTTTTACATGCGTGCCTTCTCCCTTTTTTACGTCTTCAGGGAACTTGTCGACACGTTCTATCTTACCTTTCACTAACTCAACAGCGACATCGGCATTCTTTTTCACGAGTTCCTTAATGCTCGGGTCTGCATTGAAACGTGATGGTGTAAAAATGTCTTCGTACAGATGTCTCCCTTCTAAAATTAAATCTTTTAACATCATGGCTGCAGCTGTACTGTTAGTCATTCCCCATTTACGATACCCTGTTGCGACGAGGATGTTTTCTTTTGTTGATGTAATTGGCCCGACATACGGAACTTTATCCAACGTGTATAAATCTTGAGCAGACCAACGATAACGAATGTCCGTTACTCCTAATACGTCCTTTCCAAACTGTGCAAGTGCTTCATAGTGTTTGATCGTATTGACACCTTTACCTGTTTTATGTCCATCTCCACTTAATAGCAGAAGCTCTTCATTACCAATTGGCGTTGAGCGAACAGATCGAGTCGGCGATTCAGAGGTGATGTACATTCCTCCAGGGTACGGCTGTTCCGATTTTATAGCAACGATATATGACCGTTCAGGGTGCATTCTTGCAAAGTAAAAACCCATTCCATCATAAAAAGGAAAATGTGAGCAAGAAACAGCATATTTACATGCAATGTACTGCCCATTTCTCGTTATGATTTTGGGCTGATCTTCTTCCTCAATATTTACAGCAGTTGTATTTTCGTAGATCTGTCCTCCAGCTTTTTGAATTTCTTCAACAAGTGGCAGCAAGTATTTAATCGGGTGAAACTGAGCTTGGTTTCTCATCACTAGTGCTTTTTTCATTGGGAGCTGTAAAGGCATCGAATCTAAGAGCTCCCCTGGGATTCCAAGTTGTTCGTAAGCTTTCGCTTCTTTCTCCAATTTGTTTAGTTCCTGCTCGGAATTTGTGTATATGTATGCATCTTGTTCCTTAAAGTCACAATCAATCTTTAAAGAGTCAACAGTATTTTTAATAAATGCAAGGGCTTGCTCATTGGCATGGTAGTATAATTTCGTTTTTTCTTCACCAAAGTGCCCGATGAACTCATCATAGATGACACCGTGTTGTGCTGTAATTTTCGCTGTCGTATGTCCAGTTGTTCCATTAAGTATCACGCCAGCATCAATTAAGGCTACTTTTAACCCGGCTTGACTTAATAAATATGCTAGTGTAATTCCTGTAATTCCTGCTCCTACTATTCCTACGTCTGCAGATATATTTTCTTTTAACGGTGAAAAAGATGGGAAATTGATTTCGTCACGCCAATACGGTTCTGGAAATCTCGGTAATTGGTGATTGTTATTTTCAAAATTCATTGTCATGTTCTTCCTCCACATTCTGTTTTTTCTAGTTTCCCTCGTTAGATGGAAAATATGTGAAGGTTATCTTAGTTACTGGTCAATCTTTCTCATTTCTAGTGAAGTTCGAGTCGTGTTTTACATATCTGGCTGTTTTTCGCATACTTGATTGCTTTTCAAAAGCTTCACGTTTTGCCAGAAAAGAAAAAGGATCCGTTTGGCTTACAGTTTAAAAGGAATAGACTCAATCATGGAGGAAAAAGAAAACACATAAGTTCTTAATGGGGAAATTACCATTGAGATGTATTAATATAAGAACTATAAAGTAAAATGAAAGACATCTAGATAGGGGGAAAGGATGAAAGAATTAATTTTTGTTTACCATGCAAAGAGCGGGTTATGGAATGGCGTACTGGACTCGATTCATAAATGGACTTCTCCTAATACTTACCCATGTCACCTATGCGCGATTACGTACGGTACGGTTAGTATGAAGCGAAGGTGGAAAAAGTATATTCAGTCACTTCCACTTCCTGTTATATTTTATCATTTAGATGATCTCCCCAAAGGGTTGCCAACTGTTGAATATCCGTGTGCGCTATTGCGAAATCAGAATGATGCTGAACTTTTCATCAAAAAAAGAGAGTTAGAAAATTGCCAGGATGTTGAAGATTTAATTTCACTGGTTAATAAAAAATTGAAGCATCCAATCGAATAAGGTCAAAAAAAAGCTGCCTTATCGTTATAAACTAGCACCAATCGCAACGATGACTACTTTAAATAAGTAGGACCACCTTTGTAGTTGGGTTGGGCTAATCACTCATAAGACAGCTTTTACAATATATATGACTCTTAGTTTTCTTCAGGCGTAAACGTTCGTCTCGAAAATTCATCATCTAACATGAATAAGGCATTATTATCATTTTGAATTCGTTTCAATTTTTCAATAATATTATCAAACATCGCTTCTTCTTCTACTTGCTCATCTAAGAAGAATTTTAAAAATTGTATCGTTGCATGCTCACGCTCGTCCATTGCAATATCTGAAAGTTTATAAATGTTTTTTGTCACTAATTGTTCATGGGCATAGCCTGCTTTATAGACATCTAATATGGTATCAAAATCATTTTTCGGTGTCTCATATCCAGTAATAATGGCGCGCTTTCCGCGATCGTTAATGTAGTTGTAAAATTTCATCGCGTGAAAACGTTCTTCTTCAGCTTGAACTAAGAAGAAGTTCGCAAAGCCATCTAAGCTTTGTGCTGAACACCAAGCAGCCATTGCCATATATGTATGTGCCGATTCAAACTCAAAATTCATTTGTTCATTTAATGCATTTAACAGTTTATCACTTAACATCCCATCGCCTCCTATATATACTAATGTTACATGATGTTTCTGTTGTTTACAAGAAATCAACAAAACCTAAAAATCAGATAGAGAATGAGATTCTCCATCTGATTTTTATGACCTCTTTTAGACTAGTCACATATAGCTTTTGAGCCGTTAGTCTTGCAGATGCTTAACTTTTCACTAAAATAAAACAGCATTTATATTTTAGCAGCGACCTCTTGTTTTGGTGAAATCATCACAACACAAATATCGTCGCTATACTCTTCTCCACCAGAAATAAATTGACGCATTAACTGTAGAAACGACTCGTTATTTTCTTTTGAGCGAGTGTAATAACTCATAATCGTGTCAATTCCTTTTTCTCCATCAACACGAAATTCGTCAGTCAATCCATCTGTATATAATAGTAAATCCCAACTTCCACGCAGTTCAATTACCCCGCAATGATTAGGAAGATCTTTAAAGATCCCAAGCGGCATCGAGCCCCGATCTAATGACTGAATTCCAGTTCGATCAATTAAAAGACCTGGCGGGTGACCTGCATTCATATACTCAATTCGTTGCTTATTCGTATCAATTAATGTATATATCCCCGTAACAAAAGTGAACAATTCCTCATCACCTTCAAATAGGTCCAGTAACATTCGATTGAGTTCGCTTAATACTTGATAAGGTTTCACCCGATCCATCATAATTTTCTTGAGTGTTGGTATAATTCCCATTCCAATTAAAGCGGAAGATACCCCGTGACCCATCACATCCAATACAATAGAACCATATACTCCATCTTCAAGCTCATACCACGCACAAAGGTCTCCAGATAAATAATGAGACGGGACATAAATGCTGTCAATGGAGAGCTTCTCATCTTCTAAACGTTTCATTAACGTAGAACTTTGGATCTTTCTTGAAAGTTGAAGTTCTCTTTTCGTTTGAATTTCATATTTTTTTAATTGTACGAAATATTCTTCTAGTTGCAATGTACTGGCTAGTAAACTAGCAAATGTCTCAAGTTTTGAAATATGACTCTCATTTATAACATTAGGTTCTGGGTCCATTGCACACAAAGTTCCAAACGTTTGCCCGTTCTCAAGAATGATAGGTACCCCTAAATAAGAACCAATCGTAAATAAGGATGTAACTGGCATATGTTTTACTAGTTCTGATCGAGAGGTATCCTCTATTAGTAGCGGTTTATGATGAGTAACGACCATATTACAATAAGATTCATTTAGTGGTGCATTAAAGGTAGATGGAACCGTACAGCCGCCTTCTTTATTAAACACTTTTAATATAATGAACCGTTCATTTTTTGTACTTGCTATAAAAAATGTTTTTGCTGGAATAGTTTCACTCATTAGTTGAAAGACATTTTGTCCTGTTTTTTCAAAGTTTGCTAATTCCGACGCCATGAAATCCTCCATATATTATCTTGAATTTGTATATTAACTATAGTATAAATTGTAAAATATTTATAGGCGTTTCGATGGTTTTTTTATTGGTAAGGAACTTTATTCCTTATTTACTAGTTATAAATTCCGTAAATTTCATTGAGAAAAGTAGAGAAACGATGACAAGAATAAATAAAATGAATAAAGATAACAGGTTGGCAAGACCATCAATTGGGGTATAAGCATTGGAAATGGAACGATATAACTGAAATGAAAAAAAGCATGTCACTAAAAAAGCAAAGTAAAAAATAACTGAACTCCTTCTCACATGTACACCTTCCTTTAAAAAATATAGACGATAAGGAGTACTACCCCTGCCGTCAATGCAGGCATACACCCACATCCAGTGCAGCCAAGCGAGCCAATGTTCATTGCTTTCATCTTTTCTTCTTTTGTAAACGTCACATGTTCCTGTTTCTCTTTTTCCATCATAATCACTGCCTGGTTATTTTTGTTTGAATATTATAAAAATACTCATTGAAATTATATTACTACAAATGGAAAATTATTTGTATTTTATTTATGTAAACTTTAACTTAACGTTTAACCATACCATTTAATGTCATTAATACCCTTTTCATGAAACTAATCGGCATAAAATAAAAAGCACAGGGAGTTTAAAATGTCCCTTACAAAGGGTACACTTTAGTTAACCCGTGCTTTTTCCTGACTTTTTATTCACCAAATTCTAAGACTACATCTAAAACAACTTCTTCATTTAACGCCTTGCTGTCCATTGCATTGCTTTCTTCTTTCACATTCATAAACTTATTAACTTGCAGGCGAATTCCTTTATCTTGCCCATTCGACAACACCCTGAAAACTTTATTTTTTTCACCCCCGCCTATATAAAGCCATTCGTAAGCCTCTCCTTCTAAATCAAGCACCTTTAACTGATACAACTCGTATTCTTTTATTGGAGAGACCCACGGGTAGTCAAAAGAATAATATACTTCAATAGTAACAGGGGTTTGAACTACTTTTTCTATATAAAATTCATACTGCTCGTCAACAAGATACGTTTCGTCCACAATAAACGAGCTTACACCCTCGATTGCAGGTATTTCATCGATCAAAAATTCCCATTCCCCTGCGTATTCTCCTCCTCGGTAAACCGTAATATTTATATCCTCTAGCTGATTGACTTCACCTACAAATGAAGAACCAAATACCCCTGCAACCTTCGTTTTGGAAAGTTGCCTCGTCGGTTTACCTCCAAGCATATGATAATATTCGCCACGGTCACCTACAAAAAAACGCGACTCTTTTAATGCTAGATCTTCTTCAGAAACAGCAGCAAGATCAATAGGTTGGGGATGGGATTCAATAAAACTGAAATAAAGCCTCGTACCGTCGAACATCGCTTCTGTAATTTCTATCGTGATGTCGTTACTCGTTGCTGATAGGTTCATAGGAAACGTTAATCCTTCTTTACTCAGCTGCTCGAGCCCCCCCTCGCCTACTAACTGAAAAATACTTTCTTTTAGCGAATCTTCCTGAACTCCTTGTGGGACAACAGACTGGAACATCGGCATTGAAATAATCGCCATTAAAAAGAAAGCAGCAGCGACACCGAACATTACCTTGTAATTCTTTGGCGGTCGTTTTTTCCGTTCTGGCAGGGAATTAAGGGTTTTATTCATACGATCAACGACTGAAGCCGGTGGCTCTTTCACGTTTTGTCGTAACCGTTCTGACAGTTGTTTATCCAAATTATTCATTAGTCGAACACCTCTTTTCGTTCGTTTCTAGTAAAGGCAATAATTTCTTTCTTGCTCGATGCAATCTGCTTTTCACTGTTCCTTCAGCTATATTTAATACCTCACTCATTTCGTTAATCGTCCATTGTTCTATATAAAAAAGAACGATGACTACTCGTAAATCTTCTGGAAGTTGTTGAATGACTTCTTCTAATTCAAAGTCAGTAGTCATCGTTTCAGTAACCGCTTCTCGGTTCCACTCTGTTAACTCTACGACACGTTTACGCTCACGAACAATAGAATAACTTTCATTCATGACAATTCTCATCAACCATGTTTTAAAAAATTTCGGTTCTCTTAACGTTGTTATTTTTTCATACGCTTTCGTGATGGCTTCTGATAGAGCGTCCTCGCAAGCCTCTTTTGAATGGACAATCGTTAGTGCCATACGGTACATGCTGTTACGATGTTGTTCAATTAACTGGACAAATGCTTCTTTATCTCCTTGTTGAGCTCTTTTGACGACTTTTATCTCATTCATTTTGTCCCTCCTTTCTTTCTATACGTTAGATGAGAAACCCCGCAATCTGGTTCACAAAAAAATTAAATAATAAAAAAAGAGCCGTCTCATTCAAAAATGCATTCTACTCATCTCTGCGGTAGCACCAATTAGTCAGGTTACCTAAGATGATAGGACACTTTTATGAGACAGCCCACAACCTTTTATTTATAAAACAAATGTACTTTATTAAGATGCTTTTTTCGTCTCTAGTACTTTCTTTCCTCGTATAACAAAGCTAATAGCAAATGCCATGACAATGAAGGTAACCGTTATTAAGGAGCCGTGCAAAAGCCATACCATTTGTGGCATCGTCATGTTGGAAAGGATGAATGGTGCAATAAGGAAACCGCCTGCAAAACCGAGTGATTTTAACAACATACCAACTCCAAAGATCCGCCCTCGTATATGATTTTCTGTTCGTTGCAAGATCGTTGCATGCAACGTATTAAATGAAGCATCAAAAATTCCAGTGAAAAAGGCAAAGATCATGATCACCCATAGATTTAAACCTGATAAAAAGATAATAAATCCAGTAGACATCAAAATAGCTGATATAAAGCATGTAAAATAGATTTTTTGGTCTTTGATCCACGGCAATTTAGGGAGTGTAAACGTTGCTAAAATAGAACCTAACCCCCATACCGCCCAAATCATACCGTAATAAAAGCTTTGCCTCAATGGGTCTAGTGTTTCAGCTAACAATGGAATCCCCATATTATGAGAACTCCCTGCAAATGCACTAACAAGAAATACAATATTAACAAACATTAACATCGGCGCGACTAATAGATAAGAATACACTTCTTTAAGATCGACCCAGACTGATTTTAATTTTTCTTTAACTCCGCTGGCCACCTCTAACGTTCGAGTCGATGGAGACTCCCATTTAATTCGTAAAAGAACCAGTCCCGCAATTAAGTATAAGGTCGCGTCAATAAATAACGTTAATTTATAACCAAGAAAATCTGTAATGAGCGCGGCAGCTAAGAAACCTGCGACTAGAGCAAATGACGTTAATCTTGCAACTAACGCATTGGTTGGAAGGGTGTTCTTTTCACCAAATATTTGTGGAATTTCCGCACTAAAACTTACCATATAACTACTATTCACAAACCCTATTAAAAACGATGCAATAATAATCATAGTAGGATCAGGAAAAGGAATGAGTGCAAATATAATACCTGCTCGTAAAAAGTTACTAATGATCATAATCTTTCTACGGTTAAAACGATCCGCTAGAATACCTGAAAAAAGACTCGACAACACTCCGCCAATCGTCCGAGCGGCCATCGTTGCTGCGAGCCAAGCCGTACTTCCAGTTGCTATGTAAATAATAACGTTTAACACGATTAAATCCATAAACATACCAAAATCAGATAAAGCTTTCGTATACAAAATCATTTTGCGATTCATGTTGCAACCTCTTATTCTGTTTTTATTTTATTTTTATTGTAATCTGGTAATAAGTATTTCGCAATACGAAATTTCAGGAATATAGAAGGATGTTTCGTAAACTTTGTTATTAGTGATCGGTTTGTTTTTGGGCTTATACATCATAGAAGGAAATATTAGGGGGGGCAGTTGCCAAAACTGCTCTTTGGCGTGCACTTTTGGAATATACTAGAAGAATTTAGTTAGTAAACGGACGTTTCGTGTGCGCTATTGGGATATACTAGGAGTATCTGGTTGGCATACGGCCTTTTCGTGTGCGCTGTTGGGATATACTAGGAGAATTCGGTTGGCATACGGCCTTTTCGTG
>NZ_JBYCKM010000034.1:0-13377 GCF_057473385.1 Alkalihalobacterium sp. TH-98 | reverse complement strand
CTGGTAAAAACGAGATCTAAGTTGAGGTTTAGACCAAGAATATTCCTGGAACTGGTAAAAACGAGATCTAAGTTGAGGTTTAGATCAATAATATTCCAGTAATTGGTAAAAATAAGGTCTAAGTTGAAGTTTAGATCAATAATATTCCAGTAATTGGTAAAAATAAGGTCTAAGTTGAGGTTTAGATCAATAATATTCCTGGAAATGGTAAAAAGGAGGCCTAAATTGAGGTTTAGGTCATAAATAAACCTGAAATGGTAAAAACGAAGATCTAAGTTGAGTTTCAGACGAGAAATATTCCTAAAACTGGACCAGCATATGGATTAGAACAAACATACTTTCACGAATACCTAAAGTTAATGAAGAAGAGAACGAACTGTATTTTTCGTTCTCTTCTTTTTTAGTCCATAATTATTTTGATTTTTCTGCCTGCAAATAACGCTTATCTTTCATGAACAGTCGCCAGAAGAAGTAAAAAGCAGGTACTAAGATAGCTAAACCAATCCCGTATCCAATTAATAATGAGTAGAACATCGTCTCATTGGTGAACGCATCAAAAATAGTTAAATCCGGATACAAAATATAAGGCATATGAGCCATACCGTAGGCAAAGCTTGCCAAACCAAATTGAGTTACGATCGCAAGTACGGCTACACGAGGTTGCCCGATATCGACTTTCTTAGATGGCCACCAAAGTGCGCTGTAACCAACGGCAAAGGCAATTAACGACAGGGCAAAAAGCTCCCATTCTCTTGCCATATTTTCTACCATCCACTGTGCCTCTGGTATCAGTGTCAAAGTAGCAGCGACAGCAAAGCACAACGTAATCGGACCAAGTATGATCGCATTTCTCCGATACACATGATACGTACTTTCTGAATTGGCTTCCCGTGCATAGTCGCTTAATAAGAGCGAAGAAAGAAATAATTCTGTACTTAAACCAAATCCTAGATGAGCGTATAGAGTAGGACTCGTTAGTAACTCGTTATATAGTATATATTGGCGCGTTCCAACGGTTTCAACAAATCCGCCAATAGCGATAGGAAGCATACTGACCATTAAAGCAGGGATTAAAAGACCTGTAATTCCCGAAATGACGGTCAACATTTTCGTATACTTTTGGACGGTATATGAGTAGACCATAAAAGCACTGCGTATCGTTAACAAAAGCAAAACAAAGCTTACAGGAACAATCATTATGGTGCCTAGTGAAAACGCCGCACCTGGAAAAAACCCAACGAGAGCAACGACTAATAAGACGAGAAAAACATTCGTTACTTCCCAAGACGGAGAAAGATACCGATTGGCGATACTTGAAGCTTTCGTATCTTTTCGTCCGTAATAATACATCGCCCAAAATCCAGCTCCAAAATCAATAGATCCCCCAATAGAGTAGACAAATAAAAACACCCAGATTATTACAATTGCAATATATGCTTCATTCAAGGAACATTCCCTCCTTAAGGAGTCACTTCGAGATCTTTAGAAACTGGATTTCGTTTAAAGTAGAAGTTCATCACTAAATAAGTTAAGACAAGGAGCATAACGTAAAGTGTGATAAATAAGAAAAACAACATGCCGAGATTTCCAGATTGTGTAGCGGCATCAGCCGTAGTCATCACTTGATGTATGGTCCACGGTTGTCTAGCGGTACAACTAAATATCCACCCGGTTTCAATGCCAATCATGGCCAATGGTCCTCCGGCAATGACCGGAACTAAAACCCAAGCAGGAAAGGGCCTATCCTTCCTAAATATCCGGTAAGCTAAAGCGAGGAAAGATATACCGATCAACATCGTGCCAATTCCGACCATTATATTAAATAGCGTATGAACAAATAATGGGGGCCACTCTTCTTGTGGGAAGTCATACAGACCTACGACTACGCCATCAGTAGAACCTGTTGCTAGCCAGCTGAGCATACCTGGTATTTCAATTCCACCGACAACACGCCCGGCTTCTGGATCTGGTTCACCAAAAATCGCGAGTGGAGCATTGGATTGGGTTTCAAATAATCCTTCAGCAGCTGCAAGCTTAACAGGTAAATAATTATGAAGCATAACGGCAACATCGTGACCATTAACAGAAGTATAAACAGACATAATTGCAGCAACGATTAAAGAAAGGATCATCCCTTTGCGGTGATACATACGTTCACGGTCGGATAGTCCTCCGCGAATGAGGCGATAGGCAGCTACAGCAGCAATGGCAAAAGCGCCAGCTAGATAAGCGGTGCTCACTACATGCAAAGCTGTAACATAAATACTTGGGTTAAAAACAGCTTCCCAAGGTCTAACGTTCACAACTTGACCACCGACGATATCAAAACCACGCGGCGTATTCATCCAAGCATGAGCATCTGTAATGAGTACCGCAGATGCCGTAGCTCCAAAGGCAACAAAAAATACACTGATAAGTCGCATTGTGCTCGAGAGCCGGTCAGCAGCATAAATATAAATCGATAAAAATACAGCTTCAATAAAAAAGGCAAAAATTTCAACTTGGAAAGGCAGGGCAATAACTTGACCGACCATCTCCATAAAACCAGGCCACAACAAGGAGAGCATAACACCAACGATTGTTCCAGAGGGAATAGCCACACCTAATAAAATAGCTACACCTTTTGTCCATCGTTTAGCCAATAGACCATAATCATTGTCTTTCGTTACCGCCCGAACAATCTCTGCGATTAAAATCATAAGTGTAATTCCGACACCAAGTGTTGCAAAAATAATGTGAAAAGCCATAGACGAACCGAAAAGCATTCTTGCCAGTAGCACGTTATCCATTGATTTTCTCCCTTTCCATATAATTACCATTAATAAAGACTTTTCCAACCACCCCTATTACTATTTGTTAGAAAATGTCATAATATGCGAATGAAATGGATTGATAGGAGAGCAACTTTAAATAGGATAATGACATGGCTATTACTCTTTCAAAAATAGTTGCTCTAGTTAGGACTTACCTGGTGTTTAATCTGGAGCTAATAAGAAAAACAAGGGACATGACTATCTCAGCCTGTTTAATGAAATTATAATGGTACATAAGTAGTGAGTAACTCTATGTAGGAGAGAAGACGATGAGAAAAACTGAACTCCAAAAGATGATCAATCATTTAAGAAACAATACAGATCGTTTGAATATGAAAACACCTACAGAACAAACAAATGAGCTGAAAAGATATTTGGAATATTACAACCTGTCAGTTGAAAATGTAAGCTACCATTTTGGTAGTTTACATGTAGGGAGCTATACTATAAAAGTTCAAATGTTTGCAGCGTCACACATAATGAAAAAAAGAAATGTTGTCTTATTACTCCATGGATATCTCGATCATGTGGGGATATTAAGTTCTATGATTCGCTTCTTAACAAACAAAGGATACTCAGTTGTTACATTTGACTGGCCTGGACACGGTTTATCAAGTGGAAAACGCGCAGAAATTAATCATTTTAAAGAATATCAACAGGTGTACGAAACAGTACTTGGTGAAATAAAAGAGCAATATGGTTGTATACCTCATGTAATCGCTCACAGTACAGGCGCTGCTGTCGTTATCAACGATTTACTCACAAGTCATCAACCAAATTGTAAATCTATTATTTTAATTGCTCCTTTAATTCGTTCGAGTATGTGGACCATTACAACGTTTGGATATTATTTTATGAAACCTATCTTAAAAAGCGTAAAGCGGGTTGTTCGTGAGAGTAGTGGAGATGAGCAGTTTGTTCAGTTCTTAAAAAATGATCCGTTTCAATCATCGACTGTTCCTCTAAAATGGTTGAATGCATTAATAGAGTGGAACCAGGAAGTTTATGCTCTGAAAGAAAAAGAACATCGAGTTCTTGTCCTCCAGGGAGTCAAAGATGAAACAGTGGACTGGAAATATAATTGTCAGTTTATTGCTAGACTATTCTACAATAGTGAAGTTATTTTATTTGATGAAGGCAGACACCATTTATTGAATGAAGTGGAAGGGATTCGTTCGAATGTATATGAAAAAATAATGAATGAATTAAAATAAACAATTATATGAAAATTATAAAATAAATAATGAATGGTCATTCATTCTGTGGTACACTTTGAATAGTTAAAGCAAAGGAGCGAATGAAAATGGCAGTAAAGGAAACATTAGAAACTTTAAAAGAAAAAATGAACAGTAACCCTGAAGGAATTCAAGGGCTAAATACAACGTATCAGTTTGATTTAACAGGCGCTGATGAAGGGATCTATCAAATTAAATTTGAAGATGGTCAAGTAGAATATGTTTTAGGTGAAACTTATGAGCCAAAATGTACACTAGCATTATCAGATGCAAACTTTTTAAAGCTAGTAGCTGGTAAGTTAAATCCAACAATGGCTTTTATGGGTGGTAAGTTAAAAATTAAAGGTGAAATGGGATTAGCACTAAAATTACAAAACGTTTTAAAAAACTATCAATAATAGAAAAAACAGGAGACCGCTTTAGCGATCTCCTGTTTTCAGTTAGAGCAACTATTTTCAGCTTGATTTTTTATCTGTAGTTACGAGATCAAACTCTTTTGCTTTCCTTTCCTCAATACGCTTTTCTATTATATTTAATGCGTCCTGATCCTGAAGCAGTTGTTTTTTGTTTTCTAAAACTAATTCTTCAAACGATGGTGCGTGTTTTCTCATCTCTCATCATACCTTTATGTTTTATTTATAGGATATGTTAATGACTAATGTTGCTGTTTTTCGGGCCTCTTATGAAAGGCTATTGAGTGAATGGTTTTGGAAATTGTATGGGAAGTCCAATTTTGTTATATACGGTTCAATGTTTCGTTGCTTGCGCTTAAATCTTAATACTTAACAACATTAACATTAGCAAAACCTACTTATAAAATTATTATAAACTGTTTTTATTAGAGATATATTAATGAATTGTTACAATTTTTTAAATAATTATTTTATTTATGGTGAAGTTTGTAAGAATAGGTGAAATGTACCTCTCGTATAGAGCAAGCTTTCATCTCATATTTATAAAAGATGAATAAAGGCAAAGCAGGGGGGCGAAGAATGAACTACTATGAAAACTGGTATAGGAGCACTACTGCTGCAACGCTTATAGAACAATTACTAACAAGGGAGAGTACTTCGATTATCACCTATGATTATTTAATGGTTATTGCTGAAACAGAAGAAAATAAACAATTACTACGCCAAATTATTCAAGTTCGGCGAAGAAGTGATGAGCAGCTCAAAAGGGTGTATTTTCAATTAACAGGACAAATGGTCGCCGTCGATCAAGATGTATTTGAACGTCCAGATACTTACCAAGAAGGTATTCAAAAAAAGGTTGAACGACAACGAGGAAGAATAACTCGTTTAAGGCGGTTGCATTCCGAATTAACAGGAAATAGACTCCAAACTGTCGTTGAAAATATTATTGTAGAAGAAGATTGGGTCTACGAAGTTCTTCAATACTTAAACAGATAAAAATAGTTGTTTATTTTTATCCACAAGCTTATCCACAATTGAACTATTTATGTTAATTAGCAAAATTAGAACTTTAGAAGTTACTAACATTGTTCACAACCTGTGGATAATTCCTGTGGAAAAGTCCAGAAAAATTATTTTGCAACTGTAAGCGATTACATTTTAAAAAGAGGTTTACAAACATTAAATACGTTGATAGAATATTCATAAATTTAAAACGATTTAACATGATTTAAAGCGTTACAGTAAAAAGAGACGATCGTAACGGATTTCAAGTGAATGTTGTTACTGGAGACTTGGGAGCTATCTTGTTTATGTATTTAATTATCAGAATATTCATTTAATTTTATTTAGGGGGAGTTAATTATGACAGTAACAGTTGAGATGAGAGTATTAGAAGAGATGGAAAAGAAGATTGAAAGATTAACGATGGAGATCCAAGAATTACGAAAAGTTGAAAATGGATTTGAACCATTAGAAACAGATATGTTTTTAACAGAAGTCTATAACTAATTATCATTAAACTTACTGCTATAAGGCTGACTTTTAGAATAAAGTGTCTAATACCTCAACTACAGATATATTTGCTGCGTATTTCGAAGCCTATTATATCGAAAAGTTAGGAGGGGAAAGCGCTGTCTAAGTCAGCTTTTTTGTCGGTAAACATCAGAGAAAAAATGAAACAGGGAGAGAATAGTATGCTAGAGGGAATACGTATTTTAGATTTTTCGCAGTATTTGCCAGGACCCTATGCCAGCTTGAGGCTTGGTGATATGGGAGCAGAGGTTATAAAAGTCGAGCCGTTAACTGGTGACCCTGCTCGTGCACTTGGAGATAAGCGTGAAGGTACAGGATTAATTTTCTTAGCGAACAACCGCAATAAAAAAAGTATTGCGCTCAATCTAAAAGAGGATGAAGGAAAACAGATAGCCCTTGATCTAATGAGACAGTCCGATGTTGTTATTGAAAGCTTTCGACCAGGAGTAATGGAGCGTCTAGGTTTGGATTATGAAGTAGTGAAAAAGGAAAATAAGGATATCATTTACTGTTCTCTCACTGGTTACGGGCAAGATACAGCTTTGAGCCATTTTGGCAGTCACGATATTAACTACATTGCGTTAAGTGGCATGCTAAGTCAATTAAAGGATAAGAGATCTGAACCTGTTCACCCAACGATCACTCTTGCTGATCTAGCCGGTGGAATGGCTGCTTCAGAAGCCATATTAGCTGCGCTCGTTCAGAGGTCGATTAAAAAAGAGGGAAGCTATATTGATTTATCATTAACAGACGTCATGGTTTCTCTTATGAACAACCACGTGTTGATAGCCAGCGAAAAAGGGCGACAACAAGGGGTTGCGGAGCTGACAGGGGCGATGATATCGTATCATGTTTATAAAACGAAAGATAATCGTTATATGAGTTTAGGTGCATTAGAACCTAAGTTTTGGATTAATTTTTGCAATGCAGTTGGCAAGGATGAGTGGGTACCTGCGCATATGTCTGAAACAACTGATCAAAATCCAATTTACCGAGAAATGAAAGAACTATTTCAATCGTACTCCATGCATGAATGGATGAGTTTTTCACAAAAAGTGGATTGTTGTATGGCGCCTGTGCTAGAACCTGGTGAGTTAACATCATCCAAGTATGTGGAGGAACGCCGTTTGATTTTTACTCCTTTCGAGGGGTACCCCGAGGTGGCAACTACATATGATAAAGACAATCATATGTTCCCTGATTTACACCCGGCACCACGTTTAGGGGAACATAGCGAAACAATTTTGAAAGACGTGCTACAATACTCGAATGAAAAGGTCAGTAGATTAAAAACGAATAAAGTAATTAAGACGGAAGGAGTTTATCATGGCGTATCTTAAATGTGAGCAAAAAATAAGTACCATTACGCTTCCGACTCCTTTTTTAGTAGGTCCGGTGAACGTCTACCTAATCGAAGGAAATGACGCACTTACCCTTGTTGACACTGGACCAAAAACAGAAGAAGGCTGGAATGTACTGACTGATGAATTAAAAACAAGAGGGTATGTGCCGAGTGATATTGAACAAATCATTATCACTCATCATCACCCTGATCATGTCGGTCTATTGGATCGGTTTGTGAATGCAAAAAGGACGGGGCATGTTAAAGCTGTGCCGTGGATTGAACAGGATGATGCGTTTTTAAGGAGAAGTAGTGATTTTCTTTCTAATTTTTATAAGAAACATGGGATGGAAGAACATGTGATTTTGGAAATTCACCAACGCAGTTCTAACTATCGCCAGTTTACGAGTAAAGCCAGCATCGATTATATTGTCGGTAATGGTAATGAAGTTCCTGGGCTTACGGGTTGGAAAGTACTTGAAACACCGGGACATGCACAAACTCAAATTATGATAATGCATGAGGAAGAACAAAAGGCCATTTCAGGTGACCACCTTATTAAACACATTTCCTCTAACGCGATTATCGAAGCGCCGTATAATGATGGGGAAGAACGTTCGAGGTCGTTATTACAATACCGCGAATCCCTAAAGATGTTAAAAAATTATCGATTAAAAGTGTCTTACTCAGGTCACGGGATCCCAGTTGTTGATATCCCATCATTAGTGGACGAACGAATAAAAGAACAAGACCTTCGAGCTGCTCATATTAAGGAATTGCTTGGAAGTGAAACTCTTACTGCTGTTGAAATAACGCAACGACTGTTCTCGAAAATGTATAAGAAACAACCCGAACTAACTTTTTCAGAAACTTTAGGACATTTAGATTTACTGGAAAGTACAGGGCAAGTTAAATGCTTAAATGGTGAAGAAACAATATTTTATAAAGCAAACTGACTGGGCGTTCATTCAGAAGGTTGTCCTTTTTTCCTTTAAGGATTATTGTTAAACTATGAGTATGAAAGTATTTCCAGAGGAGGGGCACCAATGGAGAAAAAACAATGCAATTCAGTTTGCAAAGGGATCATTATAGGAAGTGTTGTTACTGTTGCTGCATTATTAACGTACCCAAAAACGCGAAAGAAAATCGTTGAAGGTGCTGAAGAAATGAAGCATGCAGCACAAGGTGCTACATCGTATATTAAAGAAAATCGGGAAGAACTTATTGAGAAGATTAGGGATACGAGTACACAAATTTCTGATGCACTAAAATCTGTTAGTCATGATGTGAAACAAATATCAGAAAGTGCGCAGCACATAAAAACAAGCTCGGTTGAAGTCATTGATGCAGCTCGTGAAGTAGTCGAGGATATAAAAAAGATCAAGGAACCTAAAAAAGAAGATCCGTTCGAAGGAATATAATTCCTGAAAAAGATCAGCATAGCTTGTCGAATTTGTGACATCATAATTAGTGAGGAAGGCAATTGCAATCCTCCAAATAAGTTTTCACCCAAGCTGAAGGAAATAACGATTGTTGATCTGTACCTCAAGAGGTGGTTGCGTTGAACAATTATGCCGAAAGTGTAATTTGTTAGTAACTTCATTGAAAGAGGTGTTACCGAAAGACAAATATCGTTACGGCCCCAGAAGCATTTAATGGTGAAGCTTTCAAAAAGGTGACCTTTAGGGGTCACCTTTTTTAATTTTTTTAATAGCATTGGGGAATTCGCCGAATGAAGTGTGAATTCAGGTGAATTGTCTTTTTTCTCAATAAGGCACAATCATTTAGGATGAATAGCGAAAAAAATATAAAAAGTGTACATACTTTTTTGTGAGCGGGACATCATAATAAACGAGGACGGCGGTTGCTATCCTCAACCAACAAGTCCACATCAAAAAAGATTAAAATTACGGTAATAACATTTTGTCAGTACTACCTCAGAGGTGAATTGCGTTGAACAATTATGCGGAAAGTGTAATTCGTTAATCCAACAAATTCGTTGAAAGAGGTGTCTATGAAGGACAAAAATCGTTACGGCCCCAGAGAGTAATTTTTTCAAATAACGATGTGGGACTTGAAAGGGAAGGTGGCCACTTTCGTTGGTCGCCTTCTTCTTTTTTAAAAAGGAGAGGTGTTAACGATGAGTAACAAAAAACACAATAAAAAGAATAAAAACAATACAAGTCATAAACATTCAAACAACCATAAAACGAGCAGTTCAGCAAATAAATCAAACGGTTATCATTAATTTCTTGAGAAGCACTGAAAAAGTGCTTCTTTTTTTAGTTTAATGAAGAATATAAATGGTAATAGGGATATATATCTTGTCCTAAAGGGGGAATTTTTTTGGCTTTTACAAAACGGATCAAGGAATTAAAGGAATCCCAGTGTGACAAGGGTGTATTAACCATTTATTTAAACACACTGCGTAGTGGTCAAGATGATTGGAAGTTACAATTAAAGAATGGTTTGAAGAAATTAGAGCAGTATGTAATGGCAAGAAAAGACAAAGAGGAATTAAAAAGTTTTCGGGATGTAAAAAAGAAAGTTACAAAGCAACTCATGGAAAGGCAACATGATATGCTAAAAGCTGTAGTGATCTTTGCTTCGCCGGACCAAAACATATGGGAATTCCACCATCTCCAGCTTTCTGTAGAAAACAGCTTCTGTTGGGAAAAAGAACCGGTGCTTGACCAACTAGAGGCGATTCAACAGCATTATCCAGCCGCTGGTGTATTAGTATTGCAACAAATGGATTTGTTAGCTTTAGACACACGTCTTGGAGAAGTGACCCAACAAATCCGTTACACACTAAACATAGAAGATGACAATTGGAGAAAGTATGAAGGAACGGCTGCCGGGGAACGAGTGGCCTCAAGTGCTAATCATAAAGATCAGTATCAAGAAAGGTTAGAAGTTAATCAGCAACGTTGGTTAAGAAGGTTGGCTCCGTTAATTGATAGGAAATCCAAGGAGTGTCAGTGGCAGGGAGTTTATATTGTTGGTTCACAGGAACTGGCAAAAGAATTAGGGAAATACTTACAAACGAAAATTATAAGAGTAATCCCAAAAAATTTAGCTTCACTCCCAAGCCATAGGGTAGTGGGTGAAGTAATCGGATAAAAATCTTATGATTTGGCTATATTTGAACGGCGTTAACGAAGTGTTGATTTGAAAATGAAGGTAACTTTTGCAAACTGAGTGATTATGTAAAGGAGGCTGAATTATAAATGTCAGCCTCCTTTTTGAATCGTTATGCTGTTGCTGCTCTTTTTACATTCTCAGGGGCTTTCTCCTTAAAAACAACTCCTAAAATGAAAACGATAAATAAAATTCCTCCAACAGCAAAGTAGATACTTCCGCGCTCCATAACATCAATTAATACTCCGCCAGTGAGTGGCCCTAGAATACTTCCTAACCCAAAACTTACTGCAGTCATTACATTTCCGGTCGGAAGTAAATTTCTCGGCAGTAAATCGGCTAGGTACATAACTCCTAGGGAATATAAAGAACCAACTAATGCTCCTGCTATAGTGAAAATGAAGAGAAGCAGTAAATGCGACTGTTCTACAAAAATCATACTAAAAAAAGAAAGGGAGCCAAGGAATGTGACAGTAAGAAGTATCTTCTTCCGCCCCCATTTGTCACTTAATAATCCAAGGGGAAGTTGGGTGATAAGTCCACCAATAACAAACGCTGGTAATAGGATTGATACCCACTCTATCGTAAATCCAGATCGTAACGCATAAACAGGATAATTTCCGTGAATCGAAGCTTCGAGAAATCCATAACAAAAGCCAGGCAATAAAGCAAACCAAGCTAATTTAATTACTTGTTTATAACGCCCCCATGTTCCAGTTTGCTTTGCTGTTTCAAGATCACTTTCTGGCCATTCATTTTTAAGAAAGAGAGCAAATCCGTAGGAAACTAAACTAAATAAAGCAGCGATAATAAAAGGTAAGTACTCATCAATAGCTAATAATCTTGTCATAAAAGGCCCGGCGCTAAATCCAAGACTAAATGCCAAACCGTATAATGAAATATTTCGTCCTCTTTTATGGACAGGACTCGTCGATGTAATCCAAACTTGTGTTGCGAAGTGAACCATGTTATCTCCGATTCCGACAATCATACGTAAAATAAACCAAAACCAGAAAACTTGCCAAAAAGGAAACAGAAATAATGAAAAAATAATTAATATAAGGCCAATCGTAATAACAGGCTTATATCCGTATTTGCGAACCGGTTTCTCGATAAAGGGGGATGCTAAAAGTATTCCGATATATAATGCAGCGGCATTTAACCCATTTAATGAAGATGAAGTACCTGCTTGCTCTAACATAATGGCTAACAACGGAAGTAACATTCCTTGCGAAAAACCAGCAATTAAAACCATTAGTATTAAAACAGCAAATCGGTAACCAGGGTGATTCTGCTTATTTTCTATGTTTGTATTCATAAGCGTCCTCCAGAGAAGAGATTTTAAAACTCATACCTACTTATTGTAATGCTCAACAATAGATATTCAAGAAAAATATTTTAGGTGGAAATTTTATTTTTAACATAAAAGGTGACGTAAAGTTGAAACCTTTGTACAATTAAACTAATAAATAGGTAAGGGATGTGAAGGTATGGAATTTATAATGAAGGAAAATGGATTTACAGCAAATTTTGAATATGGAACATTACATATCTCAGGAAATGAAGAATTTGGTTTCAGGCCGTATCAATTATTAGTATCTTCAATTGCTGTGTGCAGCGGTGGAGTATTACGTAAAGTATTAGAAAAGAAACGAATCGTTTATAAAGATGTTAAAGTAACTGCTGACGTGACTAGAAATCCAGAGGGAGCGCAGGAAATCCAAAAGGTTCATATGCATTTTATTATTACGGGCTCTAATATTAGCGAAAAAAAAATAGAAAAATCCTTAGCAGTTACTAGAAAAAATTGTTCAATGGTGCAATCGGTTAAAGATAGTATTGAAATTACTGAATCCTTTGAGATTATTGAAGGGTGAGTAAAGTATTTGTGGGGGCATCGTTAACCATTGGATCGATCTTACAAGGGTTAGCGATGTCTCTTTTCTTATTTCCGCATGCAATCCCTTCAGGGGGCGCAGCTGGAATTGCTATTTTAATTGAACATCTTTTTTCTATTAAGTATGAATTAACATTATGGACTTTTAATTTTCTCTTACTTGCTATCGCTTATAAGTGGATTGGGTTGTTTAGTGTTGTCAAAACGTTATACTCAGTTACTGTAACTTCAGTGACAATTGGGCTGATGAGCTCGTTATCACTTAGTCCTTTATCATCCGTTTATATTGATATGTTATTAGGTGCAATAATATTTGGGTTTGGTGTTAGTCTATTATTTATTAGTGGAGCTTCTTCAGGTGGAATTGCTATTATCGTGCATATTCTTCATAAGCAGATCAATGTCATGCCGGGGAAGTTATTATTTCTTTTTAATTCAGCTATTTTTCTGTCATTGGCAATTACAATTGACTGGGTAATTTTGCTCTATGCGCTGATCACACAATTTATTTCTGCGAAGATTATTGACCTTTTCTATAAATTGTTTCATTATTATATATTGGATGGACAAGCTGCTGTTTCAAAGTAGTATGTTGGAGGAGTAGCTTTGAATTATCTTTGTATAATTTATAGTTGACGTAACGATTAATAAGTTATATAATAATTTTTGTCGCTGAGGCGATAACTACTTATCAAATATGATTTAAAAAAGTTTTTAAAAAAGACTTGCTTTTGAATTCTAAGTTTGGTAAGATAATTCTTGTCGCTGTTGAAACAGCAGTCATAAAGTTCTTTGAAAACTGAACAAAAAGCCAAGCGAAATAAATGAGATGCATGATATCTCGTCAATGTTTTAAAAACGTCACAGTGATGATTGATCTTCGATTAAGAACGCGACGTCCTGTCGCAACATCGAAGCCACCACATCCTGTGGAAGTGAGCTATATCAAACACTTTTATGGAGAGTTTGATCCTGGCTCAGGACGAACGCTGGCGGCGTG
>NZ_JBYCKM010000033.1:0-101879 GCF_057473385.1 Alkalihalobacterium sp. TH-98 | reverse complement strand
TTTTGCTTCCCGTTTTTTTCCGTTACTTGAGATTTCGGGCTTCAATACGGCTTTTGCTTCCCGCTTTTTTCCGTTACTTGTGATTTCGGGCTTCAATACGGCTTTTGCTCCCCGCTTTTTTCCGTTTCTTGAGATTTCGGGCTTCAATCTGGCTTTTGCTCCCCGTTTTTTTCCGTTTCTTGAGATTTCGGGCTTCAATCTGGCTTTTGCTCCCCACTTTTTTCCTTTACTTGAGATTTCGGGCTTCAATAGTGTAATAGGAATTGGTTGAATTTCAATAGGACTCAGAAACCGTTATTTGTAAAAATGATCAATATATCAGGTTTAAGCCGACTGTCCGCGAATTTAACCGAAACCCTCATTTCCTCTTAAACTCAAAAAAGAAGGTGAATCATCAACCAATAACTCACCTTCCCTCAAAACGGTCTTTTCCTATTATTTCGTATGACGCTCCTCTAGTACAGCTAGGACTTCATCCAATGGAAGCTTTTGTTCACGCAGAAGGACGAGCAGGTGGAAAAGTAAATCTGCGACTTCCCATTTCAGCTCTTCTGGATCACGATTTTTCGCTGCAATAATGACTTCGCCAGCTTCCTCACCGACTTTCTTCAAAATCTTATCGACACCTTTGTCAAATAAATACGTCGTATATGATTTCTCCGGCATTTCAGCTTCACGCTCTGCTATCAATGACTCTAAGCGAGAGAGAATTCCAAAGCGGTCTTCTTTAGCCCCTACCTCATCTTGATTTAATAAAGAGTCGGCAAAGCATGTGTACACACCCTTATGACAAGCAGGGCCACTTGGATCAACAAGCACTACTAAGGCATCTGAATCACAATCGTAACGTAAGTCAGTCACTGTTTGCGTATTTCCCGAAGTTGCCCCTTTGTGCCATAACTCTTGGCGAGAGCGACTATAAAACCACGTTTCTCTCGTTTCGATCGTTTTTTCAAGAGATTCTCGATTCATATAAGCTAAAGTTAATACTTCTTTACTTTGCGCATCTTGAACAATTGCGGGGATTAAACCTTTTTCATCGAACTTTAAATTTTCTAAATTCATCGCATGGGTACCCCCTTTTCTTTTAACAAAGTCTTTACTTCAGCTACAGATGTTTCTTTATAATGGAAAATAGAAGCAGCCAATGCCGCATCACATTTTGTTTCGGTGAATACATCATAGAAGCACTCTTTTGCACCCGCACCGCCTGAAGCAATGACGGGGACTGTTACAGCTGCGTTTACAGCTTTCGTCAGTGGTAAATCAAAGCCCGTTTTTTCACCGTCTTGGTCCATACTCGTGAGGAGAATTTCTCCTGCACCGCGACGAACAGCTTCTTTTGCCCATTCGATCACTTCCCAATCCGTTGGCGTTCGGCCGCCATGTGTATACACACGCCACGAACCGAGCTCCTCATCATACTTGGCGTCAATCGCCACAACGATACACTGGGAACCGAAGTAGTCCGCACCTTCTGTAATCAGTTCTGGCCGATTAACAGCAGCTGTATTGAGCGACACTTTATCCGCACCTGCACGAAGCACACGCTTCATGTCCGCTAATGAGTTGATGCCTCCACCAACAGTAAAAGGAATCGCCAGCTTTGCAGCCACTTCCTCAACGACTTCGACCATCGTTTCTCTTCCTTCATGAGAGGCGGAAATATCGAGGAATACGAGTTCATCAGCGCCTTGCTCATCGTAAAAAGCAGCAAGTTCAACAGGGTCACCCGCGTCACGTAAATTGACGAACTGAACCCCTTTAACGACACGACCTTCTTTAACATCGAGACATGGAATAATTCGTTTTGTCAACATCTTATTCCACCTCACTTAACGCTTGCGCCAGCGTGAATTGGTTCGTATACAGTGCTTTACCGATAATGACACCACGAACGCCTTCAGCAGCATAAGGCTTCACTTCTGTTAAATCCGCTAATTGGCTGACACCGCCGGAAACTATGACTTCTTTTCCAGTTGCCTTTGCTAGTGAGCGACATGCCTCTACGTTTGGACCTGATAGCATTCCATCGCGAGAAATATCAGTAAAAATAAATACTTCTGCACCGAAGTCAGCCATTTCTTTCCCGAGTGCTTCTGCTTTGACTTGAGACGTTTCGAGCCAGCCTTCTGTTGCAACATACCCATCACGAGCATCGAGACCGATCGCAATTTTCTCACCGCCATATGTAGCTAGCATTTCTTTTGTAAAATCAGGGTCGTTCACAGCAACGCTTCCGAGAATGACACGGTCAACGCCTTGATCTAGATAAAAAGCAACATCTTCCTTTGTACGAATACCGCCACCGATTTGTACGTTTACATTTAACTCTTTGGCTACTCGAAGAACGTACTCAAAATTAACTGGTTTCTTTGCCTTTGCTCCATCAAGGTCGACCATATGAATCCACTCAGCCCCAGCTTCAGCAAATGTTTTAGCCATCTCAAACGGCGAGTCGCCATATACCGTTTCCTGGTCATAATCTCCTTGGATCAGGCGGACACATTTTCCGCCACGCATATCTATTGCAGGATATAACGTTACTTTACTCATTTGATAGGCCCCCCTCTACCAGTTTCACATAATTTGCAAGAATACTCATTCCGATTGAACTACTCTTTTCTGGGTGAAATTGCGTTCCCATAATATTATTTCTACCGACTACAGCAGGTACTTCCCCGTCATACTCGCTGCTAGCAATCAACACTTCTTTATCGTCTGTACGAACGACGTATGAGTGAACAAAATAGACGTGACCGTTCTCAACGTCTTTTAATATCGGGTGATCTGGCTGATGAAACTCCAGCTGATTCCAGCCCATATGCGGTACTTTGTACGCTTCTCCTTCGTCCGTTACACCAGGAAACCTACGCACGGCACCAGGTAAAAGATTTAACCCTTTTGTTTCCCCGTTTTCTTCACTTTCTTCAAATAAAAGCTGCATGCCTAAGCAAATGCCGAGTAACGGCTTACCGGTGTTGGCCCACTCGATCACAAAGTCAGCCAAACCATCTTTTTTTAGAATCTCCATCGCATCACGGAAGGAACCAACCCCAGGTAAAATGAGACCGTCTGCTTTTTGAAGCTCCTCTACTTTTTCAGAGACAAAATAATCTTTATTTAAACGTTCAAGCGCCTTACTTACGCTATGTAAGTTCCCCATCCCATAGTCAATGACACCGATCATTTATAACATTCCTTTCGTCGACGGAATTCTTCCTTTAGCGCGCTCGTCAATTTGTGTCGCTTCATCTAGAGCTCTCGCTAACGCTTTAAAGACCGCTTCAATCATGTGGTGTGTGTTGTGGCCATAATGAACAATGACATGTAAATTCATACGTGCTTCAAGTGCAAGCTTCCATAAAAATTCATGGACTAATTCAGTGTCGAATGTACCGACTTTTTGACTTGGGAATTCAGCACGAAATTCAAGATGTGGGCGGTTACTTAAATCAACAACGACTTGAGCTAACGTTTCATCCATCGGGACAAACGCGTTTCCGTAACGCTTAATGCCTTTTTTATCTCCTAATGCATCTTTAAGGGCAATTCCTAAGCAAATCCCGATGTCCTCTGTTGTGTGGTGATCATCCACTTCTACATCACCATTGGCATCAACGGTTAAATCAAAGTGACCGTGCTTCGTGAATAAATCAAGCATATGAGTCATAAAAGGAACGTTTGTATTTAGATCAGATTTTCCTTCTCCATCAATTGAAAACTGTAGTTTAATTTGTGTTTCACCTGTGTTTCGTTCAATACTAGCTGTACGTTCCATTTTACTTTTCCTCCTCTAGTCGCTTATCAATAGCTCGTGCGTGGGCTTCTAATCCTTCAAGACGAGCAAGTGTTGTTATTTTTTTACCATTGGCTTGCAGTGCTGCTTGACTATAATAAATAATGCTCGATTTTTTAGTAAAATCATCCACATTTAACGGGCTTGAAAAACGGGCTGTTCCGTTCGTTGGTAACACGTGATTGGGCCCTGCAAAGTAGTCGCCTACAGGCTCTGAGCTGTAAGGGCCAAGAAAAATCGCTCCTGCATGCTTAATTTTCCCTAATAAAGTAAGTGGCTCTTCAGTTAGCACTTCAAGATGTTCAGGTGCTAGCTGGTTAACGACATCAATCGCTTCCGCTAAATCTTGCGTCACATAAATCGCTCCGTAATCTTGGATCGACGCCTCGGCAATGTCTTTTTTCGGTAACGTTTCAAGTTGCACAGCGACTTCATCGGCGACTTTTTGCGCAAGCTTCTCACAAGGTGTGACAAGAATGGCCGAAGCCATCGGATCATGCTCCGCTTGCGATAGTAGATCTGCTGCTATAAAAATAGGGTTCGCTTTTTCATCCGCTAATACAACAATTTCACTCGGACCGGCAATCATATCGATATCGACTTGTCCAAACACTGCTCGTTTCGCGAGAGCCACATAAATGTTTCCGGGACCGACGATTTTATCAATCGGTGCGATCGTTTCGGTGCCATAAGCTAACGCGGCAACCGCTTGAGCACCGCCGACTTTATACATTTCTATCACGCCAAGCTCATTGGCCGTCACAAGAACACCTGCGGGCCACGACCCATTCGCTTGCGGGGGCGAGACCATCACGATGCGCTCGACTCCAGCGACTTGAGCCGGAATGACATTCATCATAATCGAAGAAGGATAAGCGGCCCGCCCGCCTGGCACATACACCCCGACCGAATCAAGCGGGGTGACTTTTTGACCGAGCATCGTTCCATCTTCTTTTGTCGTAATCCATGTTTCTCTTTTTTGTCGAGCATGGAAATCACGAATATTTTCAATCGCTTCACGGATTGCAGCTAGAGCCTCGTCTTCTACTTCTTCATATGCTTTTTCAATTTCTTCTTTTGTCACGGCAAATGACTGAAGGCGAACACCGTCGAATTTTTCGGTAAGTGCAGCTACTGCTTCATCACCGTAGGCTTTTACTTTTTCAATAATTTGGGTTACTGCTTGCTGTTGCGTTTCTGTTCCTGCTTCAATTGTTCGCTTAAGAGAGACGTTTTTCGTTACCTTTATAATTTTCATTCGTCTTCCCCCTCAATGACTTTAGCCAAACGTTCGACCAAATCATCAATCCATTCATCTTTCATTCGATAACTGACTGGATTTACGATCAGACGAGACGTAATGTCCATAATTTTTTCTAATTCAACGAGGCCATTTTCTTTTAACGTCCGACCTGTTGAGACGATATCGACAATGCGATCGGCTAAACCAACGAGAGGCGCTAGCTCAATCGATCCATTTAGTTTAATCACTTCGACTTGCTCACCTTGTTCTTTAAAATAACGAATCGCAACATTCGGATATTTTGAAGCGACTTTCGGTGCAATCTCATTTTGCTTCTCATACGTTGGTAGTCCAGCTACCGCTAAATAACATTCGCTTATTTTTAAATCGAGAACTTCATAGACATCTCGTTCTTCTTCTAGCATCGTATCTTTTCCGGCTACACCAACGTCTGCTACTCCGTGTTCCACATACGTCGGTACATCCATCGGCTTTGCGAGAATGAAGCGCATCTTTGCATCTGGTGCATCAACGATTAATTTACGCGAGTCGTCGAACTCTGCTGGCAATGCATACCCAGCTTTTCTTAGTAAATCTGCTGCTTCTTCAAAAATACGCCCTTTAGGCATAGCTACCGTTAACCACTCACTCATCATTAGCACCTCCATTCTTTGCTTTGCCAATACAATAAATGACGTCTGCAAATTGCTCAGATAAAACATCGACATCTTTAATTCCCGCTAAGTCTTGCAGAATAACAGCGGCACCTTGCTCTCTTTTCTCCGTCGCAAGGTCGATCGCTTCTTTTCTACGCTCATTACTAAAAATGATGCACGTTTGCGGCGTTAACTCTTTCTTCGTCCCAATTGCTTCAACGAGTAAATCAAGTCGAATACCAAAGCCTGTCGCTTGGGCTGGACGGTCAAAGTTGGCCAGTAGCTCATCATAGCGCCCGCCACTTCCAAGTGGAACACCTAAACGACTGCCGTATCCCTCAAAGACAACGCCTGTGTAGTAGCTCATATGCATGACGAGGTTTAAGTCGATTTTTAAAAATTCTGTCACACCGTAGCATTCTAATGCTTCCCAAAGCTTGGATAAGTCTTGCAGGGCTTTTTCGCCTGCTTCACTTTGAACTAATTCGGATGCGGCTTGAATTTTTTCACTGCCACCGCGTAGTTTCAATAAGTCTAGGAGACGGCTTTTATCGATCGATGATAACGGCAAGCTTTTTACATGCTGACGATAGCCAACATAATTTTTTTCATATAAATAACGTCTTAACACATTGGCACGCTCTTCATTACCAACGACTTCAAGCAATAGTGCATTTACGTAGCCAATATGGCCGATCGCCACTTGGAAGTTTTCTACCCCAGCCTTGCGTAGTGTAGAGATCATAAGTGCGATTACTTCTGCATCCGCACTTGATGTTCCATCTCCGACGAGCTCAACGCCGATTTGTTCAAATTCAGCAGGTTTTCCGCCTTCGCGCTGCTGGGAGCGGTATAAGTTTGTATGATAGGAAAGGCGTAATGGATAGGCTTCATTTTTTAAGCTTGAAGCGGCAAGACGAGCTATCGGTGCCGTCATATCCGGTCTAAGGACTAATGTGTTTCCGTCTTGATCGAGTAATTTGAATAGTTGTTGATCCAGGATCGCTGAAGCTTCTCCTACGGTTTCGTAATATTCTAGCGTTGGGGTTTGAATGGCACGATACCCCCAACGAGATACTTCTTCATTTATATCATTTGCAATACGTTGCTTCGTTTCAAATAATTCCGGTAACGTGTCTCTCATCCCAATCGGTTTTTCGAACATAAATGGTTTTGACATGTTTTCACTCTCCATACTTTAGTACGATTCAGTACATTGCTTAGTACAATTTAGCGGATGTTGGTTTTGGTAAATGCTTTTGTTCGATGCTATATGTACGCACACCACAAGCGCTTCACTATAATGCTGTGTGCGGTTTAGCATTTTGCTAAAAGTTCAACGCTTTAGTTCGCTAATGTACTAACAAGATAAAGGATATTACATAGTAGTTTACACGCATCTACTACAATCGTCAACCAATATGAGCAGTATTTCTCCACCTTAATTTGGCTAAAAAATGACGTTTAAAACATATGCCGGCAGCAATAGCCATAACTATTCTTAAAGTATTTATACCACTATAGTAACACTGTTGGAAAAGAAAGGAACAGTAATGCTACAAAATGTTCAAAAATTCAGGCGATGGTGGATAGATCGAGGGTTTTGGAGGTTAGTCGAGATCTTGTTGTTGTTGACACAGTTTGGCAAATAAAAAGTTGAATTCCGACAATAAATCTTTCAAATTGGACAATAAAATTAAAAATCGGACAATAAAATATCGAATTCCGACAATAAACTAGTGAAAGCGGACGATAACAACACTAGATTAACCGAACCAACTAAAATAATGCGGTTAATTCATACTAGATTACTGCAATAAGTGGTTCACTCGGCACGAAATTGATGAAATCTACGTTGGATACTACCATATTGAATAAAAAGAGCTTCTAACAGCAACTCTTTTCACTTTTTGATGAATTATGCGGACTCAGAAGACCTTATTTGCGTTACAAAGGTATTTTATTAAAACTTAGGGCATTGAAAAGCCCTTATTGACTAAACTTTGAAGCTTTTTTCAATGAAGATTGGCAAATAAGAGCCTCTCAGTCCCCTAATACCAAAACGGTGCCAGGTACCTTTACCACTGTACAGTGGTAAAGGTACCTGGCACCGCGTTCTTTTTTTATTACTCCATAAAGTGAACGTTATTGCGCTCGTCCATCTCTTCTTTCGTGTAGATGACGCGCATTGGATTTCCGCCGACAAAGCTGCCGGCAGGAACATCCTGATGTACGAGCGTGCCCGCCGATACTATCGCGCCGTCGCCGATCGTTACACCTGGTAATATCGTCGAGTTAGCACCGATCATCACTTCATCCCCAATGATCACATCACCGAGACGATATTCCTTAATCAAATACTCATGCGCAAGGATCGTCGTGTTATAGCCGATGATTGAATTGCGCCCAATGGAAATTTTCTCAGGAAACATAACGTCCATCATGACCATTAACGCCACTGCCGTTTGGTCACCGACTTTCATCTTAAGAAACTTCCGGTACATCCAATTTTTTAAGCCGATATACGGTGTATAACGAGCCAATTGAATAACGACAAAGCTTTTCGCTACTTTCCAAAAAGGAACTGTCTTATAAATTTGGCAAAGCGAATTACTACCTTCGACGGGATACCGTTTCGTCTTTCTCACATTTACTCCACTCCAACGATTTTCAATAAATCTCTCATATCTTCTAATACATAATCCGGTTCATACGAACGAATAAATGCTTCACCTTTAATGGACCAAGCAACAGCAGCCGTCGTCGTACCCGTGTTTTTTCCACCTAAAATATCATACTGGCTGTCCCCAACCATAATTGTCGTTTCAGCCGTTGAGTTTAGTGCTTTCATCGCTTTTTCGAGCGGTTCAGGATCTGGCTTAACTTTTTCAACATCATCAATCGCTACAATCACTTCAAAAAAACGATCAAGGCCTGTGACTTCTAACCCGCGAATGGCAGTGTTCTTCATTTTCGTCGTTACAACCGCTAGCTTAAATCCTTCTTTATGCAAGCGTTCGATCGTTTCAAACACACCTTCATATTCCTTAATTAGCAAGTCATGATTAGATAAGTTGTGTTCACGATACATCGTAATCATTTCTTCGACACGTTCAGCATCAATGCCTTTAAAACTGTCAACAAGAGGTGGTCCGATAAATTCGATCACCTTTTCACGAGTATATTTCCCTGGGAAATAATGCTCAAGTGTATGCAAAAAGGATGAAATAATTAAATCATTCGTATTAATTAACGTTCCGTCGAGATCAAATAGTAGTGTATCAATTTTCATTTACAGCTTCCTTTCCTGTGACTTGCTGCTTTTGCTGTTGCTTTTTCTCATAGCGGTTCCAAATAAAGGCGATCACCATCGTTAAAACGATCGCTGTAACAATACGGATAATCAGCAAAGGCCATATGGGAATGCCCAATGGAATAAATATGAGCGTATCTTCGATGACAGCGTGACAAGCGACGAGAAAAATAAATACTAAATATAAATCTTTCTTTTTCACTCCGTCTTCTTTTACTGCTTGGATCATAACCCCTGCTCCAAACGCTAACCCGAAGAATAAGCCAGAGGCAAGCGTCGTCGAAGTGTTTTCACGGATTCCAAGCATCTTCGTAAACGGGGACATCCATTTCGAAAACACCTTTAACCAATTTAATTCTTTCATAATTTGAATAAAAACCATCAGTGGAATGACGATAAGTGCCAATTGAGCAATTCCGATTGTTGCACTTTCAATTCCTTTCCAAACGATGGCCAGCCAACCTGATACTTCCGCTTCTTTCCCCAAAGAAACAAAGCCGTATTGAGCGATTTCACTTCCACCCTGCCAAAACAGATGAATGACCCAAGCTGAGAAAAACGCTAAACCTAATCGGACCGCCAATACGACGGATATCCGGATCCCAACCTTTGCAGCTACCGCTGACTCGACAAATAGATTGTGAGAGAAGGAAAGCATAACCGCTAAAATAAAAACTTCCTTGACCGTCAGCTCCATCGTTAAAATCGCACCGATCGCGGCATATAAATTCAACACATTCCCTAAAATTAACGGGATGGCCGCTTCCCCAGGCAATCCAATCCACCCCATGACAGGTGCCAACAATCGGGCTAGCCACTCAAGGACTGGGGTATAGCCGAGAATCGTAATGATTAGCGTGATTGGGAAGATGATTTTCCCTAATGTCCAAGTTGTTTGTAATCCTACCATTAATCCCCGCTTTAGTATTCCCACCTTGAGCTCCTCTCCGAACAAGACCTTACTTCTTCTTTTTCTTTTTTGCTTTTGATTGGCCAGCTGTTGGTTTTCCAGCCGTTTCTTCATCTAAATAATTTATTGAAGCTAGACCTGTCTTCCGACGATAAATCCATATAATCACAGCACCAACAATTAAAATGATTGATACAATCTGCGCTGTACGTAAAAAGTCACCAATCATTAAGTTGTCTAAACGCATACCTTCAATAAAGAAGCGTCCGACAGAATACCAAATGACATAGCTCAGGAAAATTTCCCCTTGCTTTAAATTGACACGACGTAACCATATTAATAGAGCAAAACCTAAAATATTCCAGATTGACTCATATAAGAAGGTTGGATGATAATACCCTAACCCATGAATAGGGTCATTAATATACATTTGATTAATAATAAACTGTGGGAGCATTAAACTTTCAAGAAACTCGCGTGATACTGGACCACCGTACACTTCTTGATTCATAAAATTTCCCCAGCGGCCGATCGCTTGTGCAATAATGATACTCGGCGCAGCAATATCAAGAATTTTCCAGAAAGAAATCCCTCTTCTCCTTGCAAAAACGATAGCCGTCGCGACACCACCAATGAGTCCACCGTGGATCGCTAAACCACCTTCCCAAATCGCAAACGCTTTTAACGGGTCATCTACGTAATGCTCCCAGCGGAAAATAACATAGTAAATCCGCGCGGAAATAATCGCAATGGGTAAAGCCCAAATTAATAGATCCGTAAACGTGTCTTTCGGCAGCCCACGCTTTTCTGTTTCACGAGTAGCGATTAAAAAACCTACAACTACCCCCAATCCAATCAAAAGTCCATACCAATAAACCGTGATCGGACCTAATTCAAACGCAATTCTACTTAAAGGTTGAATCGTTTCCTCCATAATTTCACCTCTTACTTAATTTTAAGTTCGACTTCATAAGATTTTTTTAAATTCAAGTGCGTGTTCAAAAAGGTGGACAAAAAGATCCAAGAAGTTCGAGGTCGTGCAGTTGCGAGTACCACAGCGTATGCTATTAATACGTGAGGAACACAGCAACAAACCAACGAGCTACCACAGGATGTGGTGACTTCGACGTTCCCACAGGACGTGGGGCTCTTAGTCGAAGGTCTTCTACCGCCGGAGATTTTTCCCGCACTTTTTGAATATCCTCTTCAACAGCCTCTATAAATAGTCGTCTCTATCTCCTTCTTCAATCACATCCGTTAGACGCTCAGAAAATTCTTGTGCCGCATTAATGCCAAGACGCTTTAATCGGAAGTTCATCGCTGCAACCTCTATAATAACCGCTAAGTTACGACCAGGACGAACGGGAACCGTCAATTTCGGCACATCTACATCAATAATTTTTAAAGTATCTTCTTCCAAGCCCAAGCGATCGTAAGCTTTCTTTTGATCCCATAACTCTAGATTAATAACGAGTGCTATCCGTTTAAACGGACGAATCGCCCCAGCTCCAAAAAGAGTCATGACATTAATAATCCCTAACCCACGAATTTCAAGCAGATGTTTAATCAATTCCGGTGAACGACCAATTAACGTATCTTCATGTTCTTGGCGAATTTCCACTGAGTCATCCGCAACAAGACGATGGCCACGGCGAACGAGATCAAGTGCCGTTTCACTTTTACCGACACCACTAGCTCCCATAATCAGTACACCTATTCCATAGATGTCAACTAGCACACCATGAATTGCCGTCATCGGAGCGAGTTTACTTTCTAAATAGTTCGTCAGCCTACTACTTAAGCGCGTTGTCGTTACAGGTGACCGTAAAATGGGCACTCCTTTTTCTTCAGAAGCAGCAACAAGCTGAGCCGGAACTTCTAGTCCTCTAGAAATAATAATACCTGGAGTGTCATATGTGCAAAGCTTAAGCATCCGCTCTTTCTTATCAATTTCACTTAATTGTTGAAAAAACGAAAGCTCCGTTCGACCAAGCAACTGAAGACGGTTTGCCGGGTAATATGTAAAAAAACCAGCCATTTCAATACCAGGCCGGGAAATATCACTCGTTGCGATCGGCCGATAAATGCCTTCCTCTCCACTAATAAGCTCTAACTGAAAATTTTCTATCAAATCATTTGCAGTAACTTTTGCCATCCGATTATCCTCCATCCTATACATCAACATTACTTACACATTATAACCTTAAAAGTACTGAAGAAAAAAGACCAGGCAATCGAAGTAGAAGGATAGGAGGAGTGGATCTTATAAAAATGGCTAAAGAGCAAAGCTTCCGCGGGAGAACGCCCAAAAGCAAAGAGCAACCATCTTTGAGAAAAGTACTATTTTTTTATGTTCGAAATGCACAACCACTATGTTATAAGGAAATTTTTGTATTGTAAATAAAAATGCCTGTAACACGAACACGGGGGGCTATCTTAAAATCCCCCTACCCTTTAGGTTTTTTCCTTGCAGACGAAAAAGCACTGAACAATGGTAAATCATCGTTTCAGTGCTTTATGGTAGATAGTAGTAGGTTTGATTACGATTTCTTTAATGGTTCCACAATCATCTTTTGAATAAGTGTATTGAGGATTGTAATGATAATGGCTGCTAAAATGGCCATTCCGAAGCCGTCAATCACAAACGAAGACCCCATGAAGGCAGCGGTTAATTTTAGCGTAATTGCATTAATCACAAATAGGAAAAATCCTAAGGTTATAATCGTAACCGGTAATGTCAGAATAACGAGGATCGGCCGGACGATAAAATTTAAAATCGAAAGAATGATACTGGCAAAGAATGCTGCTCCAAAGCCAGCGATATGAAACTGCCCGAAGAAGTGGGCAACAATAATCAGCGTGATGCTATTGACAAGTAAGTGTATGATCCATCCCATCAATCCACAAGATCTCCTTCATTCGGAATAACGAAAGCCGCTGCTATATAACCGAGTAGCAGTGGAAATCCTGCGGTGATGAAGAAAAGAATGATAAATAGAACGCGAACGAGAGACGGGTCAATTCCAAAATAGGCAGCCAGACCACCGCATACGCCAGCTAGCTTTCGATCATGAACGGTTCGAAACAGTCTTTTTTGCATGATTTTTCACCTCGCATTTTTACGAGCGTTGCTCAATTTGAATAGATCCTGTATTGGTTTCTGCTTCTAATTTAAAACGTGGAGAACATTCTTTGTTTGCAATAAATGAAAGTGTCTTTTGAACGAAATCTTTTTTCTCTTCAACAATCTCCAGTCCATTTAAATCACACGTAAACCCGCCAACATTCGTTTCAAGCTTCCCTTCTACGCGAAGGGCGTCAGGTAACGAAACATCGATACTTCCTGTCGTTGCCTTTAAATCTGCGTAACACGGTTCAGCCACTTCATCGAGTCGATAGTGGATTGCTCCATTGACCGTTTCCACACTGACGTCAATGTTTTTGCCTTCTAACGTAATCGCACCGTTCATCGTCTTCACTTCGCACCATTCATTATGGATGGCTGAAATGTCAACTGGTCCATTCACCGTTTCCGCGTAAAGCTTTTTACTTTCTACATCTAAAAGGTGGACGCTTCCGTTAACGACTTTCGTCTCCAGCTTGCCTCCTTGAAGATTTTCCCCTTTAATATGCCCATTAAACGTATAGACCTTGACTGAATCATAGTATTCTCTCGGAATATAGCAAGTGGCCTGAATTTTGATCGTCTTAACTTTAGAATAAAACTTGACGCGATCTTCTCTTCCTTCAAAAACCGTTTCTTGCAGAAACGTTTGTCTGCCTTCTTCGGCATCACGAGCGCGGTAAACTTTCGCTTTACACTCGACACGAATATCTTGCTCTTCCCATGGAATTAATGTTACTGAACCATTTTCTAATGAGAAATCTAGTTCTTTTCCAGTAAAGTGTTTATGGTGAAAAATATGTTCAATTTCAATATAAGGGCCAAAATTAAAATCTAGATCTAAATCCTTAATTTTTTGAATCGCATTTTCAATAATGCCTGTTAAAATGCTGGCACCTGACGTTTGACGATACGTACGACGCGATTGACGTTTACTGTCCCAATCCACAAGCTTAGATAAGGCCGTTTGTTGCTTTTCCTCCGTTTTCTGCTCCTTCGTCTCTTTTGGCTCGTCTTGCTGAAGCGCATTTAATAACTTCAATCCTTCTTCTGCTGTAATTTTGCCGTCCTCAATCATTTTTAAGATCATTTTACGCTCTTCCATTTAGAACCTCTCCTCTATGGAAATCTTTTCACAACTCAATAATACATACGTCCTATGAACAAAAAAGTTACAAATTAATTAAAAATCTCTAAAAATATTCTTGAAATCTCCTTATCTTGAGACTTTTATTCATTCGATTGATACTTAGAGCACGAATAATAAGAGAAGTTGAGTTAAACAGACTATCGGCCATAGCACTCTCCTCTGTTTTTTCCATTTGTATAGTCGCTTTACATTTAGTTTTTAAAGGCAAGTTGTTTACTCATCCTGTACAGTGAAAGCGTGTGAAATTTCGATTCCACACGCTTTGCCCTACTAAAATATTTTGTTTATTACGGCTTTATGTTATTACTTTTTCAGAAGTTCTTTTTCTTTCACTCGATCTTCCATGCGCTGTAGATCTCGCTCCAAAATCGGCTTTAAATAATGACCGGTATATGAACCTTTCACCGTGGAAACCTCTTCTGGTGTTCCAGTTGCGACGATTTGACCACCTTTATCGCCACCCTCTGGTCCTAAGTCAATGATGTGGTCCACCGTCTTTATGACATCTAAATTATGCTCAATCACAAGAACGGTATCCCCGTTATCGACTAATCGCTGCAACACTTTTAATAATCGGTCAATATCGTGAACGTGAAGACCGGTCGTTGGCTCATCTAAAATATAGAGCGTCTTTCCTGTCGACCGTTTGTGTAACTGGGAAGCGAGTTTGACACGTTGCGCTTCTCCACCCGATAACGTAGTCGCTGGCTGACCTAACCTCATGTAGCCGAGACCGACATCCGCTAATGTTTCGATCTTCCGTTTGATTTTCGGGATGTTCGCAAAGAATTCAAGACCATCCTCGACTGTCATTTCCAGTACGTCAGCAATCGTCTTTCCTTTATACGTTATATCTAGCGTTTCACGGTTATATCGCTTGCCATGACAAACTTCACAAGGCACATACACATCCGGTAAGAAATGCATCTCAATTTTAATAATTCCATCACCGCGGCAAGCTTCACAGCGACCGCCTTTTACGTTAAAACTAAAGCGACCCTTTTTATAGCCACGTACTTTCGCTTCATTCGTTAAGGCAAAGACATCGCGAATATCATCAAATACCCCTGTATACGTCGCCGGATTTGATCGAGGCGTACGACCGATTGGCGACTGGTCGATATCGATCACTTTATCCACATGCTCAAGACCCGTAATTTCTTTATGCGACCCTGGCTTGTCTTTCGCTCTATGCAATTTTTGAGCGAGTGATTTATATAAAATTTCATTAATAAGTGTACTTTTCCCTGAACCAGAAACACCCGTTACAGCAACAAACACACCGATCGGAATATCGACATTCACTTTTTGTAAATTGTTTTCATTGGCTGCTTTAATTGTCAGCTTGCGTCCATCCGATTTTCGTCGCTCAGTTGGAAGCGGGATGAATTTCTTCCCGGATAAATATTCACCGGTTAAGGAATTCGGGTCCTCCATAATTTCCTTAGGCGTCCCCTTCGCCGTAATCATTCCACCGTGCACTCCAGCTCCAGGTCCAATATCAATAATGTAGTCTGCCGCAAGCATCGTATCTTCGTCATGTTCTACAACGATTAACGTATTCCCTAAATTCCGCATATGCTTCAACGTTTCAATTAAGCGGTCATTGTCCCGTTGGTGTAAACCAATGGACGGCTCATCGAGAATGTATAAGACACCCATCAAGGACGAACCAATTTGAGTCGCTAAACGAATCCGCTGCGCTTCACCGCCAGACAACGTACCAGCCGCACGTTGCAGCGACAAGTAATCGAGACCCACATTAATGAGGAACCCGAGACGCTCATTAATTTCTTTTAAAATAAGACGAGCAATGGCAATTTCTTTATCTGTCAGCTTCAGCTCATCAAAAAGAGCTTTCGCGTCTTTAACAGACAGAGCCGTCACTTCTCCAATGTGATTTCCACCGATTAAAACCGATAGACTTTCTTTCTTGAGGCGATTTCCTTTACATTTCGGGCAATGGTGTTGCGCCATATACCCTTCCATTTGTTCACGAATATAATCAGAGGACGTTTCATGATAACGACGGGCAATATTATTTAATACCCCTTCAAATAAAATGTCATTTTCTCGAATTTGTCCAAACTCATTTTCATAGCGGAAATAGATTTTTTCCGTTCCACTACCATATAACACTTTGTTTAATAACGACTCAGGAATTTGCTCCACCGGGAGATCCATATCGATTCCGTAATGATCACACACTGACTTCAACAGCTGCGGGTAATATTGTGAGCTCGTCGGTTCCCACGGAGCAATCGCATGCTCATTTAATGATCTAGAACGATCCGGAATGACGAGATCTAAGTCTACTTCTAACTTCGTACCTAAACCATCACACGTAGGACAAGCACCATATGGACTATTAAAAGAAAACATCCGCGGCTCAAGCTCAGGAATGGAAAATCCACAATGCGGACACGCGTGATGCTGACTGAATAAAAGTTCTTCTTCACCCATCACGTCGACAAGAACACGGCCGTCCCCTAGGCCTAGAGCGGTTTCGATTGAATCGGTTAAACGCGGTGCAATTCCTTCCTTCATGACAATCCGGTCAATGACAACCTCAATACTGTGCTTTTTATTTTTCTCCAGTTCAATGTCTTCAGCGACTTCACGCATCTCCCCATTGACACGTATACGGACATACCCTTGTTTCTTAATATCTTCTAACACTTTCACGTGCTCGCCTTTACGTCCAGACACGATCGGTGCTAAGATTTGCATCTTCGTGCGTTCCGGGTACTGCATAATGCGGTCAACCATTTGCTGCACCGTTTGTGAACTAATTTCAACGCCGTGCTTCGGACAAATCGGACGGCCAATTCGCGCAAAAAGAAGACGTAAATAATCATAGATCTCCGTAACTGTACCGACCGTTGAACGCGGGTTCCGACTCGTCGTCTTCTGATCAATCGAAATCGCAGGTGATAACCCTTCAATTGCATCGACGTCAGGCTTGTCCATTTGTCCAAGGAATTGACGGGCATACGCGGACAACGACTCGACATAGCGGCGTTGGCCTTCCGCATAAATCGTATCAAACGCAAGCGATGACTTTCCCGATCCTGAAAGTCCTGTAAATACAACTAATTTATTTCTCGGAATCGTTACATCGATATTTTTTAGATTGTGGGAACGTGCTCCTTTAACGATGATCTTTTCGAGTGCCATCTTACCTTCATCCTTCCGCTTTTAGCTCTAAAATTAAATCACGCAATTCTGCTGCACGTTCGAAGTTTAAGTCTTTCGCTGCTTCTTTCATTTCTTTTTCCATTCGTTCGATCATCGCGTGGCGATCTTTTTTGCTCATCTTACCCGTTGGTATTACAGCCGTATACGTTGCATCTGCTTCTGCAGCGTACGTAGCTTGAATAACGTCAGGAATTTTCTTTTGTATCGTCATTGGCGTTATGCCATGCATTTCATTATATTCTTCTTGGATTTTGCGGCGGCGGTTCGTCTCATCAATAGCGATCTTCATCGATTTGGTCATTTTATCCGCGTACATGATGACATGACCATGCACATTACGCGCTGCACGTCCGATGGTCTGAATGAGAGACCGCTCGGCACGTAAAAAGCCTTCTTTATCTGCATCCAAAATCGTCACGAGCGAAACCTCAGGAATATCGAGACCTTCCCTTAATAAGTTAATCCCGACTAGCACATCGTACGTTCCTATTCGAAGCTGTCGAACAATTTCGAGCCGTTCCAACGTTTTTACTTCAGAATGCATGTACTGTACACGAATTCCGATTTCTTTTAAATAATCGGTCAAGTCCTCAGACATTTTCTTCGTTAACGTCGTAACGAGTACTCGTTCTTTCCGAGCGACACGTTCATTGATTTCTCCGATTAAGTCATCAATTTGACCCTCGATTGGACGTACTTCGATCGTAGGATCAAGCAAGCCTGTCGGACGAATAATTTGTTGGACAACTTGTGGTGTTTTTTCTAATTCATACGGTCCTGGTGTTGCTGAAACATAGACAATTTGATTTGTTTTTCCTTCGAATTCTTCAAATTGCAGCGGCCGGTTATCGAGGGCAGACGGTAATCTAAAGCCGTGGTCTACGAGTACTTGCTTTCTCGCACGGTCCCCGTTATACATCCCACGGATCTGCGGTAACGTTACATGAGACTCATCAACGACAATTAAATAATCCTCTGGAAAGAAGTCCAGTAAGGTGTACGGTGTGTCGCCTTCTTTTCGGAATGTTAAATGTCTTGAGTAATTTTCAATCCCTGAACAGAAGCCCATTTCCCGCATCATTTCAAGATCATAGCGCGTCCGCTGTTCGAGACGTTGAGCTTCAAGTAATTTTCCGTTTTCGTTCATTTCTTTCAAGCGTTCTTCCAATTCAGCTTCAATGTTCACAATCGCACGGTTTAGTTTTTCTTCACGTGTAACGAAGTGGGACGCTGGGAAGATCGCCACATGATTTCGCTCACCTTTTATTTCACCTGTCAACGCATCGACTTCTGTAATTCGTTCAATTTCATCTCCAAAAAACTCCACACGAATACACTGCTCGTCACGGGAAGCCGGAAAGATTTCAACGACGTCACCGCGGACACGAAACGTACCACGAGTAAAGTTAATATCATTGCGGTCATATTGAATGTCGACTAGATCTCGCAATAGCTCGTTACGTTCCTTCTCCATCCCCGTTCGAAGGGAAACGACAAGATCCCGGTACTCTTCCGGCGAACCTAAACCGTAAATACACGAAACACTCGCAATAATAATGACATCTTTTCGTTCAAAAAGTGAACTTGTCGCAGAGTGGCGCAGTTTATCGATTTCATCATTAATACTGGCATCTTTTTCAATATACGTATCGGATTGAGGAACATACGCTTCGGGCTGATAGTAGTCATAGTAACTCACGAAATACTCAACCGCATTGTTTGGGAAAAACTCTTTAAACTCACTGTACAGCTGTCCTGCTAACGTTTTATTATGGGCAATAACTAATGTCGGTTTATTGACTTCTTTAATTAAGTTGGAGATCGTAAATGTTTTCCCTGTCCCTGTAGCTCCTAACAGCGTTTGGTGAACCTTTCCTTCTTCAACGCCTTTCACAAGCTCTTTGATCGCTGCTGGCTGATCCCCTTGTGGTTGATATTGAGAGACTAACTCAAAACTGTGCTCCATCGCCTGGCTCCTCCTTCTATTCACAAAAGTGCGCTCTACCCGCTATTCGTGCGGGTGGCAGCACCGGTCGCTTTTTCGTCATTTTATTAAGAGTGAACGTACTTCTGGCTGTATATAAAAACGATTTCGTTCTATTTTTCAATGTTTTCATTATAACACACAGCCCCCCCTTCTACACAATTTTAACGAACGTATATTCTCTAAAATGTTTTTATTAATTTATGTAGGATTGGATCTAAGGAGGTGTCGAGGGAGGCGGGATGTACTATAAGGATGGTATTCACACTTGATCGATGTTTAGGTTGATGTTTTTACAGGATTAGGAAAATATCAGTACTAAAGCGGTGTTTAGGTTGTTGTTTTTACAGTATAAGGAAAATACCAACGCTAAAGCGGTGTTTAGGCTGTTGTTTTTACAGGATTAGGAAAATATCAGTACTAAAGCGATGTTTAAGTTAATTTTTTTACAGTATCAGGAAAATATCAACGCTAAAGTGATGTTTAGGTTGTTTTTTTTACAGTTTAAGGAAATTATTGACACTAAAGCGGTGTTTAGGCTGTTATTTTTACAGCTTTAGGAAAATATCAACGCTAAAGCGGGGTTTAAGTTAATTTTTTTACAGGATTAGGAAAATATTGTTACTAAAACCGTTTTTAGGCTAAATTTTTTACAGATTCAGGAAAACATCAACACTAAAGCGGTGTTTAGGTTATATTTTAACAGAATTATACAGTTATAAGCTCTAAGTTACATTTTAGATCGATTATTTTATAGTATTTGGATCATCCTTACTCTAAATCTACAAAAATAGTGTCCCCCCCTACCTGCATCTATTCGTTTACAATAAAAGAGATTACGGTGGCTTCAAAAGCCAAGGTGCCCACGCACTTAATAAGGACAAACTATCAGTCTCTCGTTCATAAGGCGCTTTTTTACACGGATACTTGAAGAGTCATTTAACCGGTCTACGGCTGCAGTCCTCCCGCCACCTTATTGTCATACTTACATTTTAAAAATTTTTTCCAATATCATTGTAACTTTATTTCGTTTCATTCGTGTTATTAGTGAAAGGAGGAGCGAAATGAAAGAAACGATCGATTCGATCTATGAACTGTATTTTCCACATATTTACCGCTTTCTCCTTTCGCTTTGCCACGATCATTACACGGCTGAGGATCTTGTTCAAGAAACGTTTTTTCGTGCGCATCTTTATGTTGAAAATTATGATGGTGAAAATATCAAATCGTGGTTGTTTACTGTCGCTCATCATGCTTTTATCGATTATGAACGCAAGCGAAACCGAACGGTGATTAAAGAAGAAAGCTTCTTCTCGAAATTGTTTCAAAGAGGAAAAAGTACGGAAGAGCAAATGGTAGTCAGTGAAGAAATTCAGGAAATTATCAACCTGCTTCAACATTTGCCTGAGCAACAAAAACTGGCTGTATTGCTTCACGATTTTAACGAATTGTCCTACCAAGAAGCAGCGACTGTGATGGATGTGACTCTAGCTAACTTTAAAGTCCTGCTATTTCGCGGCCGGCAAGCGATTCGCACACAGAAAGGCGTGAATAACGATGACAGATGATTTTAAAAAGAAACTCGATGCCTATGAAAAAGGTGAACTGACAGGAAGTGAATTGGAACAATTTGAACACGAGATTGAAAAACTAGAAGTCTATCAACAACATTTGGATACAAAAGAAACCACTAAAACAAAACCGGCAAAAGAAGCCTTTAAAACAGGCTTCAATGATAAAAAACAGCGAGATATCTTAAGACGTAGCAAATGGAAAGCCAGGTTTCAGACCGCCTTTACAGCTCTCCTCCTATTCTTAGGTATTCTCATTGTTACATCAATACTCACCGCTGTTTATTACAGCTGGGGAACTCCCGATCGCAGTGAGGTATTACGGAATGTGATCGACCATACATTAACCGTTACCCAACCTGATGGACATTTAGGAGGAACGAGCGTGAATGCTAAAACGTTCTTTCGTATGGAAGCGACCCGAGATATTCGCAAAAGAGTAGGAAATGAGACCATTACGGTTGGAGATATGAAAGTCAATTTCTTATTTTCGATGATGTCTTTCCCAGAAATCAGTCATTACGGTAGACAAAATCAAACTCGACCAATTTTCTATTATCCTAGTGCTAGAGAAGTTTACGCTGAGCCTTATTGGCATCAGCTCGAACAATTACCTGAAGGCACGGTTGCCTCTGCTTATCTGTCTTTTGATCAACTCTATGAAACGAATAAAGTGTTACAATTGTTTGAAGGAAAAGATCTTGATCTGTCTTGGCTGGCTGTAGATACAGGACCAGAATTAAATGATGTTTTTCAAAGCGATGTGATATTCGATCCTATCGGTTTCCCGTCCTATCCGATTTGGCATGAAGATGACATGATCCTCACATCGAGGTCTGAGGAAAAAAGCTTTTTATTTGGTGGGATTGTTACAGAAAGCCGGACTTCGCCAGACTATGAAGTTGGGGACGAAACGATTTTACACGAGCAATTTTTAAAAACACTATCATTTCTCGAACCTCATGAAGACAAGGCAAATCGCATTACTTTCAATCGTTTAAACCTTACCGAGAGATTACAGTATTTAGAAACTGAAGGAATTTTACATTATGGGGTCGTTATTACCGGGCCAACAAAAGAAATTCTAGCCCTGCGTGAAGAACCTTGGGTAACGACTGTGCAGGTGGACGAAGTTACGTTTTGGAATTGGCATCATTTTGAAGAGTAAGCGGGAGCCGGCACGCTTTAAAAAATGGAGTTAACTTTTTAAAAAGAAGAACTAGAAACAGCGCAAACCGGGAACCATTAAATGACAACCGTATCAAACGCATACGACAGTTAGAGTTCTTCCAATTGGGGGAGCTCTAATTTGTATTTTCTTCCTTTTTTCTCTCCAGTATGCTGGAGGTTCAGAGAGGCTAGTAGTTTCGAGGCAACGGAAGTCGAAGGGATTTGAAGAAAGTTTCGTAGTTCTTGATTGGTAATTGTTTTGGCGAAAAGAAGAGCATAGTCGTTTAGCGAGAAGAGGAATGCATCGGTTGAGTGGTAATGACAATGAGGACAGATCCAACCCTGCCCTTTTCTTATCATGGAAAGCTCCTCACATCGCGAACAATGAACGCCCGTCAGCACATCCTCTTTTGCTATCCCTAGCCTTTCGAGAATGTCAGGATCCGCTGTTTGATGCTGTTTGACTAGTAATGTTGATAGTTTTTTCAATGATTTGGGAGGCATTATTTCATGCCTATACTTCTCTTCTACTGAATTTAATTTTTGAGGGATAGAGGCCGCATGAATGACGATATCGACTGGAGCTTGTTTAATAATCGTGGCGGGATTGCTAATAACGATGAATTTCGTGATGGGGACTTGGGGAAATTTATGCTGAGTTAGCCAACCTTGAAGTTGAGCTTGCTGCCGCTTTACTTGGATAATGGGATCTGGGAAACCTTCTTCTTTTTCAGAAGTTTGTCGGATGAGTTGATGGAATGTTTGATCAAAAATTAGTGTGCCAGAGATATTTTTAACTTCGAGGATAATTAAAAAATTCGGGGCCAAAATTAAGGTGTCGATTTGAAAATAGCGTTTTTCACTATCGCTGAGTCTAAGATCATGCAAGATGATATACTCTTGAGGTAAAAAGGATAGATAATAATCTATGGACTTTTCGCCATAATAACCTGCTATACTTTTCGCTAATTCTTCTTCAGCTACACGCCTTTTCGGGTGTTGGTGGGGTAATCTTCTTAACAGGGCTTGAAGCTTCAGAATTTTTACAGGGACGGTTCGGTTTTTCTTAATCAATTGACCACTCCTTTCTTCAGTTGAGTTATAATTCTTTAGCTGGTTAGCTAAATCCTTTATTATTTTCTAATTTTTTAATAAGTGATGGCTCACCTGCGTTCATATTGAAGAGGGCTGAACTTTTTATTGTCCGGTTTGACGGTTTTATTGTCCGTTTTTCAAATATATTGTCCAGTTTCTCATTTTATTGTCCGTTTTGAAATTTTATTGTCCGTTTCCCCTTTTTTATTGTCCAAACTGTGTCTTCGCGACTTTTCAGGCTATACCCAAACATCCACACATAAAAAAACTGAAGAGAGACGCACTCCCTACAGCTTTTATCCACTTCGCTTCTTCATATTCAGCGCAATTCGAACCCCTGCTATAAACGAAACCGCGGCAAAGGTCATGGCGAGCCAATTCATTTGATGTACTTGGACCGCAAAGACCATAATCATAATTGTCACAATCAAGGAACCGATGACACTATACGTAATTCTTGTTCCCACTACCACTAACAGAACTGGTAATCCAATCGCTATAAAGTAACTCAACATAAGTATCTAGCTCCCTTCTCTTATCTATCAATAGTTTTTTCAATAACACCCGATATCAACGGATAAAAAACGATTCAGCCATTTTCATGACTGAACCGATACTATAAGATGACGAAAAAATCGTTTCTTACACAACTGAATTTTGTAATTCATATTCAGCTTTCAATAAAAGTGCACCAAGTTGATGGTGTTGTCCATCGTAAAGTGCGGTTTGCGCAAAGCGAATTTCACCATCTTCATCCTTGACTTCCAACTTACAAAAAGCTGAATTTCTTTGCAACGCATCGTAAAATTGAAGTTGATCATTCACTTTCTGACCATTCACTTTTACAATGACTTCCCCTACACGCAGCTGCATTTTTGCAGCCGGCGAACGCGGAATGATCCCAAGGACCATCACACCCGACGTTTGCGGGGTGAAATGTGCTGTTTTTCTTTCATCTTGTTGCCTCATACGGATCCAAATTATTTCTCTGCCTGCTAGCGCTAAGGACGCTGCAACAAACGCAAGGTACGGATAAAAATATGCCCCTGCACTCAGCAAACCAACTAGTACTCCTAATAAAATAACGCGGCTGCCGGTCTTTTGAATAAACGGAACAGGCATTGAACTCTTAATAAGCTGATGAAAACCAACTAGAAACGGCACGAGAATGATCGAGTACGTGCCTTGCTCCCCAATCGTTAATACTGGCCAGAAATCACCGCCCGGCAAAACACCATTTGGGAGTAAGAGAAAAACAGGAACGAACCACAATCGCTTCGATTCATGACCGCCGACTAACATTCCTCGTTTGCTTTTCAAGTACTTCGGTGACGTATTTTTATGCCCATTCGTACGAATAAGAAAGCCTTCTCCTATTAAAAGAAGCGCCATTAAAATAACCGTATAAACTAGTAAACTTTCACTGAATTCAAATGTAAGGTTCCCGAAAAGTGGAGCTGAAAAAGTCCACGGTCCAAATGCGAATAAAAGCATTCCAAACATAATAATAGGAATGACAAAAGCAGGAGAAATCCACCGTACTTGTGTAGTAGCAATTGCTACTAAATAAACCGCAGTAATTGCGATTAGAAGCTCGATCGAAACTACGATACCCAAACCGATCACTGCGATTGAAATGACCAATCCCGTTATAATTCCAGGAAGCAGTGAAATGACTGTTTCATCTAGAAAATCGTATACTTTCGTATGAAAATCTTTTCGTTCGCGTTTAACCCGAGCTACTCCAATCAGGAGCATCGTAAAAAATCCGATATAAAACAAAGGATGTAAAAAGACATAACCAATACCTTGAAGTAATGTAATCAACCAATCCATAATCATTTCTCTAGTTCCTTCCCCATGATGAATAAAGAAAAAGTACATGCATAGTCTATTTTACTACACATGTACTTCGACAACAGCCTATTAATTTCCTGCTTTAAATCATTCGCTTTGTTTAATAATTAACTCGATTGCTGTTTGGAGCTGACGGTCATTTTTCTCATCACGGATCGCCTCTACAATCGCTTCATGTATCGCGGCAGCCGTTTCTTCATCAATAACCCCAGTAGCATCTAAATTGTTTGTATTCTGAAAAGCACTAACAGCTTGCTCCGTTTGCTTACTAAAATAACCATCTGTACGGCCAGGCTCAAACCCTAACCCTTTTAACATATGTTGGGCGTTTCGTACTTGCTCGTTCAACATATCATATTTTAGATCTTCTTTTACATTTAACGGTGGCAAATAGAAAAACTCAGGCTGAGATACTTCAACCGTCGGCTCTACACCTTCACCATTGATAAAGTTCCCATCCGACGTTAACCACTTAAATAGGGACAGTTTGATTTCACTGCCATCGCCTAATTGAAGCGCTTGTTGAACGGTTCCTTTTCCAAACGTTGTTTCCCCGACAAGATCATAGTTTCCAGCTTCTTTTAATGCACCTGCAATAATTTCAGAAGCTGAAGCACTTCCTTGGTCGATTAATCCGATGATTGGATAGTCTTTCTTTTCTGACAGCGAAGAAATGTATCGAACTTTTTCACCGTCACGATTTTGAATTTGAACGATTGGCTCCCCTGGAGGAATGATAAGCTTACCGATTTCTTCAGCTACATTTAATAACCCACCTGGATTGCCTCGAACATCAATGATTAAACCATCCATGCCTTGATCCTCTAGAGCAGCTAATTCTTTTTCAAAGCGTTCTGCCGTATCTTTTGCAAAAGACGTAATTTCTAAAACGCCAACTGTTTTACCTTTATGCTCTATCGTTTGTACACGAACGGATTCAATTGGGATCTCATCTCGTTCAACGCTAATCTCTATTAATTCCGAACTCGTAGGGCGATCAATCGTTAATACGACTTCTGTTCCTTTTTCACCACGAATTCGTAAGACCGCATCGTATAATGTCAGTCCCTCAATACTTTCGCCGTCAATTTTTACAATACGATCTTTTGGCATTAAACCAGCTTTTTCGGCTGGCGACTCTCGCATCGGTGATACGATCGTCACTTGACCGTTCGTCATATTGACTTCAGCACCAATACCCGAGAAATGTGAATCGAGCGACTCCATAAATTGAGATGCTGTTTCTTCATCCATATAAACGGAATACGGATCATCTAGTGCCTTCACCATTCCTTCAATGGCACCTTCTAATAACACTTTCTCATCGACTTCATGAATATAACGTTCGCTAATCAGTTCCATAGCACTTAGGAACTTCGTAACCGTATCTAGCTCTTCGTGTTTGGCATCAACAGTTTCAGCTAAGACCGGGTGCTTTTCCTCACCAACTTCACCATCTAGGCCATTCACAAACACATACATACCACTTGCACCAATTAGTAGTGAGAGAACGACAGCAAACGCTAGTGTTTTTCCTCTAATATTGTTCATGACTTTCCACCTCTCTTGCAGAAAAGGCACTACATCCAATAGATGCAATGCCTTACCATTCATATTGTTAGTATATGTTAGCCTGTACATTTTATGTTTACTTACTTATTACTACTATACTACAATCTAACGCAAGAATAAAGTGAACCTTCTTTAACATAATATTCTAATCCACGTTTAAATTAATATGATTACCTGAAGGATCTTTCGTTTGGTAGAACTCGCCTTCTTGGCTCACGAAAGCTCCCATTTGCCGTAACTGTTCTACTACCTTATTTCTTGCAGCTTCATTCGGAAACTGTATGGAGAATGCGTCTAATCCAACCTGCTTTTCTTTAGGTGAAGGGGCACCAACTCCCGCCCAAGTATTTAATCCAATATGATGATGATACCCTCCGGAAGACATAAAAAGCGCTTGGTCTCCGTAGCGACAAACGACATCGAAGCCCAATCCCTCCCGATAAAATTGTTCGGCTTCCACAAGATTGGAAACGTGTAAATGAATATGCCCCATCACTGTATGAGAAGGCAGCCTTGTCCACTGTTTTTCTCTTGCCTCGGCAAGGAGGTCTGAAAAATCCAATGGATCAACAGTCATCTCAACTTCTCCACCTCTCCAATTCCATTCGGATTGATTTCGATCTGCATATATCTCAATACCATTACCATCTGGATCTGATAAATACAGCGCTTCACTAACTAAGTGATCCGATGAAGCGAAACGAACTCCTTTATGTAGAAGGTGGTTGACTATATTGGCTAAGTCAGCACGCGTAGGCAAAAGTAAAGCAAAGTGATACAACCCAGTGGTAGGAGTTGTCTTCGGAATAGCTCCTTGGATTTGTTCAAGCATGACAAGGGTTGTTTGACCATCAGCACTTAAATGAGCAGTTTGATCTGTTTGGCTTAATACCTGAAATCCTAGTACCTCCTTGTAAAATGTTATGGCCCGTTGGAGCTGTGCCACCTTCAGGTTAACTTGTGCTACAAATGTATTTGGTTTTTGATGAAAATTCATACCAACCCGCACCCCTTACTCAAATTTATATGAAATCATGACATTATCTAATGCATACATGGACTTATTCGTAATTGCTAGATGTATAGACATGGCCAATAAAGCAAGGTCAAACTCATATCCACCTTGAAAGCCTGCAGAAAGCTTTACCGTTAAAATCGCCCCCATCATAATGATAGCCAGTAAAATAGACACAACTCTAGTCCCGATACCGACAAGGAGAGCAAGACCCCCAATCAGCTCTATCGATGCAACCACATAAGCTAATAACCCCGGAAGCCCTACACTTTCAAAGAAACCAACCGTATGAGCCATCCCACCTTGAAACTTACTCGATCCATGAATGAAGAAAATTAGGCCTAACACAACTCTTAAAATAAACGATCCGAATTCAAACTTTCTTAACATGACCTCGTCCCCCCTTATCTATTTTTGTATTCAGGTAGGAGGGAGAATAATACTGTCACTATTATTATTAGTTTATGATTTAACTTGGAGTAAGTAAATTAATTAGGTTTATATACATGAATAATTTATAACCCTTTACCGAATCAAAAGTATCACAAACTCGCTTGCCATAGAATATCTCAAAGCAAAACGCCGGTAGGACATATCCCGCCGGCGTTTAAATCGTATATTATGGGGAAAACGATAAAAAGACATGTAAATCATTTCAGATCTACACGCCTTTTTTTAAAATTGTCCATTTCGAACGATTTATTGAATATAGTTTATCGGGTTAACTGAGTTTGACTTGGCACCATTCCAAGGACCTCTATGCACTTCAAAGTGTAAGTGAGGGCCTGTCGACGCCCCAGTAGAACCCATTGTACCTATTTGCTGCCCACGACTGACACGCTGACCGTTTGACACTGAAATGGTATGCATATGTGCGTAAAGTGTTGTTAAGACTTGTCCATTCACATTATGCGAAATCATAACCGTATTTCCATAACCATTCATATATCGAGCGGCAATGACTGTTCCGCCTTCAGCTGCATAAATTGGAGTTCCTGTACTGTTTGCAATATCAAGCCCATGGTGCATTCTTCCCGCACCAGTTATCGGGTGGATACGCATTCCATAACCGGAAGAAATTCGCCCATTTGCCGGACGCATTAATGTCCCGCTTCCAGTTGAAGGTGCAGATTCAACCGTAGATGGTGATGAGTTGCTGCGACTTGGTTGCTGCTGTTGCGACTGTTGCTGCTGCGACTGTTGTTGCTCTCGTTGTTGTCTTTCAAGCTCACGTTGACGCTCTAATTCACGCTGGCGTTCTAACTCTTTCTGACGCTCTCTTTCTTTCCACGCCTCAAGCTCTTGTTTCATCGCTCGTTCTTGTTGAGCTAGGATCGCATCTGCATCTTCTAGGTCACCAAGGTAACCGTGAATTTCTTCACCTTTAGCAATCAGCTGTTTAACAATGCGATCTTTTTCTTTCTTTTGTTCCTCAAGGTGAGCCATTAAGCGCTCAAGTTCTATTAAGTGATTTTCAAGTTTTACAAGTTGTTCTTCTACTTCCGCTTTCGCTTCCTCTAGTAATCTATGATCCTCTAAGTGCGCTTCTAAAATATTACGGTCTTGTTGAGCAATCATCGTAAGTGCGCTTAGACGATCGAGGAAATCACCAAAGCTTTTAGCCCCTAAAATAACTTCAAGGTAACTCACACCACCGCCATTTTGATACATCGTGCGAGCTCGATCTTTTAGTAATTCATCGCGCTCTTCAATTCGTTTTTCAATAATGACGATTTCTTCTTTTAATAGCTCAATTTGCTCACGTACTTCTTCAACTTCTGCTTGCTTATGGTTAATTTTTTTATCTGTCTCAGCTACTTCTGTATCTATTTTTCTAATATCAGCTTCAATTTTTCTTTGTTCTGCTTCTACTCTTCTTAATTCAGCTTCTTGCTCCGCGGCTTCTTTTTGATTTTCTTTACGTTCCTCTTCAATATCAGAAATTCGATTTTCTAATGTTGAATTCGCCCAAACAAAGTTCGGTCCAAAGCCTGCAAACACTGTACTGACTGCTAATACGAATGATAACACGACTAATGTACTTCTTCGCCTCATCCACTAGTTCCTCCTCGTTCTAAATACTTCTGTTTTTTAGGCTTTTAAAAACTTTCGAACACTCATCATACTTCCCCAAACACCGATAAACGCGCCAATCACAAGAAGAATACCTGCTACTTGATAAATCGCAGGGAACACTGGGACAAGTTCAAAGAACATTACTTCCAGTCTCGAACGCATAAATTCAAAGAAATAAGAATATCCAGTTACAAGTAGAATAATAGGAATTAACGCCCCAATAATACCAATGAGCAATCCTTCGACAAAGAACGGCCAACGGATAAAGCCATTAGTAGCTCCTACTAATCTCATAATTTTAATTTCTGGCTTTCTCGCAACGATTGTCATTTTAATCGTATTTGAGATTAGAAACATCGCTGTAAACATCATACCAGCGACTAAGATAAGACCGAATGTCCGCATAAAATCAGTAACGACAAACAATCTCTCGACAACATCTTTTCCAAAGTTAACACTTTCAACGTTCGCTAACTCTTCAATTTCTGCTGCTACCGTTTCTGTTAACTGTGGTGTATCTGCTCGTACAACAAATTTATCATTAAATGGATTTTCTGAACGCAGCCCTTCAAATACTGCAGACATTTCATCCATACTTTCAATAAACTGATCTAATCCTTCATCACGGTGAACATATTCGATACTTTCAACATGCTGTACATTTTCAATTTGTTGCCTTAATTCATCTTGCTGCTCTTCATCAGCCGTTAACTCAATATATACTCGAATTTCCACGTCATCTTCAACTGTTGATGCGAGATGGTTCATGTTGAGGATTAATAATAAGAAAATCCCCACTAAGAAAAGCATAATCGTAACCGCACTGATTGAAGCGAACGTCATCCATCCGTTTCGTCCAAGATTTTTAAAACCTTCTTTCCCGTGACGAGTAAGGGTTCTAAATTTCATATCCGTAGTTCCCCCTTATTTCATCGCGGACAACACGTCCACCTTCAATGGCAATAACACGCTTTTTAATCGTATTAACGATCTCTTTATTATGCGTGGCCATAACGATAGTCGTCCCTCGATTATTGATTTCTTCTAATGTTTCCATAACTTCCCAAGCTGTATCTGGATCAAGGTTTCCCGTAGGCTCGTCCGCAATCAGAACATTAGGGTTATTCACGATCGCTCTAGCAATGGCAACCCGCTGCTGTTCTCCACCAGACAGCTCACTTGGAAGAAAACGTGCTTTATTTTTTAACTTAACAATCTCTAATACTCGCATGACCTTTTGCTTGATTGTCGTTGGATTTTCCTCGATTACTTCTAAGGCAAAAGCAACGTTTTCGTAGACGGATAACTTAGGAAGTAGTTTAAAGTCTTGGAAAACCACTCCAATTTTCCGACGAACAAGCGGAACATTTCGATCTTTAACTTTTGCTAGATTTGTACCGTCTATAGAGATATCACCTTTTGTCGGTTTTTCTTCACGGTACATCATTTTTATAAAAGTAGATTTCCCAGCGCCACTTGGACCTACAACATATACAAACTCGCCTTTACCTATCGTTATATCGATTCCGTTAATAGCACTTACGCCATTTGGATACGTCTTCCATACATCTTTCATATCTATCAAAACAATCACTTCCTACACTAGTTGGAATTCGCTTGACTTCAACAATAAAACCTAAAAATAGAAGTCTATCGCCAATACGAAGACTTTACTATCTGTTTTTCTTTGAGGATTGCTGTTGAAAGGTACTCAACAACCTCAATTTCTGTCGATTTTTCTAATCTAATATATTATAACACCTTTCATTTTACATGGGGGTTGCTTTTTATTACAATTCTATTTCAATTTCAGTAGAGATTGTGTAAGAATTTGGGGAGTTTTTTGTTTTTATGGAAAAAGGAGATCGACTTTTTTGGACTATATTTGGTGTCGAACTTTGCCGAATGCATGTGTAGAGGGGTATTGGTATTTTTTGGGTGGATTTGGTTAGGTTTTTTCTTTGAGGTTTCTAGCAAATATAATTTGTAAAAGTTGGAACCATTTCATAAAATTAAAAATGAATAAACGAGAAGGAGCGTGGTTTATGATTGTTAAAGATCGGCATGAGTCATTAGAATTAAAGTTATTTCGATCATTAAACACCCGGATGAACTTAACAGTTAGAGAAATCAACTACTATTTAAATCTTGAAAAGGGCTTTCAAGGAGAGTGTATGTTTGATGAGTTTTTAAAGAATTTATCTGGTGGACCCCTAATATTAAATGACCTTGTCTTTGAGCACAACAGCACTATTTTTCAGATCGACAGTCTTTTAATTGCCCCTAAAAAGGTATATTTTATTGAAGTAAAGAATTATGTAGGTGACTTTTTAATTGAGAACGACAATTGGTTTTCCCTCCCCAAAAAAGAAATAAAAAATCCCTTACTCCAATTAAAAAGAAGCGAAGATTTATTAAGGCGACTCCTCCAAGACAACGGGATGAACTTCACTGTTGAACCACATCTAGTCTTCGTCAATCCCGACTTTTATCTGTATCAAGCCCCTTTAAACTTACCTATTATTTTTCCCTCTCAGATACACCGCTTTCTTGAAAAAGTGAACAAGAATACACCAACTATAGATCATAAAACACAAAAAGTTATAGAAAGAATTCTATCTATATCATTAAGTGAATCCCCTTATGTTAGACACCCTCCCTACACTATCGAGCAACTGAACAAAGGCATTTGCTGCGTAAAATGTAACTCTCTATCTACTCATTCTGACACCCATGATGATTTTGTGATTTGCGCCTCTTGCGATTATAGAGAACCTATTGACAGCGCAATTTTTAGGATGGTTGAAGAGTTTAAACTCCTTTTTCCTACTATTAAAATGACCACTAACTTGATATTTGACTGGTGCAAAGTAATCCATTCGAAAAAAACAATTCAACTTAGCCTTTCCAAGCACTTTAAACAAAATGGAAATGGGAGATCGACATATTATGAGTGAATTGGAGTTATATAGGGGAACGGGTTTTCTTGAGGAGAGAGGTTTAGGTATTTCCACTTGCTGTAAAAATAATGGGCTACGTTCCGCTTTAGATCGGTATTTTTCCTTTTACTGTAAATATAATCGTCTAAGTTCTGCTTTAGATTGGTATTTTTCCTTTTACTGTAAATATAATCATCTAAGTTCCGCTTTAGATCGGTATTTTTCCTTTTACTGTAAAAATAATCGTCTAAGTTCTGCTTTAGATTGGTATTTTTCCTTTTACTGTAAAATTAATCGTCTAAGTCCCGCTTTAGATTGGTATTTTGAATGATAGCTCCGGAATTATTCCCATAAGAAAAAGACTTCTCAACTATACTGAGAAGTCTTTTATCTTATTTGCTTTTATAGATCTTATTGTTCCGCTAACCAAGCTGCAAGGTTTTCTGCTTCCTCACCTTCAACTAAACCTGGTTGCATTGGCCCCATACCTTCAGCTAACACGTGGATGATTTCATCATATGTGTAAGCTCCATCAGCTAACCCTGGACCAATTCCGCCTTCAAGATTTCCACCGTGGCAGCTCATACATTTTGCTTGGTATGTTGCCTCAGCCCTTTGTGCATCGTATGTAGCTCCTGTTGTTTCTTCTGCAGCTTCTCCAGCTTCTTCTGCTGGTGCTTCTTCTACCGGCTCCTCAGCTGGCGCAGCCTCTTCACCGCCACCGCCACAGGCTCCTAATACTAAAATAGACGCCCCTGTTAATGCCATTAAGAACTTTTTCATGATAAGCAAAGACCTCCTCACTCTAGCATATTTGCAGGAAATTATACCCTACAACGTAATTATAACTCATTTATTGGTTTTTAAAACCCTCACCAAGTACCTCAGTAGCGTTGGTGACAACAACAAATGCAGATGGGTCGGCACTTTTCACTATTTGTTTCAATTTTGTGACTTCTGTTTGATGAACGACACACATCAGAACAGGGCGCTTTTCGTTTGTGTAGCCGCCATAACCAGACAGTTTCGTGACACCTCGATCTACATCTCTTAATATACTTTGCCTCACTTCTTCTTGTTTATTCGAAATAATTAATGCAACTTTTGCATAACCCACACCCATTTGAACTAAATCAATGGTTTTCCCCGTTACAAATAAGGCAATTAAGGCATAAAGAGCAAGTTCGATATTAAAAACAATAGCAGAAGTCGTTACGATCAGACCGTCTAGAATAAAAACACAAGCACCGAGTGAGAGCCCTGTGTATTTATTAATAATCTGTGCAGCTAGGTCGGTTCCTCCTGTACTAGCCGCAGAACGGAAGACAATTCCTAATCCTAACCCCACTCCAATTCCGCCAAATAACGCCGCGAGAAGCGGGTCTGTCGTCGCTGGTTCTACATTCCTGGTTAAAAACACGACATAAGGTAAAAATAACGTCCCAATTAACGTCTTCACTCCGTATTTCATGCCGCCGAGCAGGAGGACACCTAGGATAAACAATGGAATGTTAAAAGCCCATTGTGTAAACGCTGGCTCAATCCCAAATACATCATAAACGATCGTGCTAATCCCACTAACTCCACCCGAAGCAATTCGATTAGGGAGTAAGAAAAGGTTAAAGGCAATGGCCACAATCGCAGAGCCAAGTAAAATTTGACCATACTCTAGTACCATACTAACCTTTGGATTCAGGTGATTGTCTCTTTTTCTTTTCATCATCATCATCATTATGTCTACACTCACTTCTATGAGGAGGTACCAGGCACCTTTAACGCACTAAAGGTGCCTGGTACCCTTCCGTAATTTTAATCCGTTGGATAGTATAGCACCGGATGAAAAATGTGTAAATAACAGCCAATTAACGCTTTACAAAGGTAAAATTCCTGACTTTGTATATAGCATTTCACGACTCGCTAAATTTATCCGAATGAACGAAAAAGGGGGGGAGGTGAAAAAAAGCGGTGAAGATGGAGATGAAATAGATGGTGAAGATGAAAAAGCGGTGCCAGGCACCTTCAATGCGGTGAAGCGTTGAAGGTGCCTGGCACCGTATAAAGAGAAGACCACCGCTGGGTTAGCGGTGGTTGGCGAGTTGTTCTAGGAATTGTTGGTTGTTTGCATCGGTGATCGCTGGCAGGAGTGGTTGTAACGCTTCAGCTCCCTGTTTCAAATAGACCTCTAAAGCTTTTCTTAGTTGGTCATCGACCGTTACTCCTTTGACATACGGTGTCCAATCGACATAGGCGCGGAACTTTACGGTATGCGCTTCAGCTAATGCGACGATGGTCTCCATATCTGTTCCTAAATACATTTCTAGTGCGAATAATTGAACAACAGCCTCATTGGAGCGGTCATTCTGTAACGCTTTATACTGCCATTCTCTCGCTTCTTCCCACAGCCCACGCTCCATTAAAGCCCTCGCGTGGAAGTAATTATTATAATTCCAGAAATAGTGATGACCTTTTTGGGCGGAAAAAGCCTGTTCATACTTTCCAAACCACAGATCGTAAGCTTCCCAATCTTTTTCTCTATACGCGTTTTCCACGAGCTTAAAGTAATAATCCGGATGGCCTGTCAAATCCGCTAACTGTTCCATGTACGTATAATACTGCTCATTCTCAATTCGATGATCACGTCCTCGGTCTTTGTGGGCTATGATTTCAGTGATCATTTTTAACGAGTGAACGTCATTCGGGTTGGCCTCCAAATCTCTTTGATAAGCCGCTAAAGCCTCATCCAATCGTTCTTTCAAAAGCAACCGATCAGCGGCTGTTAACTCTCGAGCCTTCACTTGGAAAAACGGAATATCACCGACCGTTTCATCCTTTAACCGGTGCCCCGCACTTCTTCCAACTTCCATCCCAGTTTCATCGAGTGCCCGTACGGACCAAGAAAATTGTCCTTCGGGATTAGCAAGCCCTAATAGTGTTTCTGGCTCTAAAATAACATTTCCATCCTCGTCTATAGAATACGAACCTGATGACTCTAAGTACCAAAGCTCATGAATAGGGACTGTAATCGCCGTCTCTTTGATCCCTGCCCACGCTGTAAACGTAATCCCGCCATTTTTCATCGGAACGAAGATTAATACTTCGTACGTTTCAGCTTCTTCTATAGGCACCCACTCAAACGTCATCTCGTCCTCTACAATCGCGACATTGTTCACCGGCTGAACGACATCCATTAATGGGCGAAATGTAATATCATACGTTAGTTCCGTACCGTAATCGACATTTAACCAATCATACATATCCGCAGCCCATGAATAGCCGTCCACATGATGAAATTGGAGACCTAAGCCTACTTGATAGCTGTTCGGCACGACATCCTGAAAATGATAATACCCATTCTCATCCGTTTGCGTGACATAGTAGTCCATCTCAACATGAGCACTACGATGAACATTCGAAGAATCTCGTAAATAAACGTACACATTTTTAAGAGGGTTTCCGTCCGTTCTTTTAATTTGGCCTTCTACCGTTCCAAAGTCCTTCTTCTCCCCGCCATCCGCCTGAATCTGCTCAATTCGTTTTTTTATCCCAATGAGCGGGTAGTCATTCTCATCATAGTATTGATAATCCTCTTCGAATGTTGACCTTTGTAACGCAAAATTCTCTTCCCATTCTTCGATAACCTCATAGGCTTCAGCTAACCGCTTGTCACGAAGCAGGGCTTCTACATAGAGCTTCGTCCACGATTCTGAAGGTTCATACGTTAGATCATGCTCTGCTAGTCGCTCTCTCTCCTCCTTTTTGATTTGTAAAAGAAGATCTATGGCTTGTTGGGAAGCGCCGTCCTCTAAAAGAAACTGGGCACGCGTCAACATGAATTCTTCATTAAAATAGTACGAAGCATGGTTCTTCCATTCGCTTTCCTTTTCAAGTAAAAACGCAATCGCTGCCTGGGCTCCTTCTGTTTTTCGAATATAGTGAGCATATTCGTTCACCGCACTTCCGTAATCCCAGTTGTATTGTTTGCTATTTTCAATATAAAAAGCGAGGTACGGTGCAATTTCATCGAGGGTAAATCCGCTCCAATACGCTTCCGTTCCCTCCCCCATTGAAAGACTAGGACTAATATAAATTGGATGATCGTTTCCTCTAGGCCACGAAGAGACGATATATTTGTTGATAAGATCTAGTTTTCTTGAGGTGGTAGTCGCGTTTTCAATGAGCTCGATGATTTCTGCACCCGCTTGCGGCTTATTTTCTTGCAGCATTCGGTTTACTTGGTATTCGTTGACTAAAGGTATTATTAAAAAAATGATAAGTAAAAATAAACCGATAAAGCCTACACTACCAAAAAGTAAATGCTTTCTTTTCATCCGTACCTTCGTCATTTTTCTCCCAACCTCTCCTCGATCATTTCACTCCAGTAGATGCTTCCTTTCATATCAACCAGCTCGCCCTTGTGTTCGGTTTCTTGGTTAAGAGAGACGAAGGGTAACGTTATGACCAACAGCAGCGCACAAACCGTTGCTGAGGCAGGTACTAATGGTATATCAACTTCATGATTCAACCATCTGTTCAGTCGTTCACCCCACGTTTTCGGGTGGGTTCGTTTGAGGACAGCTTCTGTTTTTTGAAAAGTGTGTTCTTCTAATTGTTGTTGCAACTTTTGTTTTATATGTTGACGATTATCGTTCATACATTTCACGCTCCAACCGTTCTTTTAATAACTTTCTTCCACGAAACAGATTGCTTTTCACTGTGTTTTCTTTCATATCAAGCAATTCGCTAATCTCGGACACTGAGTAACTTAAATAATAGTAGAGCGTTAGCACTTCCCGATATTGATAGTCTAGCGCTTTCAGATGGTTAACTAACTCTTCGTCTCCTTCGATTTGAAGGACAATATCCTCAGCGGAGGTAAAATCAACCGCATCAACGTCCTCTTCGTCCCGCTTTCGCAGGAAAATATGGCGAAAGCTCCATCTTCTGAGTCGCCGGCGACAAAGGTTAATCGTAATCGATGTCATCCAGCTTTTTAATTTATTGGCATCAAGCAGCGTATTAATTTTTTCATAGGCCGTAACAAATAAATCTTGCACGACCTCTTCTGCTTCATAGCGATCTTTCAGTAGAAGAAGGGCCACCCTAAAAAAGTAATCCCCATACAACTGCATAAGCTCCTGCAGCCCTTCCTCCTCCTTATCCTTCAAACGCCGCACTAATTCGTCCATGTGACCTCTCCCATTTCCAGCATCGTTCCAACTACTCTCTCTAAGGGTATCTATACAATAGTGCCACCTCAACCCTAAAAGGTTGCAAAAGAAGAAAAAAATTTTCAAAAAGGAAAAAAAGAAGATTTGAGAATGGGAAGTTATAAAAAAAGAGGAGACAAAATGGGGATAAAAAGAGGATAAAAAAACGGTGCCTGGCACCGTAATACCACCGTAATGGCAACCAACATTAAAAGTTAGAGCAGTGCTTCTGCTTCTACTACTTCGAGGCAGAGGTTGGCTCTAGCAGATAAATCTACTTCATACGGGGTTACTTTTTGCTGCTCTTCATCTCTAATAATTCGCACGACAGGCCGTCCCGCTGACTTAAAATCATAATTACAGACAATGCCTGTGCGACCGTCATTTAATGTAACCGTTAGTCCTTGCGGGTAAATCGCAACTGAATCTTTAAATAGTTTCACCTGGTGGGTATCAAACTGTGTTCCGCTACCGGCATACAAGATTTCTAATGCCCGGTGTGGTAACATCGCCGGCCGGTAGACCCGGTGACTCGTGAGTGCATCAAAGACATCAGCAACACTCATGATTTTGGCGTATCTATGAATTTCTTCTCCCTTCAAACCTCGAGGATAGCCACGACCATCCATTCTTTCATGGTGCTGCAGTGCACAATGCGAGACAGGAATAGGAATTTCATATACTTTTCTTAAAATCTCAAAACCTAATTCACAATGCGCCTTCACTTGGTCATATTCCTCTTTCGTTAGTTTGTCAGGCTTATTAATGACTTCAAGCGGGATGTACATCTTTCCTAAGTCATGAAGTAATGCACCTAGACCAATTTCTTCAATGTTCTTGATCGGCATCCCATTTGCAATCGCTAACTGACAGGAATAAATGGCTACATTGACGCTGTGAGTATACAAATAGTGATCGTGAACTTTTGTCGTTGCAAGTAAGTTTAAAGCCACTCGGTTTTCGGATAAGCAACTTAATATCTCTTTAAAAACTTTTTGAAAACTCCGAAGCGCCCTTCCTGTCTTTATCATGTTTTGTGTAATCGATGGTTTTCCGTTAAAGTCAGCAAGAGCATTTAACCCATCCGTTATGACGTGTACAGCTTCCATCCTTAACTCTTCAGGGATGGACTCAATCACATCAATGCCTTCTGAGTCGTCATCTTCTATGTATATAGTAAAAATATTATATTTTTTTAAGCTTGCTAATAGATTTGGAGTTAGCTCCGTTCCTTGTCGTAACAGGATATTACCGTTGTCATGGCGTATGGTCTTCCCTAATTTCACTCCCGGTTGGCATCTATCTATCGTAATTAACCGCATACCGTTTTAGCCCCCTGCCGCTTATTCTCTATCCGAATTTGGTAATTTAATTGTCTATGTAATCATTACTCCCATTTTTAATAAACCTTGTTGCCCTATAAGCCTATCGACTCATACATATTTTACTATTAACGGTACAGTAAATCGACAAGTTTTTCCCTATTTCTACAAATAAATGTCGAATATAATAATAAAAAATGGTACGTGGCACCTTTATCGGACTAAAGGTGCCACGTACCATTTAAAACGTACCATTTAAATTACATCATCGAACGCAGATAGGAGTCGATGAAACCGTCGAGATCGCCGTCCATGACGGCGTTTGTGTTTCCAATTTCAAAATTCGTACGGTGGTCTTTGACTAAGCTATACGGGTGGAACACGTACGAACGAATTTGACTACCCCAGCCGATGTCCTTTTGTTCACCACGGATTTCTGCAAGCTCAGCTTGTTGCTCTTCAATTTTTAATTGATAGAGCTTCGCCATAAGCATTTTCATGGCACGCTCACGGTTTTTAATTTGCGAACGTTCGGTTTGGCATGTCACTACTGTATTCGTCGGAACGTGTGTAATACGGACAGCTGAATCGGTCGTATTAATATGCTGTCCACCCGCTCCACTTGCACGATACGTATCGATCTTCAACTCTTCCGGTGACACATCAATTTCTACATTGTCATCCAGCTCCGGCATGACTTCACACGATACGAATGACGTATGGCGTCTGCCTGAAGAATCAAACGGTGAAATACGAACAAGACGATGAACGCCTTTTTCCGCTTTCAAATAGCCGTACGCATTATGCCCTTTAATGAGCAGCGTGACACTTTTAACTCCCGCTTCGTCCCCAGGTAAGTAATCGAGCGTTTCGACTTTGAAGCCTTTTTTCTCCGCCCAGCGCGTGTACATACGAAGCAGCATCGAAGCCCAGTCTTGTGACTCAGTACCACCTGCCCCAGGGTGTAACTCTAAAATCGCATTATTTTTATCATAAGGCTCGCTTAACAACAACTGAAGTTCGTACTCATTTAGCGCTTTCGCTAAACTTGTAACGCCTTCGTCCAACTCATCCATAAATGAGTCGTCCCCTTCTTCTTTCGCTAGCTCATACGTCACTTCAAGATCATCGTATTTCTCTTGTAACTCTTTATACGTCACAACCATTTCTTTCAACGCATTCGATTCATTGATGATTTGCTGCGCCGTATCTTGATCATTCCAAAACTCCGGTTCAGCCATGCGTTCATCCAATTCGCTCATTCGAGTCTCTTTGGCTTCTAAGTCAAAGAGACCCCCTAAAGTCCGCTAATCGCTTAGCCATTGTTGACAATTCTTGCTTTACTTCTGTTAAATCCATCTGTCCTTCACCTCATTAAGTAATTGAACCTTTTTAATATATGCCAAACGCTTGTAAAAATTGAGTGCAAAGAAGCAGATGCAACAAGCGCATCTGCTCCGAAATCACTTACATTCTACCGCAGCACTGCTTATATTTCTTACCGCTACCGCACGGGCAAGCGTCATTTCGACCAACTGTATTATTATTTCGTACAGGCATCTTCTTTTCTTTGCTTCCTTCACCAGCGGCCGCACTCATATGAACCGCTTTTCCTTCAGCGACTTCTTTACGCTCAAGGTTTTGCTCGACTTGGGCTTTCATGATGTACATTGCCACTTCATCTTCAATCGAAGCGACCATTTGCTCAAACATTTCAAAGCCTTCAAACTTGTATTCACGAAGCGGGTCGTTTTGCCCGTAAGCACGTAAATGGATCCCTTGACGCAATTGATCCATTTGGTCAATGTGGTGCATCCACTTGCGGTCAACCGAACGGAGCATAATTACTTTTTCAAACTCACGCATATGCTCGCTCGTAAACTGCGCTTCTTTTTCATCGTAAGCGGCTTTCACTTTTTCTAAAATCAGTTCTTCCATTTCTTCTGGATCTAGACCTTTCAAGTCTTTCTCCGTAATTTCACCTTCAGGCAACAACATCGTTTTAATGAAATTCTCGACAGCCGTTAAATCCCAGTCCTCAGGAACTTCCGATTCAGGCGTGTGCAACGCAACATTACGCTTCACAACCGACTCAATCATCTTCTGTACGATATCACGAAGGTTGTCAGATTCGAGCACTTCCATACGCTGTTTGTAAATAATTTCACGTTGCTCACGCATCACATCATCGTATTGTAAAATTTGTTTACGCGCATCGAAGTTGTTTCCTTCGACTCGCTTCTGAGCTTGTTCAACCGCACGGCTTACCAGTTTACTTTCAATCGGTTGATCTTCTTCTAAGCCTAACCGGTCCATCATCGTCTTCATGTTATCCGAACCGAAACGACGCATTAACTCATCTTCCATCGATAAGTAGAATTGCGATGTACCCGGGTCCCCTTGACGACCGGAACGACCACGCAACTGATTATCAATACGACGCGACTCGTGGCGCTCTGTACCGAGAACAAATAAACCACCAAGATCTTTTACACCATCACCAAGCTTGATGTCCGTACCACGACCAGCCATGTTTGTCGCAATCGTCACAGCACCTTTTTGCCCAGCGTTTTCAATGATCTCAGCTTCACTGAAGTGATTTTTCGCATTTAAAACGTGGTGAGGAACTCTCTTCTTCTTTAAAAGATTAGAGACCAGCTCAGACGTTTCAACACTTACCGTACCAACGAGAACCGGCTGACCTTTTTTATGAAGTCCTTCGATTTCGCTGACAACCGCATTGAACTTCGCTTGCATCGTTTTATAAATTAAATCTGGACGATCTTCCCTAGCAATTGGCTTGTTCGTCGGGATGCTCATAACGTCCATACCATATACTTGCTGGAATTCTTCTTCTTCCGTTTTTGCAGTACCCGTCATCCCGGCAAGCTTTCCATAACGACGGAAATAGTTCTGGAAAGTCGTTGAAGCAAGCGTCATACTTTCACGTTGGATCTCAAGACCTTCCTTCGCTTCAATCGCTTGGTGAAGCCCATCACTATAACGACGACCTTTCATCAGACGACCCGTAAACTGATCAACGATAACGATTTCACCTTCATCAACGACATAATCCGTATCACGGTGCATCACAACATGCGCTTTTAACGCTTGATTAATGTGATGATTCAGCGATACATACTTTTGATCGAATAAGTTATCAATATTAAAGCCTTTTTCCGCTTTATTGACCCCTTCTTCTGTTAAAAGAACCGTTTTTGTTTTTTCATCGACTGTATAGTCATCTTCTTTACGAAGAGAACGAACAAATGCATTCGCTTGAATATATAAATTGGTTGTACGTTCAACAGAACCTGAAATAATAAGCGGTGTTCTCGCTTCATCAATTAAGATCGAGTCTACCTCATCAATTACAGCAAAATAAAGCGGGCGCTGAACCATTTGGTTTCTATAGAGCACCATGTTATCACGCAGGTAGTCAAATCCGTATTCATTGTTCGTACCATAGGTGATATCCGCAGCATACGCTTCTTGCTTTTCTTCTTTTGAAAGACCACTTACGTTTAAGCCAACTGTTAGTCCTAAAAACTCATACAGCTCTCTCATGATTTCGCAGTCACGACGAGCTAAGTATTCGTTGACAGTAACAACGTGAACACCTTTTCCAGTTAACGCATTTAAATAAACCGGTAGTGTTCCAACAAGTGTTTTACCTTCCCCGGTTTTCATTTCCGCAATGTTTCCATTATGTAAAACGATCGCACCTAAAAGCTGCACTCGGAACGGTCGCATTTTTAAGACACGTTCAGATGCTTCGCGAATCACCGCATACGCTTCCGGTAGTAGTTTATCTAAAGATTCACCATTATTGTAACGATTTTTGAATTCTTCGGTTTTCGCACGTAACCCATCATCCGATAGTTTCTTCGTATCATCAGCTAACGCTTCAATCGCATCAACGATTTTCTCATATTTTTTCAACTGTCGTTGACTCGGATCACCAATTACTTTTTTCAATAATCCCATCATAGTAATTCTCGTCCTCTCTTCCTCTCATTTCGACGAATGGTAGCGGATAGTTGTATCCTCTATGACCAACTCTACACACTTAATCTCAATTTTATCAGTTTGCACCTTGACTTACAAGGTAACACCTTTTTCCACAGTTCCTACTACTTCGATGCCCGGCAAAAGAAACCCTTTAATTTTTCTCTGGGTGGTGGCAGTGCGCGGTGAAGGCAGTTGAGGTAGCAGGTACCTTTATCACTGTGAAGGGATAAAGGTACCTGCTACCTCATTAATTAAACGACACTTATTTGCTTAAAATTGATCACAAGCTGTGTCAAAAACAATAAATACAGGCCTCTGGGTTTCATATGAAGTCAGAAAGTTCACTTTTCCAAGAAATAAGGCCCCTGGAGTCCCTAATTTCCATTTCTCCGACATCCCGTTCCCGCTTTCATCCATAGATATCACCTTACCCGAGCAAAACCACCAATAGGCTATACCTTCCCTACCCAAGCATGTTCCACCACGCAATTGACCCTACCATCTCCTCGCCCCCAAAACAAAAAGAGCACAGCTGAAAATTCAGCTGCACTCTTCTCTATTTTACGATCACTCAGGCTCAATTAAGCCGTAGCGTCCGTCTTTACGACGATACACAACATTAGTTTCTCCGTTTACCGAATTGTTGAAAACGAAGAAGCTGTGACCAAGCATGTCCATTTGTAGAACCGCTTCCTCAGCATCCATTGGTTTGAACGTGAAACGCTTTGTACGAACGATATCAATATCTTCGCTGTCGATGTCTTCCCCAGTGGAAGGCTCAATATCATTTTTGAACATATATTTAAGGGTACCGTCTTGACGGAACTTACGATTAACTTTAGTCTTGTGCTTACGGATTTGACGCTCTAGCTTTTCGACTACAAGATCAATCCCTGCATACATATCCGCATGCTTTTCTTCAGCACGCAGTAATAGTTGCGGCATTGGGATCGTAACCTCAATAATATTCTCGTTATTTATTACTTGCAATTTCACATGCACCTCAGAAAGAGGGGTTGAATCAAAGTACTTCTCAATCTTACTTACCTTTTTTTCTACATAACTTCTTAATGCTGGAGTTATCTCTAGGTTTTCGCCACGAATGTTAAAGTTCACAGTGAAACTCCTCCTTTCCTATGTATTATAATATTCTATATACCCCTTTATTAATCCTTCATAACCTTCATTTATTTTATGGCAAAATCGTGTCAAAAAGTGTTGAAAAAGTCTAAACAGATAAAGGGACAAAAACCCTTTCAACATACTAGTTGAACTTAAGTAAAATGATTTACGTTCTTCATAACAAAACGGCATCTATTCAAAAGAAATTGCGCGAAACCGAACAACGATTAAACCGGGCACCTTCTTCCGATAGACACCTTAAAAAACAAAAACGAACTGACTACCTTTAGACCGAAAATTTTCATAAAAAAACCTGTCCCTCGCAAAAAGGAACAGGTTTGTACATTTCGTTGTATATGATGCATAAAGCTAAAAATTCATTTCCAACCTGGGATGTGAATTACAGCTTTGTTACGTTTGCAGCTTGAGGTCCGCGAGCACCTTCAACGATTTCAAATTCTACTGCTTGACCTTCGTCAAGAGATTTAAATCCATCAGAATTGATTGCTGAGAAGTGTACGAATACGTCGTCTCCATCTTCACGCTCGATAAATCCAAAACCTTTTTCTGCATTAAACCATTTTACTTTTCCTTGCATGCTTTCACATTCCCTTCGTAAATTAAATCATTGTGAAAATATTCCACAGTTTCACTATATCAGAACTTCTATATAGGCGTCAAACCCCTTTGGCTCTAAAGTTTGCGACAAATATTGACGAAAATTTCGCCCATCAATTTCCGCCCTGAATCCAGGTAATCGACTAAATTATGTTATTAAAATGTTAAATATAGTGAACTGTGGATTTTCGATATTTATTATCTCTGAAATTCAAACGAATATACGCGTTTTTGTAAAAAAATTTATCGGTGAAGATAGATTTCGCTATAAAACATGTAGTGAATTTTTATAAAGATCCTGTAAACTGCGGGGTATTATCTCAACCGCTCATCCCTACTTAAAGAGCCCTCACATTACTTTTCACCCCTACATTTTCTCACACCAAAATCACTCACAGTGTCGAAATGATACATATAAAGTTCCACCCCGCTCTCCATAATTAACTTCGATCTGTAATAAAAGTCACAATACTTTTACAATTATTTCAAGAAAATATAATTGCTAATCAATTACCTGTTTTGGTAATATAAAGTCAAGTCAGATTTTGACGAAATATAATCTTTCCTGGGGTTAAATCTAACCCTATACTCATACACAGCCGGTCATCCTCTAGAAAGAGCTGTGGACGCTTTTTACCGCTTCCTACGGGGGTTCGGTGCATAAGCTATCAACTTATGTCCCGGTCAGGTAATCAGCTCCTCCATGCGGTGTACTAGAAAAAGTAAACTGCATCCTGATCTCCACACCTACATAATACCTTCTAAATACACCGCTACTTTTTTAAAAATCAACTCCCTAAACAATAAAACCGATGCGAATTTTGTCTTAATATCACATATGATTACCCCTATTAAAAACACCAGAGGTATGCTAAAGTTTTTATTTGAAATGCGTTTATAACAAGGGGGTACTTATGAGTTCTATAAAAGCTTTACTTGCTAGCTTATCTTTTCTATTAGTTTTAGCAGCTTGCAGCAGCGGGGAAGAAACGTCTAGCCCTAATGCGGACATCCAAGACACTGAAGATGTACAATCAGTCATATCAGTAGATGAAATTATTCAAAAATCGATAAAAGCAATGAATAAATTAGAGAGCTATACGATGGAAATGAACAACGAGCAAGAGCTTGAAATGCCTGGCCAGGGCGGTTTCCAAACAAGTATGACAATGGTGGCCGACATTACTTTGGAGCCAATGAGACTATATCAAAAAATGACAATGACCGGACTTGAGGAAAGTGTAGAATTCATTGAAACCGAAAGTTACTTTACAGAAGACGGAATGTTTGTCAAAGACTCGATGCAAGATGGCTGGGTAAGGTTCCCTGAAGAATTTTCACAAGATATTCTTGAGGTATCTCACCAGCAAATGAATGCGGAAGAGCAACTAAAAGTCTTTAAACAATTCGCTGAAGATACTCAGCTTACCGAAGACGATAACCACTATATTTTAACCGTTCATGGATCTGACGATAACTTTAAAGCAATGGCACATGAAGTAATGGGCTTTATGGATGAAGCCGGCGCTAGCTTGATGATGGATGAACTCCTCGGAATGATGGAAGTTCAAACGTTCAACTATGTGATCTACATCGATAAAGACACGTTTTACCAAACGAAAATGGACGTGGAAATGCAAATGTCTATGAAAATAGAGAATGAAACGATGGTGACGAGCCAACGAATGACGGGCGTCATAACGAACTTCAACAACGTCGGGGAAATCACTATCCCACAGGAAGTATTGGACTCCGCTGAAGAGTTTAGCTTTGAATTCCTCGAAGGCTTAGAAGATATGGAAGACTTCGACCTTGAAGAATTCAACTTCGACGTGATCGAAGAAGAGGAATTAGAGGATGAGGACGAAGTAGAAGCAGACGAAACGGAAGAAGAAGCTTAAGCACGAAAAGCACTCCCACATTCGGGAGTGCTTTTGTTTGCTTTAGCACAATAAAGGTACGTGGCACCTTTAGTCCATTAAAGGTGCCACGTACCGATTATTAACGGTTCTTTTATCTTCCCTGAAACTGCCTTATCGACTTGCTCGTGCGGCTACAACTTTCCTCGTAATCCACTTTTCAATCTCAACGATGACAAAGACAGCAAACCCGATGAGAACTGGAATGATCCAGTAATCGGCAGGAATTGGTGCGGTTCCTAGTACCGTGTTCATAAACGGTAAATAAGTGACACCTAACTGAATGAAAATGAGAAGTCCTGCAACGAGGAACGCAACTTTATTCGTGAAAAAATCTTTCGTCAGAGCAAAGTTTCGTTCACTTCTACAGTTGAACAAATGGAATAACTGAGCAATGACTAACGCTTGTAATGTCACCGTGTTCACCATCGCTTGATCATAGCCGTTGTTCATTAACTCAGCGTTCATCGCTAAAATTCCTCCACCGATTAACAGCGATACAAAGATAATCCGGAAGATATAATACGGACTCAACAGCTTCGTATCTGGCTCTCGCGGTGGCCGTTCCATCGTTCCTTTTTCTAACTTCTCAAACGCAATCGCCAACGAAATCGTCACAGCGGTAATCATGTTGACCCAAAGAATTTGCACAGGCGTTAACGGCATCATCGTCCCAAACAATATAGCCGCAAAGATAAGAAACGCCTCGGCCCCATTCGTCGGTAAAATAAACAGGATCGTTTTCTTTAAATTATCATAAACACGTCGGCCTTCACGCACCGCGTTCACAATCGTTTTAAAATTATCATCGACAAGCACCATTTGCGACGCATCTTTAGAAACCTCGGTCCCCTTAATCCCCATCGCTACGCCAATATCGGCCCGCTTTAACGCTGGCGCATCATTCACACCATCACCGGTCATCGCACAAATATGTCCATGTTCTTGTAACGCTTGGACGAGTTGCAGCTTGTTTTCAGGACTCGTTCGTGCAAAGACATCATAGTCAATAGCTGCTTGCTTTAATTGTTCTGGTGTCATCTGATCGAGTTCGCGCCCTTCAACCGCTCGCGTTCCATCCCCAATTCCGAGCTGGTTTCCAATCGCAATCGCCGTTTCTTTATGATCGCCCGTAATCATTTTGACGACGATGCCGGCTTTCTTACATTCCGAAACGGCCACAATTGCTTCTTCACGTGGAGGATCGATAATTCCTGCCAAACCGAGCAAGGTCAGATCCGATTGCACGTCGACATGATCAATCGACGTCACGTCAGAACTTACTTTTTTCATCGCCGCTCCAATGACCCGTTTCCCCATCTGAGCCTGCTTCTTCATCTTCTCTTCCCACAACGTTCTTTCACTTGAGCCCACTTCTAAGCCCGCCATTTCAAACAGGCGATCAGGAGCTCCTTTCACATAAATCACTTTTTCTCCGTTCACTTCGACTAACGAAGCCATATATTTATAGGCCGAGTCGAATGGAATTTTGGAAAGCGATTCTAACTTCTCGACCGGTCGATTCGCTTTTTCAGCCACTGTCACTAAACAGCTCTCGGTCGGCTCCCCGTTAATTACCCACTGTTCTTGTTCATCTTGATAGAGACTGGCCTCATTGACCGTTTTTACACACGTTAAAAAGTCTTTTAAAGCAGCATCTTTCTCTAGGTCCGCTTCTTGGCCGTCCCATTCGATCCGACCCACAGGCTCATAACCTGTTCCAGTAATAGTAAACTCTTTTTCCGCTAAAATTAACGAAGTCACTGTCATTTCATTTTTCGTCAACGTACCGGTCTTATCAGAACAAATGACAGACACCGCACCTAACGTTTCCACAGACGGCAGGTTCCTTACAATCGCATTGTTACTAGCCATCGTTTGAACGCCTAATGCTAAAATAATGGACAAGATCGCCGGCAACCCTTCAGGAATAGCCGCTACCGCTAAACCAATGACGGCAAGTAACAATTCGGCCGCCTCATAATCATGAAAGATGTAGCCAAACATGAACATCGCCGCAGCACCAAATAAAATAACAACAGAAATCATTTTCCCGAATTTCGCAGTTTGTTTTAAAAGAGGGGTTTGTAGCTCTTCCACCTGAGTCATCGATGTATTGATTTTTCCAATTTCCGTTTGCTCTCCTGTAGCGACAACGACCCCCAGTCCTGAACCGGAAGCAATCGACGTCCCTGAAAACACCATATTTTTTCGATCACCTAGAACGGTATCTTCTGGCAACGTCTCGATTCTTTTCTCGACCGACACCGACTCCCCGGTTAAAGGAGATTCTTCCACTTTTAAGTTGTCCGCTCTCAGCACCCGTAGATCAGCCGGTATTTTATCCCCAGCACGTAACAACACAATGTCCCCAGGCACCAATTCTTTTGAAGCCACTTCCGTCCGAAGTCCGCCGCGAATGACATTCGCCTTCAATGAAAGCATATTTCGTATGCCGTCGAGCGCTTTTTCCGCTTTATTTTCCTGCACATAGCCAATGACAGCATTAATAATCGCAACGAGTAAAATAACCACGGTATCAATATAATGACCTAATACGACGGTGATGAGCGCAGCCGCCAGCAACACATAGATTAATACATCATGAAAATGTTTAAAAAACTTCTTCCATTTCGGCTCGACTTTTCCAACAGGAAGTTCATTTTTGCCGTACTGCCCCTGCCTTGCCGTAGCCTCTTCATTCGTAAGCCCTTGTTTCTCGTCGGTTTTTATTTGTTTTAACACATGATGTGCTTCGACGTTGTACCACTTTTTTTCTTCCATCTTGCTCCCTCCCCTAGAAGTCCCATCGATCCATAGTTGTTTTATTCTACTATCTACTACTCTAGAAAAATATAGAGCCTTAGATTTGTAACCGCTTAAATTCTATAAAATAGAGACGACCACTTTCATAAAATTTTAAATAATCGTATTACCTCCATTGTATCTTTATTCTGCTATCATTTTTTGATTGGATTATGGAGATTTTTAGAAACTTTGTCAGATCCCATCATTAGAAAATCAGTGACATTATTGTGTACTCTATTCCAATTATGGTGGGTATATGGTAGTATTTTTGTAATTATAAATTCCTAATAGGTGGAGATATAAGATGCTGATAGATTTAAAGCAGTTAGAAAATAAAATAGAGAAAAAAAGACAAGAAATGTTAAATCTATCATTAACGTTGGGGTTGTCATCGGAGAAAACCATTAAGGTGAGTCAAGACTTGGATGAGCTTCTAAACCAGTATGAAAAGATGAAAAGAAAGCAGAAAACCAGAAATGAACAGTTGTCGTACTCGACCTAATTCATTTCATATAATAATAAAACAAAAATGGCGGCTAGCACCTTTAAACAATCAAAGGACTAGCCGTCATTTTTTAGTTTAAGCTTTTTCGTCAATGATCAAGCCCACCTGTTCAAGCATCGATGCCACCATATCTAGTAACTCTTTCGGTGGAACTTCGCGGATGACTTCGTCGGTGTCTTTATTAATAAGTTGAATCGATACGCGATCGAGCTTATCGTGGAGTTCAAACTTAAGGGACGTTGAATTTAATTCGAAAAACTTATTCAGACTATCCACGTGCTGATCGACTTCTGCTCTTGTCATATCGTAGTCTTTTGTTTTTTTAACGCCTTCTTTAATTTTTTCAGAGGCTGTAGTTCTTTGTACGTGTTCCGACACAGCTGCAGCTTTTTCACCAGTAAATGACGGATTCTTACTCGCTTGATTTGCGACACTTATAACGTTTTGGGAGATTTCCATCGATTATTCCTCCTACCAGAATAAACCGTTTTTTATTTATATCGGTAGAAACAGTTCAAATTTCAAGAGAAGCTGTACCCTCTTCAGATAAATAAGACATTAGGCCTACCCTAAGAAGAAATGGAGCCCCTATTAAGACGAAAAAGAGCGACCAAACGGCCACTCTCTATGAAGTTCTAAAATTTACGACACAATATATGATTGAAAACTTTTTTCAAGTTCTTCTTTGTACTTCTTAAATTGAGGTACGAGCGTAAACTGTAAGATCTCATTCACTTGTCCAAAATTCTGAGCCTCAAGAGCACTCACAACAAGTTCGAATGTTTTTGTTAGATTTTCTTGAACCTCTTTAATCCCGTGATCATTTAATTCCTTTACTACGGGTGCCGTCGTATTTCCAATCGAAGTATAGGCGACTAACACATCTTCCAATAAAGAGATGGATTGTTCATGACTGCCTTCCCTTAGTAACTTCTGAATTTGCGCTAGGCCTTCCAAGATCGTTTCAGAAAGCTCAAGCGATTTTTTCATCACTTCTATATGTTTTTCCAATGATTTTCACACCTGTCTTGTTTTATGTCTTTGGTGGAATTTAATAAATAAGGTTTTTCAACCTCTACTTCTTAGATTTCCCCCATGTTCGTCCATTACAATCCTCTTTTGTCAAAAAACACACCTTCAACAGTTGTTCCTTCATAAGGGTTATCATACTTTTTCCCTTGATTTTTCTTTACCTTTATTTTCTTCAGTTCATTTCCTAAAAGGATTTTATTAGCTGTTAGTTTTTTAGAGATGAATGCATTCATTTCTACAATAGATGAGGCAAGGTGTTGATCATCTTCTTGAATAATAGGTTTATCGCGCTGGAACTGTTCTATTAATTCCTGTCGCTGTGAAAGTAATTCCTCAACAGAAGCTATATAGACTTCACTCGTTTCTTCATTATCTTTGTCAAAAGTAGTGATGACGCAATCATGAAGGTTTTTGGTCACTTCGTACAACTCATGAAGAACAGCCACTATGCCTTCCCTCCAACTGTTGCCCCATGGCGTTGTTGGCGGTCGAGTTGAACAACTTGTTTCCATGTGTCACGGAATTGAGTTACAAAATCTTCAGCTTGTTTCAACGCATTCATATCATTTTTTACATTAGCATCAATCAATTGGCTTATAATGAAATCATACATTCTCAGCATGTTCTTTCCGACTTCATTATCGGTTTTTAACGTCACCATTAATTCACGAATAATCGCTTCCGCACGAGCAATGTTCTCGTTACGTTGCTCGATATTATTTTCTTCCATAGCTTTCTTTGCACGGTTGATAAATTTAAGGCATCCATTATAAAGCATGAGCGTTAACTCTCCAGGTGATGCGGTGTTCATTGTGTTTTGTTTATATGCATTTTGGTAATTAATAGCCATAATAAGGATCCACCCTTCTTTTAAAAAATTATTGCGGCATCAGTTGCATGTAAAGCATTTCAGCTTGTGAGTTTGCTTGTTGCATTGCCTTCTCCATAGCCGTAAACTGTCGCCATAAACGATCTTCATATTGTTGCAAACGTCGTTCATAATCACTGACGCGACGGTCGATTGAAGTAATCTCACGCCCTAATGTAAACTGATGGTTTTGTCTGAACTCATTACCCGCTCGATTTTCAATAGATCTTCGAACGGTATTATCGAGAACATTTGTCAGACGACGTGATAGTCCTTGCTCTGCTCTTGGACTCGTTGATGATCCGGCCATAAACAATTGATACAGTCCTTCAGGATCTTCTTTGATCGCCTTACGTAATCGTTCTTCTCCCGTTAAACGATCAGCACCTGTTCGGTTTGGATTGAGTTCAAGTTTTCCACCGTCCATAAAGTCCCGCGTTGTAACAATACCAATTTTAGATAGTTGATTGAGGCCATCTTGAGCAATCCCATTCACCGTCTCTGATAACGCCATTCGCATTTGTGTGAGAGCACTCGATAACACCGTATCATTTCGAAGCATTCCGCTCCTAGCTTTTTCTTCCCACAACTCTACTTCGCGTTCTGACATCCCCCGACGCTGTTCTTCTGTTAACGGTCGAAAGTCGCGATGCCGTTCTTCTTTTAACTTGTCATTAACAAAGTCAATCATTTCATTATATTTATTGATAAATTCCAAAACATGGTTAAAGACTTTTTCTACATCCGTCTCAACATTGATTGTAGCGGGCGGTTCATTCTCAGCTATAAGATCTCGCAGAGTAAAAGTTGTATTATTGATCGTGAAAGTGTTCGAGGTTCGTTCCGTTTCAAGGCCATTAATAACAAATTTGGCATTTGTTCCACCTTGTTCTGTTGCCCCATCTAATTTTAAAAGCGAAGCAAGTGAACCTCCAACTTCAATTTCTTTTCCGCTATCATTAAATTTACCTGTGACAGTTCTCGTTAATGACATCCGTCCTGAGTGTTCATCAAAAAAAGCATTAACACCCACCCTTGCACCATTAATATCGGAAATCAATTGGTTAAGTGTTTTATTATCATCCACCAGAAACTTTCTTGTTTCTGGCTCTCCACTTTGATTGTATACGGTAAGTTCAAGTGCTTGTGATTCGTATTGATATCCTACTTGAATATTAACTGGATCATTTGCGTTAAAGCCACTAACTACAACTTCACCATTTTGACTAATCGTAATTTGCCTGCCTGTTCCTATGTGTTCAAATAGCCATTCACCATCATTACTGGAGTCAGCGACTAACGTAAATTCATCGGCTCCTACGGTTACACTCGTTACATTTTGAAGCGTTGTATGTCTAAGTTGAAGCTTCTCATCATTACCTTTATATTGCAGAGTTTCTGTGGAAGGCATATTCGAGCTTTTGAGACTGTCTCCAAACTGGGATTTTAGTGATTGTCTTGGATCAATTCTTTTTCCATCTGTTTGTTGAATTGGAGCAGTACTAAACGTAGATGCGGCCGTCGCCAATTGAGTGACTCGTGATATCGTATAACTCGTATCCCCCGCATCAGAACGTGCTGTAGCGGTTACTTTGCTACTATTACTACTATTAACTACCTTTGCATTTAAGTTAGCCGATCTTGAAAAAGTATCGGTTACATATTTCCTGAAATCTTGTAACTTTATATTTACTTCTCGATAAGCATCTCGCTGCCATTCTTTAATTTGCTTATCTTGAATTAATTTATCTACAGGCATTCGTCGAACACGCATCATGTCATCGACGATTTGATTAATATCCATCCCTGATGCTAGACCTGATATTCTCATTATCCTTTTTCTCCTCTCTAGCCGAACGGTAATTATATGTTTTATATCGGCACGATTCGATAAAAGTTAATAGAAAAGTTGTTAAATCCGACAATAGGTTTTTATAAATACACCAAATTTCCTCACTAAAAAAGAGCAACCTTTTACTGCTGCTCTAATAGAGTTCTTACTATTTGAATACTTACCTTGATACATCCATTAACAACCCTATTGTCGTATGTTTGGCCTTTTGAGCAATGTCAATCGCCATATCCGGTGGAAATGTCGCTACGACACTGCCACTGTTCTTCATCGTAATGCGAAATTGTTTTCCTGCCCCATGTTCATCAATAACGTAGTTTACGTTGTAGTCAGTATTCTCTACTAATTTTTGAAACCCTCGATATACTTCCTCTAGCGATTGTCTCGCAATCTGTTTTACTTGAGGATTAGCTACATTTGCTTCACGTTCTGCCTTCTGCAATGACGGTGTTTTACATTGATCGTAATTGTATTCAGGCGCATTAATTATCGGCCGAAAAATAGTATTAGACGTTTGTATCATCATCGTTTCCTTCACCTCAATTTGAAAATGGAGGATGAGATTGATGCATTGATCATTTTTATGTACGTTTCTTACTCATCTTCTATTAGACATTTAATCTATTTTTTTCTATTTGTTTCGCTCGATTTTCCTGAGCCATATCATACCAGCGGTCACGTGCCATCTCAATAAACAGCTTGTCCCGTGTCGGTTCTTTAATGTAAATTATTTTAGAAAAATATTGCGATGCTTTTGCGTAATTTTCAAAGGACCGATGCAATTCGCCAATTAAATAGACTAATCGTATAACGGACACTCCGGAATTTTTATAATCGGCTTCGTAATACGCCTTCTCAAAATTTTGAAGAGCAATTCTTTTAAACCGTAACACTTCCAGCTCATTTCCCACCGTACGATATAACCAAGAAAGACGCATCGTTAAACCTGCTATAACGATCGGCCGTTCTTTCTTTAAACTGCCGCTGTATACGGCAAGCTTGTAAGCTTCGACAGCTATTTTCACCGTACGTTCATCACTATAGTACGTTTGCCCCACCCACTTGCTAGTGACCGTATCTAGTATTAGATCTTTTGAACCTGGAGGGAAATAACGACTGGCTTCATCTGAAAAGCTATAGCCACATGAAGGACAAACATTGACATAATACAATAGCGGATTAAGGCCTTGATCTTTTTCTTCATAGAGATATTGGGTATAAAAATCCGTTTCCATCTGCCGCGCAGTCCCAAAACGAGAGCGCAACTTTTTTGTAGTAAAAGAATGATTACATAGTAAACAAGTACAAATTTTATCATACAAAGGGACTATTTCACTTTTCAACTCAACTACCCCCATAACTTTAGGTGCGGTAATATATGCCTATATAATACTACTTATGTAGTGTAAGTTAAATAGTTTTTTGGAAGTTTTTGTTTATTCTTATAAAGTACAGTGTTCTGGCTAAATAGGGGTGAGTCGTCATATCAAAAAAGCCTTTGGTATATACGCACAGTTAAATAGTTAATTTTAAAATGCAAAAGAGGACCCTAGCATAACTAGGGTCCTCTTTTGCTCTATGGTTTTGTAGTTTGCCTAACCAACTTTTCTATTATCCAAGTAATTGAAGTACAGCTTGTGGAGCTTGGTTAGCTTGAGCAAGCATTGCTTGAGAAGCTTGAGAAAGAATGTTGTTCTTTGTCATTTCCATTACTTCACGAGCCATGTCTACGTCACGAATACGTGATTCTGCAGCTTGTAAGTTCTCTGAAGAGTTGTTTAAGTTAGAGATCGTGTGCTCTAAACGATTTTGAACAGCACCTAACATTGAACGCTCTGCAGATACAGTTTCAATAGCAGTATTGATTACCGTAATAGCGGCAGATGCAGCTTCTTGGGAAGAAATATTAATCCCGCCAGCTTCAGTAGCTGGAGTACCTGGTGTAGCCTCAACAGCCCCTACTGTAACCTCAGCTTCATCAGCTAAAGCTGAAGCGGTACCGTGATACACTTCTGCACCATCTCTCACTGCTAAAGTTTGTACACCATCTTCCTCTACAGCTTCCAAGTCTTCTAGTTTATAATATCCGGACTCAATTCCTTCACCAGACCTAAATACAGCTACAACATTATCAGCTTCATCTTTTAATACATTTAGCCCACTGAATTCCACTTCATCAACTTCTAAAGTTTGGGCTGCTGCAACAGTATATTCAGTACCATCTTTAGCTTCTGTGCCTGGTGTAGCTTCTTTAGCTTCTGAAGCTACTTTTAATGCTTCTGCACTCATATTAGCAATATTTAATGTAATATCTTGTCCAGCATTAGCACCGATGTGGAATTTACCAGAAAATCCACCTTGTAATTCTCCGTCTACAGTTTCACCTAAAAGATTTTTCGTATTAAACTCCGTGTTATCAGAGATACGAGTAATTTCTTGAGCTAACTGATCAACTTCTTTTTGTAACTCTTCACGGTCTTTATCATTGTTTGTATCGTTTGAAGATTGAACCGCTAATTCACGCATACGTTGAAGGATTGAGTGAGTTTCTTGTAAAGCTCCTTCAGCTGTTTGGATTAAAGAGATACCGTCTTGTGCATTACGTGATGCTTGATCTAAACCACGAATTTGACCACGCATTTTTTCAGAGATTGCAAGACCTGCTGCATCGTCTCCAGCACGGTTGATACGAAGACCTGAAGATAGTTTTTCCATTGAGCGTTGTGCACCCATTTGGTTAACACCCATCTGACGGTGGTTGTTTAACGCTGAAATGTTATTGTTGATAATCATTATAAGTTTCCTCCTTGAATTTTGCTCCGCCCACGTCCTTGTGGTTGGATAATCATTTTATAGGCAATATGGAGGATGTACCGGCCGAACACAACTTCCATTTTGCTTTACATTAATAATATCGACTCTGTTCGGCAAATGTTTAATAGTTTTTTTTCATTTTTTTGTTGTTCAAATTTTTTTCACATATCATTGCTAGTTTAGTAGAGCTTTAGTGTTGATAATATTTCAATTAAGCAAGTGGAAACTTCTTGTTGCATTTGATCGACTTTCTTCCAAATGAACGATATCCAATACCAGCTGCTTGTGCGTCTTCTATTGAATAGCAATTTCGTCCGTCGAAAATAACAGGTTCTATTATTTTTTCTTTGTACATCTCAAGATGAAAGTATTTGAATTCATTCCATTCTGTGACGATTAAAGCTGCATAAGCACTTGTTACAGCCTCTTCTACTGAATGGGCAAAGTTTATTTCTACAGGCATCATACATTTTGCATTATGATTGCAATTGGATCATATTAGGTGCTATTAGAAAAAAAGCAAAAGAGAAGTTTGGCAGTTTAAAAGAACTGCGCATTGTATTACTCGGTCTAGCTTTTAAACTGAACACAGACGGAGAGAAGCGGCTTCATTACCATTGCTGAGAATTAGTTCGGGAAGGAGCGCTAGTTGTAGCTTAGATAGTTATTGACTTCAATTACCGATTTAGGTGAATTTCTTGCTCAACATTTCCTGCAATTTGAATGAAGGCTTTCGTATCTTTTGGGAAGCAGGAACCACCGTAACCGATACCTGCTTTTAAAAATTGAATGCCGATCCGTTAATCCATTCCCATTCCTTTAGCGACATTTGGCATCGATCTTATAGAAAAAATTGGTAATTTAGTTAATAAAACCAATTAACGTTGCTTGGAAAGCTTTAGAGTCCTACTGATCATTTCTGTGCTCTCGATGTTGGTAATTAAGAGAAGTTAACCCAAATGGACGATTGATGTCTGCAATCGTGCGGGAAACTTCGGGACAATCCGCCCCAAAACTACAGAACGTTAATAAAAAAGACAGGTAATGTCTCAAATAGACAAATACCTATCTTTAATGAAAACCATTAGTGATTGTTGAACCCTTTGGTTGTAGGAGCAAACACCGTTTGTTTTTTATTGTAGTTCCGTGGCTTTTCAGCGAAATGTTAGACCCCTTTTAAAAAATCCTTCAGCCCTGAAAGCGAGACATTGGATACAGCTTTACTGTTTTCTTCTTGGATGGCAAGATAGATTTCTTTACGATGAATTTCGATGTTTCTTGGGGCATCAATTCCTATTTTAATTTGATCTCCTTCAACAGAAAGGATTTTGATCTCAATCTCATCGCCAATTTTTATCGACTGATTCGTTTTTCGAGTGAGTACGAGCATTTACTTCGCCTCCCCAGCACTTGCTGTTTCTTGTTGAATAAGAAGGTGCTTCGTTCCGTAGTCACTTTCTGACATCACATATTGTTTTCCTTTTTGTTTTTTTCCATTGATGATTATAGGACCTTGAAGATTGACTGTGGAATCTGAAAACGGTTCTTTGACCGTAACGATAGAGAAGATTGCTACATCTTCTTCTTTCTCAATTTCAAGCTTTTCAAGTAGGCTGTCATTCAGCTTTACTGAATAGTTTTGAAAAAAATTAAACGGGTTGACCATGATAAAGGCTATATCTACTGTTTTTATCGATTGCAAAATATAGAACGGTGTTCCTTCGTCGAACGGAAGAAGCACAAACTCATTTTCTTGTTCAAATGCTGGAAGACCATTAGTGAAATGAATGACTTTATCATCAACTATCTCCATTGGTCCATTAAATTTCGTTTCTACCTTCACTACGATCACCACTACTTTCTTATGTATACATTCAATATTCTACCATATATTTAATCTGTCATACGTTTAGGTACGTTGTCGATCTTTTGAATTAGCTTGGACGGGAGCTTAGACGGATTGTTGTGTCCTCTCTATATGAGGGTCTTGCCTTTTCAATCAAAAAAGCCACCAATCCTCGATGGTGACTTATAATCCTTTATTCACATGGCCACCTACCGCTTGGAACGTGATGCTATTTTTTTGCTTTAAATAAGCGTTCACTTGCCACTTAGGAATGCTGATTTGCGGCTCATTTTGGTTGACTTGAATATCAACTGTATCTCGGTTCACACGAAAGCTCGTTTCACCAGGATCGTAACGGACTTTTACAGAAAACGGCTTCGGTACCGCCGCATACTTGAAATCGAACGTTTTAAACTTACTATTGTCCGATACAATTTGAGAGATTGCCCCTTGGCCATTTTCAATTTTCATCAGCTGATCGCCCTGCTGCACGGTTCTTTGGATGTAGTTCATCGCTTGTTGTTTGCCTTTATGGACTATATCTTTGAGCCGCCTCTCAGCATTTTTAATATTAACATCAGCAAAGGCTTCAGTTTGATCGATATGTAGTTTAGCTGCTCGTTTACTAATTTGCAGATTATCAACGTGCTGTTGCTGAATTTGTAAGTCGGCAGGACGTTGACTGATTTGCATCGGTTGTCGATTCGATTGGAGGTTGATTTCTCCTCTTGTCGTCGAAATGTGAATTTGGGGCATATTCATAATAGGTCCCCCTTAATTATATATATAGCTTTTTTAAGCGGTGCCAGGTAACTTTAGTCCACTAAAGGTACCTGGCACCACATTGTGGTATCGCATTTTTTATTAACACCGTTTTTCACTGCATCATATATTTTGTGCCTATTCTTATCTCAAGAAGTCCATAAGGCTTGGCTGCATGATGCGTGCTCCTGCTGCGAGCGCTGCACGGTGGACGCTTTCTTGTGTCATGAGTTCGATGATGACTTTTTCCATATCGCCATCTTCATTTTGGGATAGAATTCTTCTCGCAATGACTTCTTGCTCCATTAAACGGCTGTCGATCATTTCGACACGGTTTACTCGTGCCCCTAGCTCAGCACGTTCCGCAACAAATCGGTCAATGTGTTTATCAAAGTTTCCGAGCAGCTTCGTAAGATCTGTCCCTTTCGTTGAAGGGTCTTCTAGCATTTTCTCTAAGCGGATGATATCGCCAAACAACGCATTTGAGAATACGTTCGAAGGGCTAATATTCACTGGAATTTTTACTCCCTTTAATAGCTCGATCTCGACATTGTCTTTATTTTGCGATACGGCACTCTTCTCTGAGATCACGATATCCGCATCTTTTAAAGAGGTTTGAATTGCATTCATCGGATCTTGCGGGTCTGGTGAAAAATGATTGACTTCTTTTGTATTCTGATCAATCGTAATTCGACTATTTCCATTTACGTACGTGAAAACCCCATTTTCCGCACTCTCAAACGTATAGCTGTTCGCATTAAAGGTTACTTCTAAACTAGCATTTGGGAAATTAGCTAGATCATCTATTGCAATATCCATTTTCTTTAAATCAACAGGCGGATTTAACGTATCGGTTCCATTAAAAATATATTTATTATTCGATTTCGTATTGGCCATCGACTCAATATGTTCGCGCAGTTGTTTGATTTCTTTTGCAATATTAGCCCTTTGCGTTCCTTCGTACGTATCATTGGAAGCTTGGACCGCCAGTTCACGAATTCGGTGCAGCGCTTGGGTTGTTTTATCTAGCGTCGAGTCTGCTGTATCCATCCAGTTGTAAACTTCACCAATATTTCGCTTGAATTGATCCGTCTCTGTTACTTGTGTACGGTACCTCATTCCGTTCATCGCGACCACTGGATCTTGATGAGCTCGCGTGATTTTCTTTTGGCTCGCTAATTGGTCTTGCAGTTTACCAAGACGTTCATACCCCTGGCTCACATGACGCAATGTATTGAGTGAAAGCATTGATTGTGTAACACGCATTGTATTTACCTCCACTAATTAACTGTGTTTATCTTCTATAGACCCGCTCGGCCCATTCGGTTAATGATTCGATCTAACATATCATCGATCATCGTAACGTTTCGTGCTGCAGCATTATACGCATGCTGAAACTTAATGATATTTGCCATTTCTTCATCAAGAGAAACACTGCTCATAGACATTCGGCGATCTTCAACCGTCGCTTTTAGTGTGTCTGCATTTTTCATCATCCGGTTGGCTTCACTCGTATTGACGGCCATATCCCCAATAATTGCCTGGTAAAAGCTTTGGACGTTCGTCGTTGAACCCCCATAGTTTAACGTCTGGTCTTTTACATTGGCTAATGCCTGCGCATTCGATCCGTCTCCAGAAAACGACCGTTGATTCATCGTTTCAAGTCCAATCGACCAGTTCATATCTCCAGATGGACGGTTTCGCGGTAGGTTGATGACAATTCCATCTTCAAAGATATGTCCATTCACGACTTCTCGCGGCGCTGCACCATTGACAGAATAAAACCATTTGTTATCGGCTGCATTAAACTGCATATCAATTTGCTTTGGATTGGCACCGACGTACAAACCTGCTGCAGTTGGCCTCGGTCCGCTGTATGCAGGGTCAGCCGCAACTAAGTTTTTCACATTGGAAGCACCCGAAGCCGCAATATGATCCAATTCCTCTCGTATTTCTCTCGAGACTTGTAGCCTAGATGCAGCGCCTTTTACATTATCACCTGTTGGCCAAGTGCTAGCGTCACCCGAGAATGTGAAGAAATCAATGGCATCGACTTTCGTGCCATTTTTCATATCGCTCAGCGACCAACCTTGGCGATGGATCGCATTAAATTCCTGAACAAAGGTATACACCATCGTATCTAACTGGTGCAGCATATGAGGGTATTCACCTAATTCATTACCTTGCGCATCTAAGTAGCCGTATGATTCCATCTCACCGACCAACTTACCATGCGCTTTAAATTCATTCACTGTAAAAGAGGTAACTCCTCCAGAAATGTTTAAGTCTCTACCCGAACTCATAATTTGCGGCGAAGTAAAATAAATCCTTTCAATAAGCCCGTGTTCTCCGTTCGGTCCTGCTTCATATCCGACTTTAACTTCGTTCGTATTAAACGTTCGCCCATCGACTAATGTTACTCCGAATTCACGTCCATTTTCGTCCGCTAATTTTATCGTATAAAGCCCTTCAGCTACACTGGACGGCTTTCCACCACTCGGAACCGTTTCTACTTTGATATTTACAATCTTTGAAAGTTCATCCACGAGTTGATCACGGCGATCATAAAGGTCATTTGGGACATACCCATGTGGTTCTACTTTTGAGATTTGTAGATTAATATTATTAATTTGACGAATAATAGAATTCATCTGATGAACAGTACCATCAATCTCTTTTTGTAAATCTCTCTGTATCGTTTTCAAAGAATCAGAGACATAATTGAACGTTTCTGCAAGGGCATAGCCTTGTTGGCGAACCACTGAACGTGACCCTGAGTCCTCAGGATGTACAGATAGGTCTTGCAGTGCATTCCAAAATCGATCCATTGAATTGGCAATTCCATCCTCAGACGGCTCATTCATAATATCTTCCATCTTCTGCATCGCATTGAAACGAGCTTCCCAGAAGCCATGCTTTGCATTTTCATTCCGGTATTGAAGGTCTAAAAATTGCTCCCGGTACCGTTGAACGGTTTCAACTTTTACACCCGTTCCAATTTGTCCAGGAATTGAAGGTTGGTTAAATGAAGCTGTAGGAAAAGCTTCTCCTGGTGTTAAATTCACACGCTGACGAGAATAGCCAGGTGTATTTGCATTGGCTATATTATGTCCTGTCGTATGAAGTGCTGCTTGATGGGCCATGAGACTGCGGCGTGCGGTTTCTAGTCCGTGAAAAGTAGAAATCATTTGGTGTTCCTCCGTGTGATCTTTTATCTACTAGTCTATTTTTTCAGTAGATGTGGATTAATAGTTGATCGTGTTAGTTTGTTAGTAGTGCAAAAATCGTTCGTGTGTTTTTAGCGCATTAATAACCTCTTTTATGAGTAAAGCTATGCTTTTGAATCAAACATCGATCGTTTTGTTTCTGGATCGTAAGTCTTTTGAGCTGGGCGCTGATAATTAATTTCATCCGGTTCTGGCGCCATTAGGTCAAGGGAAAGGTTCACAAACCGCAACGAGTCTTCAATGAGCTGTTGATTGAGCTCATTGTTCTTTTTTAACGTATCAATCTCTGACATAAGAGCGCGATATAATTTAGTTAAAATTAGCTGTTCCTCTTTTGGCGCAATTTCTATAAGTTGATCCATCGTTACGCCTTCTGTTACCAAACCCTTGCCTTTTAAAAATTGTTCCACGAAGAATATCCGATCTTGTTCAAGCTTTCTTAATTGGTGGATCAGAGCCCCCTCTTTTTTGATGAGTACATCTAATGCCGGTATATCACTTTTACGGACGACTTCTGTTTTCTCTAGTGCAATGTCATTAAACGTTTTATGCAACTTAATGAGATCTGCTAAGACGGCGATCACTGCTTTTGCTGACATACTCACCCCTCCTGACCCTTTCAATTATCATTTGTTCCAAAAGTCGTAAAACTTATTGGCTACTGCTTGAGCATCGACCTTATAATTTCCTGATTGAATTTGTTCTTTTAATTCATTCACTTTTTCTTGACGAGCGGCATCAATTTTTGTGCTTTGTTGAAGCTCCAATGCTGCTTTTGAAATTTGAAGTTGATCTTTCTTCATCTTCGTTTCGTTAGTTGCCATTTGCTTTTCCACTTGTTTACGATACGGATTGTTTTGTATCGATTGGTATGGATTGATTTTCATTGATGACACTCCTTTCTCAGTTTCATTTTTCTTGGTCAGATAGTACTCACTATTGATATCGGTAAAAGTTATGCATTTATTGATACTACTTTCTTCTTATTTCATCGTTAAATAAGTGGTAAGTCATCCGGTTAGCCTTTTCTTTTTGGCGGTTTCGTTCGGCAATTTCTTGTTCTTTATTGTGTTGGTCAAGTCCTTGTCGGAGATTATTATTACAACTTGAACAAATTCTTCCTTCACGTATAATCGTTCCACAGGAATCACATGGATACCCTAAGTTTGGAAATTGTGCGATTTGTAATCGGCCTTCACGAATAAATTGGAAGATGTAATCTTCTTTAACTCCAGTGGCTTCTACCACTTCATTTATTGATGCTTTTCGATTTTCTCTTTTTCTAATATACGTGTATACGGTTTGAAACATTTGGTCCACTTCTTTATGACACTTATCACAAACCGACCGTAATGCTTTTATGAAAAGTCCCCCGCATCTTGGACAATTTTCTAAGTTAGCCATACGATTTCCCCCTGATCTTCCTATTATACCCAATCGTTCTAATATTACCTTTTCACATCAGATCACCGTTTACTGCAAAGCAGCAAGACAAATTATGATGGTCTGGGTAATAGCTTTATTCTTTATATCGGCAAGTATGGTGTGATTTTTTAGGATTTTGTGTATGTCTGAGGTTTTTTCTTTGATTTAATTAGGATCAGTTCAATATCAATACAGTTAGATCAGGGCGAATCGCTATTTATTGATGTGGTTTTTTTCGGTGTAATTCTTATATATTGGCGTAACTTCAGTTATTTCGGCGCAATTCTCAATATATCGGCGTAACTTTAGTTATATCGGCGCAATTCTCGATATATCGGCGTAACTTTAATTATTTCGGCGCAATTCTCGATATATCGGCGTAACTTTGGTTATTGCGATGGTATCACCCTCTTGCAACTGTCAGCGAATAAACCGACTTTGCGCCGCAGTCCAGCAGTGCCTTCGCCGCATAACGTACCGTCGCACCTGTTGTGTAAATGTCGTCGATGACAGTGATATGTGCATCTGCAATATCTTTTCGTACATCGGCAACAACGACAAACGGATTTTCAGCCTTATGAATGCGCGCCTCGCGAGTTTTCTTACTTTGCTTTTCTTCGTGGTGTGCTCGCTCCAGGGCCTGTACTGGCTCGCCAATGATACCTGCCAGGACGTGCGCTTGGTTAAACCCTCGCTCATACAAGCGCTCGTCACTTAATGGGATGGGGACGAGAACATTTCCTCTAAATTCACTGCGATACAAACGGAACAGCGATTCACCAAACGCCTCCCCCAGTACATAGTCGCCGCGATACTTAAACTGAGCCATCACTTCTTTTAAAAATGTATTGTATTGGTACAGTGAGCGGTTCTTTGTTAGAACGCCATGCCACTGCACGTCCTCCTCCCAACGGATGCAGTCCCTGCACAAGGTGCCGTTATGATAGTTTTCATCTAGATCATTTAGTGAGCGACCGCATATTTCACATAGTGGCCCGACTAAGCCTTCAAGTTTCTCGCGACATCTCTCGCAAAGCAACGCCTCTTTTTCCACCCCAAAAATCCCTGCCCAACTCGCCCGCGCTTGAAGAGCTGCATCACAATAAAGGCATTGTTTCATCCATCAAAACCTGCTTCCTTATTCATCTGCACGATGTGGCGTTTCGCTTCAACCATGGCTGTCGTTTTCCCATAATGAAAAAAAGTGATGTCACCGGTAGGGAAATCTTTGTGCCGACCAACACGACCGGAAATTTGCACGAATGCACTTTCTGTAAAAATCGCTTCTTCCGCTCCGAGCACGGCGACATCGATATTGGGAACAGTCACCCCGCGTTCTAAAATCGTTGTCGTTATCAATAGTTGAAGTTCGCCACTACGGAATTTCGCGACTTTTTCATGACGCTGTGCATCTTCTGCATGAACACTTTCACAAACAAGCCCTAACTCGCTTAATATCGGAACGAGCTGCTCGCCTACTTCAATCGTCGGTACGAATAAAAAAGCTTGTTTGTTTTTTTCAGAGCGATCGATAAGCCATTGTTGCACATTTTTCGGGAGGCTCTTCTTGGCGATCTGTTTTTTCCAGTGCCCACACCATTCAAATTGAGGAACAGGTAACGGGTGTCCGTGATATCGTTTTGGTACTTTTATATGGGGGATTTTTTTTAGTTCTGTTGAAGGGGTTGCCGTTAAAAAGACCGTCACTCCATCGTCTTTTTGTGCTTTTTTTACAGCAAACTGAAGGCTCTTATCATAGGAGTACGGGAAAGCATCGACTTCATCGACAATGATGACATCAAAATGGTTTCGGTAGCGCAGCAATTGGTGAGTAGTCGAAAGAACCAGTTGAGCGGGTTTGTCGCGATCTTCACTTCCACCATAGAGGGAGATGACGGAGGTGGTTGGAAATGCACTTCTTATTCGAGGGGTTAGTTCAATAACAACATCGGTACGTGGCGCCGCGATTAATACATATTTTCCTTCTGTTAAAGCGTACGCGATTCCTTGAAACAGCATTTCGGTTTTACCGGACCCGCAAACGGCCCAAATGAGAAAGGAAGTTCGTTCTTTAATGGCCTTGACTAGTTGTTTTGATGCTGCTTCCTGTTCATTAGATAATGTACCGTTCCAAGCAAGCACGGGTTCAGTAATTTTGAGCTGCGGCAGTGGTCCGTTCCATCGAATGAGCGGGGTACATTGCGACACTCTCCCAAGCATAATGCACTTACGGCAATAGCCACACATGCGAAGACAACGGGCGCACATAAAAGATACGATGCGATCCGTGGCGTCGTTCCCACACCGCGCACACGAGAGACGACCGGAGAGAAAATCGAGACCACGAGTATACGTAATATAGCCATTCTGATAATGTTCATCTAGTTCTTGAATCTTGAATGGGAGTTCATCAAGTAGGAGTTCACGGCCAGATAAAAAGGATTGCAATTCAGCAGAAAACGGAAACTCGGAGTTTAACGAAGGCTGCGGCAAAGAAGGAACTTGGCCAATCGATGACGGCGGCATAACAACAGACGAGGAATGATACTTTTTTAAGAGTGGTTCAGGAACTAAGTACTCGTTTCCATCCACCACTACAACAGCAAAGCGCAAAAGGTTCACCACCTTATTTAATTGGGGAATTAATATTACACAGTTGTATAATTAGACACACAACACAAAAATTCCTTTTGAAAAATGTGAAGTTCACATTTTGGCAAATAAAATGTTGAAATCGGACAATAAAATTAAAAATCAGACAATAAAGTTGTCATTTCCGCCAATAAATCTTGAAAACGGACAATAAAAGTGTCAATTCCGACAATAAGTTAGATCATGGCTCAAAGAAGGTAGCTGAACCTGCTGAGAAATCAGCTCCCCATTAACGAATTCTACTAAAACTAATGCACTAACTACAAAAATTGTGCAGCTCAACTTCGATTTCCTGAAAAGCCATCCAACCCACTCATTCCCCCAAAAAATTAAAAAAACTCCCGCACAACTACATGCGAAAGTTTATAAATAATTAGAAACTAGCTCCAAGTAGTGCAACTAGAGCGCCTACTAACACGGCTATTAATGGAATAACAATGAAGTTCACCATGAATTTATTTCTTTTTTTCTTTCTATGCATTTCCTCAGGTGTTGTGTACAAGTCCTATACCTCCTTTTTATCGCTGTTTCATCATACGGAGGACGATCAGTTCGGTAACTGGCTGGCATATTGAACAGAACTCCTTCAATGAAGCCCCTTTAGCTTTGCGTCATCATCTTTCAATGATTTTGCCCTTTTCGTATGATACGTTTTTATTATCGACACACTCCGACAAAAGTTTTAGGACTTATTTGTGACAAAATAAAAAACAACTGAACATTTACACGGATGCTCAGTTGTTTTTTATTAATTTATGCGACATACCAACTAATTCCTAGGCTTCCTTCGCCTAAATGGGTTCCAATTACAGGACCAAAGTAGCTAACCCCAACTTCAGCTTCAGGGTACTTCGCTCTTAGCTCCTCTGCAATTCTTTCAGCTTCATTTAAGCGATTGGAGTGAATGACGGTAACTTGTACGTTACTCTCCCCTGCCACGCCTTCATCCAATAAGCTATAAATACGCTGTAATGCTTTTTTCTCTGTGCGCACTTTTTCAAACGGCATAATTTTACCATCCACAAAGTGTAGTACAGGCTTAATTTTCAATAAGCTCCCGACAAATAGCTGCGCGGCATTCAGTCTCCCGCCTCGGTGTAGGTGGTTTAAATCGTCTACCATAAAGTAAGCATTTATTTTATTTCTCATAATCTCAAGGTGAGCAAGGATTTCTTCGATGTTTTTTCCTTCATTCGCAAGTTTGTCAGCCTCAAGTACAAAGTAGCCTTGCGGTGAGCAGCTGATCTTCGAATCGAAGCCTCTCACATCAAAATCCTCTACCATTTCTGCAGCGCTCATCGCTGACTGATAGGTTCCGCTAATGTCGCTTGATAACGTGATGCAAACCGCCGCATCATATCCATCGCGTTTGAGTTGCTCAAACAATTCAACATACAAACCAATTGCTGGCTGGGATGTTGTTGGTAGTTTTTCCGTCGTTTTCATTCTTTCGTAAAACTCGCTTGCTGTAATATCGACTTCCTCTTGAATCGCTTCTTCACCAAAAACAACATTTAATGGAACCATTTTAATGTTCTTCTGTTCACGCAATGTTTCTGATAAATACGCGGTACTATCTGTGACAATCGCAATTTTACTCAAAGAAATGACCTCGCTTTATGTATGTATTAATTAATTATTCACTATATTCTCTATGTACAACTTCTATAACTAATTTATTCGACGCATCATTATTTTTTCCTGCTGATTACTAGATGATAGTTGGTAGGAACTAGCTGTTCTGTTGTTCTATTTTCAACTTTACTGCTTTTATTTTTAACTTCTTTAAATTTATTTTCAACTTTACTGATATTATTTTCAACTATAGTGATTTAATTTTTAACTTCCTAACTTATATCGATTTCTCGACAAAAATACACAAAAATCGACATTCCCTACACTTTCATTTCGTAGAGATATTCGCATATTCAGCGGTCTTTTTGCCTCCATAGTATAATTAGACACCAGAACGTAACAAAGGGCACCCTAAGTCACACAGGATACCCTTCTATCATAGTCTTTATAGATTAGACTATCTCACCATTACCCAACCATTTTTAATAGATTCAACAACGGCTTGTGTACGGTCATTTACGCTCATTTTCTGTAAGATGTTACTTACATGGTTTTTAACGGTTTTTTCACTAATGTATAAAGCTTCACCAATCATGCGGTTGCTGTAACCGTCTGTCATCAGTTGTAGCACTTCACACTCGCGACGCGTTAAAATGTGAAGCGGCTTGCGGTATTCTACTTCACGGAAGCCAATTTCAGTAGTTTCGCTTGCATCGTCATTTGCTAGACGGCGATAGTCTTTGATTAAATTATGCGTGACTTTCGGATGAATGTAAGCTCCACCTTCACCAACAACTTTAACGGCTTGAATAAGTGCATCTGCGTCCATTTCTTTTAATAGATAGCCTGCTGCACCCGTTTTCAATACGTGTGTCACATATGACTCGTCGTCATGAATCGATAGGATTAAAACTTTTACATCTGGGTACTTTTGAATCAACTCACGAGTTGCTTCCATACCATTTACTTTTGGCATGTTAATATCCATTAAAATGACATCTGGGTGATGTTCCTCTACTAGAGCAAGAGCTTGTTCCCCATCTTCACCTTCTGCGACAACATCAAAGTTATCTTCCATTGCTAAAATACGTTTTACACCTTCACGGAATAGTTGATGATCATCAATAATGACAATACGTATATTTCGATCTTTATTAAACATGTTTTCACCTCTCGTTAACATTAACTGCTTCTATTATGGTTTGCTTGTCCAGCTTCAGCGTAGAGTGTTTAATGAACTTACGCTGTTCTTTATTACATCCATCGGAAAATTCTTCTAGTTATTAAATCGGTACTTCAATCAGAATCCCTGTACCTACATTAATTTTCGACTGAATGGTCATTTGGCCTTTTAGCATATTGACGCGTTCTTTCATACCAAGTAATCCAAAGGACCCTTCTTTTTTTACAGATTGATCAAAGCCTTTTCCATCGTCCTTAACTATTATTATAACCTTGTTCAACTTAATTTCAATTTTAACTTGGACCTCTTTTGGTTCGGCATGCTTATAGGCATTTTGTACTGCTTCTTGAACCAAGCGGAATAATGCAACTTCAAGTCTAGGTTGCAAACGCCGTTCTTTTCCAAGACTTTTAAACCTAATCGCTATTCCTGTCCGCTCTTCAAACGTAGCTAGGTATTTAGACAGGGTTGGTATTAAACCTAAATCATCAAGTGCCATTGGCCTCAGGTCATAAATAATCCTTCTAACTTCTGAAAGGGACGATTTCACCATTTTTCGTAAGTCTCTTATCTCTACTAGAGCCGCATCTATACCTTTATCTTGATAGGTCCGTTCAATTAATTCTGAGCGAAGCATAACATTTGCTAGCATTTGGGCTGGGCCATCATGAATTTCTCGTGATAGACGTCTTCGTTCTTCTTCTTGAGCTTCTATGATCTTCAATCCAAATTCTTGCTTTTCTTTCGCTTCTTCTAATTTTTCACCCAACTGTTGGATGTCACTCGATAGAAAGTTATAAACGACCGACATTTGACCGACTAACCGTTCCGCGCGTTCTACGGTTTCCTTCAGCGAAACAATTCGTCGTTCAATCGAGTCTCGCCTTTCTCGCAAGCGCATTTCCTCTTGTTGCAAAACCGCTAACTGAACTTGGAATTCATTAGCCTGCTCATAAGCAGCTTTAACTTCCTCTTTACTATATTTATTAAAGTTCTTACTCACTTCAGCAAGACGATTTCTCGAAAATCGCGCGTGTAACTGCGTACGGTCATTTTCTTCAATCACTTTAGCAACTTTTAAACGAATATCTTTCAATTCTTCATTTAAAATAGCAAATTCTTTTCGAGATTGTTCACCAATTCGAAAGACTTGTTCACGACTCTCGTCGACCGTCTCAATCGTTTTCTTAATTATAACCTCTAATTCGGATTGTGCCACTGCGCCCACCAACCTTAAATTCTCTTACAATAGTAATTTGGGAGTAATTAAATAAATTCTTTCATCTATTATGACACGGATTAGTTGTACATTATATATGATCATTTTACCATAACTCCCGGTGGACAAGGACAAAATTAGCATAACATTCTAATATTACAGTACTGTTTCGATGGTATGTAAAACTGTGGTATGATTTTTAGACAATATATGCCAAGCATCTATAAAAATCAGGGGATAAAGGTGGGGTTCCATTGTTACTTTCTTATTTAACCGTTAAAGGATATGGAGAACACGAGATCAATATTCAACGCTCTAGGTTCATTACTTACATCGATCGTGCAACAACAGAAGAAGAGGCCCAACAGTTTATTGAAAAGATCAAGAAAAAGCATTGGGATGCTACTCATAACTGTTCAGCCTATCTCATTGGTGAAAATGATGAAATTCAAAAAGCGAACGACGACGGTGAACCGAGCGGTACCGCTGGAGTTCCGATATTAGAAGTGTTAAAAAAGCGTCGCTTAAAAGATACAGTCGTCGTTGTAACACGTTACTTTGGCGGCATCAAGCTTGGGGCAGGTGGTTTAATTCGTGCGTATGGAGGGGCAACAAGTGAAGGGTTGAATGCTGTTGGAATCGTTGAACGAAAGCTCATGCAAGTGATGCATACTACGATTGATTATCACTGGCTAGGAAAAGTTGAAAATGAACTGCGTCAATCACCTTATATATTGAAAGAAATCAATTATTTAGAACAAGTGGAGGTACAGGCTTATGTTAAGAAAGAAGACACGGATCAATTTGTCGACTGGATGACTAATCTAACAAGCGGCCAAGCCTCTATCGTCACAGGCGTAGACCAATACCTCGAAAACCCGGTAGCAGGTACCTTTAGTGATGCACAGGACTAAAGGTACCTGCTACCGCATCTTCACTTCTTTTTCACCTCTTTTTCACCTCTACTTCCCTCTCCTCCACCGAATCAAAGTACCAACTCAAACCTGCGGAACCCCGTTAAATTCGCCCTGCCAACTGCACGGCATAAACCTCTCTAGCAGTAAGTGAAGCCCAATACCTAGAAAAAAATCATGACTAAAGTCGTTATCGTTCGACAGCATCTTTACGGAATATGTCTCATAAGGTAAGATGATTTCAATACCTAATTATTCCTATGTAACTACTATTAACCATAAGAATTCATACCTTCCATCAGACGTTAGTATTATTTTCGGGACTAACGTTGGTGACTACATAACTTAATTTACAGTGCAGGTCCTGATTCTTGACTTCTAATTTGCTAGATACCAGTTTTGGACCTGCCTGTAAATTGAACATAACTCCAGAATTGAAAGGGGGTCTATGAATTGAAAGACGTCAAATGGGGATCGCCTGTTAGCATTGCCTGCATCGGAATCTTTTTCGGTGGATTAGGTATTTTACTAGATACAATTTGGAAGTACTTTTTAAGTTTCGGATAATGATAGATGACAACAATAGGGAAAAAAATCAATAAAAGTTCGATATATTGAACAACCACAACAAAAGACTCGCCACTCTTTTTACAGTGTATTCAACATTTTCTAAAAAATTTTAACGGAGCGAGGAGTAATCTATGGTCAGAAGTAAATGGGCGATTGTATGTTTATGTATTATTCTTCTTTCTAGTTTTTACATCGGTTACGAACAACATACGAATGCCAATCAAAGTCAAATCATTGCAACAGGTACTGTTCAGGTTAATTCATTGAATGTAAGGTCAACTCCATCTACTACTGGGACAAGAGTTGGTAGTCTTTCACGAGGGGCAACCGTTTCTATTTATGAACGTAATGTCAATGGAAGCTGGTTGAAAATTCAAATGAATAATCAGTGGGCTTATGTCCATGGTGATTATGTACGTGTCACTCCAGTGAGCAATACCCCTAACAACTCTAGTAGTAACTCAGGTACAGTTGTAGCTACTGGTGCGGTTAATGTCAATTCATTAAATGTTCGGCAGTCACCGTCTTCAACAGCTGCTCGTGTTGCCAGTCTTTCTCGAGGTGCCACTGTCCAAATCTATGAAACTGGTATTAGCGGGAATTGGTTAAAGATTAGAGTTAATAATCAGTGGGCCTACGTTCATGGCGATTTCATAACGATTACAAGGAATAATAGCACCTCTAACAATTCTAATAATAGTAACAACAGCGGCAGTTCAAATTCAGTCATTGCAACCGGAACTGTTAATGTCAATTCACTAAATGTGAGACAAACCGCTTCCACTTCAGGAAATCGAGTCGGCAGTCTAGCTCGTGGTGCGACCGTTTCGATCTATGAGAGGAACATCAACGGGAATTGGTTGAAGATTAGAGTCAACAATCAATGGGCATTCGTCCATGGTGATTTTATAACAATCCGCAATAATACCAATAATCAAAGTAATAGTGGCTCTTCGTCAAACAGCAATAATAGTAATAACAATAATTCAAACTCAGTCATTGCAACGGGTACGGTCAATGTCAATTCATTAAATGTAAGACAAACAGCTTCTACGTCAGGTACTCGTGTAGGTAGTCTCGCTCGTGGAGCATCCGTCTCCATCTATGAGCGAAACGTCAATGGCAACTGGTTGAAGATTAAAATGAACAACCAATGGGCTTACGTCCATGCTGATTTTGTTACGGTTACTGTGAGTAATAACAATCAAAACAGCAATAGTGGGACTTCTAATAATAACAATAGCAATAACAGCAATAGCGATACCGTAGTAGCAACTGGTACCGTAAATGTTAATTTACTGAATGTAAGGCAGACAGCTTCTGCCTCAGGAACTCGGGTTGGATCGCTTAACCGTGGTGCTACCGTTTCCATTTATGAGCGGAACGTGAATGGAAATTGGCTAAAGATCAAAATGAACAACCAATGGGCTTACGTTCATGGTGATTTTGTAACAATTAGTAACACAAGTTCAAATAGTTCAGGGCCTTCTAATAGTAACAACAACAATACGAGTAACTCGAATGCGGTCGTTGCTACTGGGACCGTAAATGTAACGACACTCAATATAAGACAAACACCTGCTTCGTCTGGTAATCGAGTCGGGATGCTTGCTCGCGGAGTTTCTGTTTCTATTTACGAAACCAATGTTAATGGTAATTGGTTAAAAATTAAGCATAATAACCAATGGGCTTACATTCATGGAGATCATGTAACGGTTACTGTTACTAGCAACACACAAAACAGCAGTGGTTCTGCCAATAGTGGTACTGTACCAACTAATGCTTTAGCTGGTAAAACGATCGTAATTGATCCGGGTCATGGAGGAAGCGATCCAGGTGCCGTTGGTAACGGCTTACGTGAAAAAGACGTAACACTAAGAGTATCTTTAGAATTGCAAAAGAAACTTGAAGCTGCTGGCGCGAAGGTCGTAATGACCCGTACGACAGATACCTTTGTTTCTGTAAACAGACGATTTGAAATTGCCAATGCTTCAAATGGACATTCATTCGTTAGTATTCATACAAATTCACTTTCCAATTCACAGGCCCATGGAACTGAAACATTCTGGAATCGATCACACCAACATGCCCAGAGCCAACAACTTGCTCAAGTGGCTCAAAAGCATCTAGTTCAACAATTGAAAACTCGGGATCGCGGTGTAAAAGAAGGGAACTTTGGAGTTGTTCGTTATACAAGAATTCCAAGTATCCTCGTGGAATTAGGCTTTATCACAAATCCTAATGATGCTAGTATGATGAAACAAGACCGCTTTTACGAAGACGCATCAGAAGCATTATTACGAGCATTAATCGAATTTCACAAATAAATCGCACTAAGCACAAGGTTTTGACACCTTGTGCTTTTTTATCGGTACCAGGCACCTTTCACACAGTAGTGTGATAAAGGTACCAGGTACCCTCAACACTGTAAATTGTTAAAGGTACCTGGTACCTAGCATTACTTCGGTGTATGGTGAGGTGGGTTTTGGGTAACCTATCTTTTGAAGAAGTATTTCAACACAGGAGGAGCTACTATGAGAAAAGAACTTGAACAAGCTGTAGAGCACGCGAATGCAACGAATCCTTCATCTCGGTCTGGTGGGAAACCAAGTACTTCGAAAAAAGAAAAAATGAGAAAGACAAATAAGCACAGCTAAAATTCGTTATAACAACAAAAGTTTTTAACTATATAAGAAAATCTACACTGAAGGCTTATGTGTAGCTTTGATCCCGTCTAACAGGCGCTAAGACTCCCACTTCAAGCCTTTGAGGAGCAAAAAAGGCTTAGTGGGAGTCGATTGAACACAAACTTTGTCGCCACGTCCTGTGGCAACATCTGTGCCCCACATCATGGGCCTCTGTAACAACCCGATTGGTCCAACTAATTTTCAGTGGAGGATGAAGACCCCCCCCACTGAAAAACTTTCACTTTATCATTAGCCTATTTTCATCCCTACTCTTCCCTTACTATCCATTCATATGTTCTCCAATTAATACATCTACCTAAAGTAGCCACAGAAACTTCATTAATAACATTTTACCACCACCAATATATCTATACTGCCCAAAACACCTATACTGCCCCCATTTACTTTTATTATAAAAACATCACCTTAGACCCATTTACATATTCAAAAAACATACCATATATGCACCAAAAATGGTTTGTATTATTAAAAAATTGAAAAAATAGTAAAAAAAGAGTGTTTAGTTTCTACCATTGCTATGTTAGAATAGATCTATATAACGAACGTATACAAACCAAATTATAAAAATTCTATGAGAAGAGAAGTGAAAAAAATGCCATTATACCAAATGAAATCCGTATGGACACCTCTATCTTTGATCGGAATTAAAATCTTCAAATCGGATGAAGGAAAGTTCTTTCTTAAAAATCGCCAGAATAAATTAAAAAGGATCAAAATGTTTTAATTTCTAGACAATCACGACTGATTGTCTTTTCTTTTTTTTACTAATCTCACCTCTTTCTTCACAAATGCTTCTAAACTACCCTTGCCTACTTACTCTCAAGTTCATAGCTCCCCGCTCCCACATATTTTTACCCTCAGCACGATCGACCCAATTCATCAATAGAAAATTCCTTACCTCATCTAATTTGTCCATACTAAATCACTCCATCCATGAATAGGATGAAATATAACAACTAAGACAAGGAGTTTTGATATGCAGCGAAGAATACAACTCCCACCCCAACTTTTGCTGATCATACCTATGGCAGCCTTAGCATTCTTCCTATTACTGTTATGGCCATCTCAAGCAAATCAAGCACAAAAAGTCGTCAATGAATTTTATAAGTTAGAGCAACAAGGCCGGTTTTCTTCCTCTTGGGAGCTACTCCACCCCGAAATCCAAAGTCGCTTCCCAAAAGCTAACTATATCCAGGACCGTGCTCATGTATTTATGAGTCACTTTGGAGCGGATACTTTTAAGTACTCATTGAACAGTCCAAACAAAAAAAGAAATTGGAAAATGACTAACGATGCTGAACCTCTAGATACTGTTTATAATATAACGGTCACTAAATCCTATCACGGAAAGTATGGGAAATTTTATTTTAAGCAGGAAGTTTATGTCGCCAGAGAAGAACGAGAATGGCGAATTCTATGGGATTATAAAAATGGATCGTAATCTATTAACAAGTTAAAGAAGAACCAACGTTAAATCGACAATTATATACCCGCCTCAACACAGAAAAAGCTGCCTTCCTAGATTTCTCACTAGTTGGCAGCTTCTATTTTTATTTTCCAGGTTGTTCAATGAGAATACGTAAATTCTCTTCAATCTCTTTCATCAATTCTTGAAGTTGTACACCTTCTTTTTCACCTTTCGTGTAGGCCTCCAAAAGAACTTTTAATAAAGGGTCAGATTTTGACATTTTTTTGTAATCTCCTAATCTACTAGTTTCCCGTAAAAAAATCAATTAACGAACCTGCCCAAATTTCATGTCCTGCTTGATTTGGACGAGTTCTTTCCACATAATCTTTAATTTCATCGTCGGTAATATCTGGCCAGGCTTCCCAATGGTCAATATATACGTAGCCATTTTCATCTGCATAAGTCTTTAGACTTTCGACTTGACGCAAGTAAAAGTTGGGCTGATGAATAGGATTGGGTGGTTGCAGAGCAATAAATGCATTAGGCACAGTTTCGATAAAATATGCGAGGATGGTTGCAATGTTTTCTAATGTTAAATCAATAGTCGCATTTCCATTATCCCTTAATAAAAAAGGTTCAAAGACGATAACATCCGGATCAAATTCTGCAACAGCGTAGTGTATTTCTGCCTCTAAGACTTGCTGCGAAGTTTGAGCACCCGTCTCGAACATTTCAACTTCAATCAGACTATCTCCATACCTTTCATTCAAACCTTCAGTCAATAAATCCGGCCAAGCTATTCCCTCTTCATCTAAAACCATCGCGTCTGAACCAAATAACGCAATTCGAACAGTTTCATTATTTTTGAGTGCCGAATTCATTTTTTCTTTTAATTCAGGGTGAATCTCCCCTATATTCAACTCGTGTTCTTCTTCCTGATTATCATCGACAGATACAACATCTGGGCTTACAGATGAACTCAATGTTTCTCTAGCATCCTGTGCAATACTACTTAGTTTTTGATCATATTGAACTTTACCGAATATCAATAGACCGACACATAGTAAGATAGAAAAGGCAAATAAAATATTTTTCATATACAACTCCTTACCAGTTAATCCAAAATCTATTATATCGACTTTCATACCATTAGTATATATTTTTGGTACTTTTTATCAAAAAGTAAGGGAATTTGTAACCACTACATAAATCTACCTTAAAAACGATTAGTTAATGTATGTATCTTCATTTCAGCGTCAAGACTTTGAGTAAAAAACGAAAGCTGGAGTAATATGTATATCTTTTTATTAGTTTTGTGGATTTATTTACTAGTAGTTCTCACATGTACGAAAGATTTTAGTGGTTTAATTCGTGGAGAGTCGTTTTACTTTCAAGTAAACAGCAACCCTGAATTCACAAACTTCTTCACAATCGCAATCTATTTAAATCCTAGCCTACCTTTTCTCTTGCAGAAAGCCGGGCACTTTATCTGCTATTTCATTCTTGCTTTTTTACTTATTCAAGTCTGTAAAAATCTTCTCTTGTCAACTGGGCTAGGACTCTTTTTGGCAGTTGGAACAGAACTCATTCAACCTTTTTTCTATAGGGAAGGTTTGTTCATCGATGCATTAATAAATATTTTAGGAATGGTAACTTACGTGGTTCTTCATATGTTGGTTGAAAAAATTCTTTCAGCACACTTGGTTAAAAGTCAAATCAATATGTAAATAGAAGTATTATCTCCCACTTTTCCTATATATGTATGTCCACTCCAGTTCATGTCGACACTAGATCTATACACAACATTTAATGAGAAGTTTGCATCGAATACCATAATTATCATACAACTAGGGGTGGTTTCATTGTTAAGGTTAGTCCTTTTAGTTTTCATTGGACTTTTTATTGTAACTGGAACAAGTTTTGGCAAAAACTTAATGGCGGAGCATCACTTTTTTCAAGAGGGGAAACATTTTTCAGAAAAGTGGTTGGAGAGTGATACGATAGAAGGGATTAATCAAGAACAACTCGAAACATACGACGCCCTCCATACAAAAATAGAAGAGGATCAACACCTAGCAGCAACAGACGAGCCTTCATTATCAAAAGAAGAAGCGATCACTAAAGTACTAGAAGAGTTTTCAATGACGGAACTTCTCACAATAGCTGAAAGAGTAAGGAGCGGTTTAACAGAAGAAGAGATGGAGGAATTGAAGTCGACAATTAAAGACCGCTTCTCTACTGAAGATTTCGAGGCGTTAAAAGAACTCGGCAAGAACAAAATTAATAACTTCTTAAACTCAACTGAAGAATAGGACTTTATATATGTCGTTTTGTAAATAAATAGGAAATAATTAGATCTAAATTAACCATTCATATTTCGACACGTTTCGACGATAATAAAATTAAAACTACCCATTCTTTGTACGAAAAGGCAAAATCATTGAAAAGTGATGACGCAAAACTACAGGGGCTAACACACATTTTGTCACGCCAGCCAGTTACCGAATACACTACACATCACCGTACAAGTATGGCCTAATGAGGTGAACCTATGGAATGGCTACAGCTGTGGTGGCATGAATTAGCGGTTAAACACTATTTTACAAAATATAATCGCTGTCCTGACCATCAGCCATTAGAAAAAGGCAAGTTATTTCAAAAAGCATACCATCATCAAGAGCAATTGCTTCAGTTAAAGTTTAAGCAGAATAGTCTTAATAAAAGGTTAGGTCGATAGTCACATTAAGAATTGAGATTGATGCAATCACATCTTATCTTAACTGAAAAAGAGAACCAACGCTCGAGCAACTGTGAACAGTACTCGAGCGTTTTGTTAGTTTTCGATGGAAATGGAATGCCTACATATTCTTAACACTACGAAACCAACCCTAAATGAAATACCGCTCGCTCCCCTAAAAACTAACCTATCTGCTAGATTTTTTCTTAAACACTCTACTAAACAACCAATACATCCCAATCCCTACACTTGCACCAGCAGTATCAATGAGCACATCTCGCACTTCTCCAGACCGGCCGGGAACAAAGAGTTGATGCACTTCATCTGAAATGGCGTAAAGGATACATATGACTAGAGCTACTCCCATACTTCGATATCCAATGCTCCCACTTCTTCTTAAGGCGTTAATCGTCAGCATTCCGAGGACTAAGTAAGCGAAGAAGTGAGCATTTTTTCTTACCAGATGATTTAAGTTGCCGAATTCAAATTGAATATTCGGGGCGACTGTTTCAATGATTTCTATGATTACCTCTGTAACTTCTGAACTTAACTCGCTAGACACTGTTGCTGGTTGATGCGATAAGTAGAAAATAAGCGCCATCCAAGCGATCACAGCTGTCCAGGAAAACCATTTAATCATGCAATGAAAAACTCCCTACGATGCTGCTAAAATTTGACCTTTTAGTCAATCAAGTCGTTATCTATTATTTTAACGCTTTAGCTAGGATTAGCAACAGCCCAACTAGTTAATTGTTCTTATTTAGGAAGATTTGAAGCAGAAAAAGAGGGAAATGAGAGGCTAGCGAGAGTAAGATGAGGGGAAAATCCCCAACTAAAAAAGCAGGTACTTAACCTACTTTTTTATCAGAATAAACTCTTGGAGATAAGGTATTGATCACTATTCTTTTTGGTGATCAAACTCAAATTTCTGAACAAACCCACAATGTGAACAAGCTTTCCCTATTTGTTGTTTCGACTCAGGCTCAACGTAGTAAATTTCTTCGTGGCCGCATATTGTACAATCAATAACATGGAACAATTCTCTCTTTCCTAGTATCGCATCTAGCACCAACTCAAAGGACATCTTATTCACCTCTGTAATCGTTTTCATATACTTTACCAAATTTTACTTTTGAAGTAAGGCGAAACTTGTTGAGGAGATTATTTTTTTTACGACAATGTGTGACTTTCTTTCTGGTATACAGGTCTTTGATCCTAGGTTTCGTTATTTTTACTAGAATAGACTTAAACAAAGGAAATTGGCTAAAAAGTAATTCGTAATGAATTTCTCTCAACGAAATTAAGGTTGGATTGGATGATCGTGTTGGGGTTACTAATCACTACTAAGACGTTCTGTGACGCAATCCAAATCATATTCTTCATCTATAATTAATATATTTGTTATTAGCACATAGTAGGGAGTGAGTATATTACGCTGGTTGTAAGAGAAACCCATGTCGTTTATACCGTCCAGCCTGGCGATACGTTATTTTCAATTGCTGCTCATTTGGCAGTACAGTCTTGGGGATTAAAGAGCCAACCATTAAATCCACCAATAACGGATCCAAATTTAATATTTCCAGGTTGGACTCTTATTGTTCCTGTCCTTGTGGAACCTACTTTTCGTACCATTTATGTTACTCCCCCTACAGATTCGCTGTTTCGTATTGGTCAGCGGTTTTCGGCCCATACGGATCTTCTCGCTGGGATGAACCAGCTTCAGGATGCAGATGCTCCGCCTGCTTACGGGTATTTTTCTAAAACCGTTGTGTTTGACCGAACACCAACCACAACTGGCGGACAATTATGGGTCTACTTTCAAAGTGGGATCGACGGCAGTATCATAGATCTTGTACTTTGGATGGCAAAGCTGATGCAGCGGTAAGAGTTACGTTTACATAGAGGTCTGCCCCCCATTATTGGGTATACTGTGAATTATGTAGAAAATTGTTGAGAACTTAGTATTGATAAATTCAGAATATTCCACTATAATCTGACAGGAATGGGAGCTTTGAACTATATTCTACATACGGGCACTTGGGATATAGGGAGCTAGTAGTGCGACCCACCCTCTACAAAAGCATTAGGAGGAGATACATATGAAGAGCAACATATCATTAGAAAAGGCGTTTAGATCGAACGCTAAATTTTTGTGCCTATTATTACTAGTATCCCTATTGGTAATGACAGGTTTTTCTCACCCTTCAGAAAGAGGAAATGGCTTTATCAGTCATGAAATTTGGGTAGCCGATCAATTAAATAATGAGATCCATATTATCAATGGAGCAAATCACCGAATAGAGCAGACGTTAACTGAAGATGATGGTGTAGGGAAAACACCGCATATGTTAGTCTTTGATAACAAAGGTGAATATGCGTATGTCGCTAATATGACTAGTGGAGATGTTTCAGTGATTCGCGGGTCCGACAAAGAAGTTATCGCAACGATCCCGACCGCTCCAGGGGCTCATGCTGCCATACCAACGAATAAACGAGATAAAGTCATCGTGTCGAACACCCCTAGCAAAAGTATCTCTGTTATTGAAACCGATGTAAAAAATGAAAAATTTAAATATGTGAAAACCGTCGAATTAGAAGATTACGAGGAACTCACCGAAAAAGAACGCTTCCCAAATACTACGCCAGTATGTCACTTCTTTACAGCGGATGATAAATACTTTTATGTAACACTTGGAGGCGGCGGTTTACTCATATTTGAAACGGACACTTTAGAGCTAGTGAAAGCTTACGATAAGGATGATGTCAAACCACATGGCTGTGGGTTAATCCTTTCTCCCGATGGAAAAACGATGTATGCGAATGCAGGAAGTGCTGATCTCGGTGAATTGTATATTTTTGATACCGAAACTCATGAATTAATCGAGACAAAAGACACATTAGGTAAGGATGCTCATGGGGTTGCGATTACACCAGATAACCAAAACCTTTGGGTGATTAATCGGATGACAAATAATGCAACGATATTTGATATTGAGACAAATGAGGCCGTAAACCAAGTGTCCTACATTGGAAGCGCACCTGACTTAATGAACTTTTCACCAAACGGACAATGGGCTTATGTGACAACAAGAGGACCAGAACCAGCTACAGGGACGCATGCCATTGCCGGTCAACGCCCAGGAGTATCCATCATTAATACGCGCTCGCTAAAGAAAGTCAAACAAATTGAAATGCCTGGTGGAGATATCCATGGTATCGATGTACGCATAATTAACCGTTAACTTTAATGAAAGAGCCTATTAGGATCTCTCTTATATAAAAAAACCTGGGTCCTTATTGGATTAGACCCAGGTTTTTTTATACCCACACAGTGGGGCAGCATCACTTCTTATTATTTTTAACTTCGGCCGATATATTTTCAACTTTTCGCCAAATATTATCAACTTCGACTAAAATATTTTTAACTTTAGTCGATTTATTTTTAATAGCAGATAAAACAATAACTTCGCCTCTCAATCTATCTACTAACTTGAAACAATATTTTTCGGGGTGTCACTGTGACGGTTTCATTCGGTTTCATTTAATTTGATGAAATATCTGTAATTTGTGAAGTTTATATTCCACAAAGTAAAAACAAGGCTATAAAAAGGAAGACTAAGGTACAGGTCCCTCGATTCTAGATGTGGATAACTATATATAAATACCTATAAACCCTTTCGATCCCTGTGTGTAACTCGTAAAGGTGGATAACCCTCTGTATAAATAGAAGGTTATCCACCTTTTTGGTGATAACATGCTTTTTTCTTAGATATTAGTTTTTATTTAATCCACAATCAGCTCACTAGGACCTGAACCTGTTTACGTTTGGAGGCATGCACCTCGTCCTGGATTTACCAAAAAGGTTGCATTACCTGAAAGAGTGTAAAAGTTAACATTCACTAAAGCTTTTTAATACATCAACTCCCTCCCACTTTTCAACAAAGTTCGGGTAGTCACTGTGAACATCTCCAATTAATCTAAATCTACTCTTGTAAAACGGTAAAACTTGTAATCTCAACTTCTGCGTTTCCAACGAGTGCAGAAATGGTTACATGGCTAACCTCAACAACACGTTCTTCTGTTTCTCTTCCTTCACCATACACTTCTTCTTCAACCACTACTTTGATCGATAGCATGAAGTCTTTACCGTTGTTTTTAGCGACTTTCTCAAGGTCAAAGTCTGCTAATGGGATTGTGTATGAACCGGTTCCTGTTTGAAGTTCAAGCTTAGCTTCCGGCTGTGATTGTTTCAATTCTTGAATTTCACTTGATGGAAGTTGAACTTCAATCACATTGTTAGCTTGCCCCTCTACTTCGACAATAAAGCGGTCAACTCGATCACTATTTTTCGCTGCATTTATTAATGCATTCTCAGTAATCGTTGTTTTTACTTTATCTTTACCATTTTCTTGTGTTCTTTCTACTTGGCCGTTTTCAACCTTAATTTCTTGACCTTTTGCTTGTCCTTTACCTTTCTTCTCAACCGCTGAACCAACAGAAGCATAAATGCTGTTTGCAAGTAGACGGTAGCTGTGTTCTGTATGAGCTCTAAAGGCTAAGTCGTTCGCAAATAAAGTAAATGTTGTGTCTTCCGTTGACGTCGTAAATGCTAGAGTTTGTCCTTTTGCATCTTGGTGTTCTGGCCACCAGCCAGCGACATAGAAGTCATCACTGTCACTGAACGTAGCTAAAACGTCTGCGCCTTCAGGAACTGAATTAATCCATGCTCCCGTCGTGACATAAAGAAGCTCTTCTTCCCCGTAACCTGAAGTTAAAAGGTGCTCATTGACATTCGCTTTTACAAGTCCTTCATGGTTGGCTCTTGTGAAACTCCAAGTAAATCCAGGAAGCAAGCCGCTATTACGTGCAGCATTTAAAGCATGAACTCCCATACCAATATACGATTTTCCATTTACATTAGCCGCATTAAACGTACTACTATCACTCACAATCACATCAGCACTCGCTGCATCCACTAAATTAAATCCAAGCTGATTTAATGAAAACCTCAACTGTGCAGAACCTGTTACAGCGACTTTTGGCTGCGTAAGGCGGTTTGTTTTAAGATTTTGTCCATTCCCTAATGGGAGCGTTTCAAAGTAATACTTGCCCTCATATGAACGAAGATCCTTTGTTGCAACGATAAAGTCTCCTTCGTTTACACGGTCATTGGTTTCCATTGCTACTTCGACTGTTTTCCCATTTTTCAGAAGCTCATTCACAAGTTTGATCGTATCATTATTCGTATTTTGCAAGACTTGTTTTGGTGTGTTTCCAGTGACACTGCCTTTTGGAAGCGTAACGTTTTCTACTGCAGCTGTTACTCCAGCAAATGCACCCGCCTCACGAACAGTATCAATATCAAACCCTCTTAACGCCGGGAAGTTAACGACGATTGGGTCATACATCGCATTCCAATCAGATACATTATCACCTTGATAAAGTACTGCATTAGCTAGACCGCGTTTTGCTTGATTCATTGGAACAACATATGTGCCTTTCGGGTAAAGCGTCCCGTTCACTTCGATATTTTTCGTTGTTTGCTCGACATTGACACCGTTGCGAAGCAAATAATCTGCCATTTTATGTGCTTCAAGTAGGTTTTTTTGTTCTTTCGCATCGGTCGGGATTACATAGTAATCGGGGAAGAAGTTGTCATGCTCTCCTCTCACTCGACCAATCGATTCACCTGCTGCATTGACAAAATGCTTATCGACTGCACGGTTATCTTCACCATTCACGCCACGGTTGAAGATCCCTAGCTGATTAGCAAATAATTCATTCTTATTTTCTGTAACAAATTGCGTTGCCCCTAATCCTGTTCCGATCATTGCATACAACGAATCTTGGCTTAATTCTGGAACTTCAATTGTGTGCCCTAAAGAACCGTGTAACATTGCATAGATTGCCGTATAAGCTGGCGTCATATCGTCCCAACCACTACCCCAATCTAACTTCGGAATAAAATATGAATCTAGCTTTGAAAGACCAATTCCTGCTTGCCCCATTGCATGAGCTTGTCCAAGCATATTGTCCGACAGCAAATCATACTCAAAGTTCGGGTTATGAGGCGGTGTCGCAGGCTCAATTAAAAATCCAGTTACGTACCCGTGCATATCAATAAAAGAAATCGGCGTCCACTGAGCAATGATTTCATTGACCTGTTGGGTTTCTATTTGGGTTTGGTACGCGTTGTCACGGTTTAAGTCAAAACCGTTCGCATTCGCTCTCGTGTTAGCCACACGTCCATCCGGATTGTTTGTAAATAAATATAAGAAAATCACATCATCTAATACTTCATCGACATTAAGAGTAACCTCTTCACTATCTGTTCCTGTAGGAAAAGTAACTTCATCCTCTAGCGCAAACTTCTTAAATAATTCAACTTGTGCATCCACACCTTCAACTTCATCAGGGTGAATATTGTTAAACCAAATCGGAACCTGGTAGTCTCCCATTGTTCCATTTTCTAATTTTTCTAGTAAACTAGCAGGATTTTCTAAAGCTGTTGGCAATGTTTCATTTAAGTATTTCTCAACCGCATTTTGATCACGAGCTAAAATAACAAAATGAATATCGCGTCCCTCAACAGACGTACCTACATTTTGGTACTCCAGGTAGCGATTGTTTGACTCATCCGCTTTAGCATCTGCGAATACTTGATCAATAGTTGGTTTTAATTCCTCATAGAAAAGAAACTCATCATAAACATTCAGTTTAACTTCTGTCGCAGCTTTAGCTCCAGTTTCCGAGTTAACTAGAGCTAACTCGTAATCACCAATAAACTGTTGATACTGCACACGAATCGTTCGGTTTGATAAATTCGTGCGGTCATAAGGTAACCCAAACTCTAAAGTCGCTTGAATTACTGTTGTGTCGTCTACAAAGTGTGGTTCCTCGATGACCGTAATAAATGGCTCACCGTTATAATTTGTTCCCCCACTCCACTTTTTCCATTCAGCAAGGCTTTTTCCACCAAACTGAAATTGTAATTGACTTAAATCTACTTCTTTACCAAAATCCGCTTGTACTTCTACCGTTCGAACTTCAGTAAGAGAAAATAACGATCGACTAACCTCTAATTCTACAACTTCACTAGCTTCTACTGTGTTAGCTGAAGCAAACGTAGCTGGTGTAATTAATGATAGCAACATAATGATTGCTGCAAAGACTGTCATAAGTTTTTTCATATCCAAATCTATCCTCTCCTCTTAATTCTACTAAAATAACATACCAGAATATTTCGTAGAGTGAAAGAATAAATATACAATATTTTTGATTTTTCGTTCGACATATTTCACAATGTACGTTTATTTACATACCTATCAACGAACTCAAACCAAACGCTTTTACCCCATATTAAACAAGTGTTTAAATCTATTTTAGATAAAACCACCTTGTATTTACGTCTTTCGTATTGTGAATATTTAACTATGCATTATTATCAATCTAATTGTATATAAAGTGAATATAGGTCGAATGCATCATATAATAATTAATGAGGATACCATAACCGTCAAAGAACCCAAAATCCTCTTCCAACCAAAAAATGCCAGACCCCATTAATAAATGGTACCTGGCACCGTCATTAATCCTTTTCCACTTGGTCATACAGTCGTTTTGACTCGTCAATCTTGGCTTCTCCTGCTCGTAATAGCTTTTGAGCATCATCCAACTCACTCTCATCACCAAACTCGATGACAATCCGATGCAACCATTCGAGTGCATCTTCGACCTCATCTAACCCTTCCAAGTATTTGGAGTAAACATGGTCATAGTGTTCGGGAACTTCCTTTCTATCCTGAAAAGCATTGATCCAGTTGGTCAATTGTCTGCTGTATTCACGGAAATCCTCCGTCCACATGTCACTCATCTCATAGTCAGAAAGATGACTGTCCAAATCTTTAATCGCTTCTTTTATCCGCAAATGAACCCTCTCATAAAATACTTCATAGTCTTCCGCTTGACCAGCTACATTCACGTTAGCCTCCATTGCATCAACATCGTCTATCGTGGCATTCTCAACACTGGTAATTTCAACAACACCTGTAAAGGGACCAATAAAATCAGACTTGTTAAATACATACATACCCCCAACAATAACGACCATTAACCCTAAACAACTAAGTTCATATTTGATGTTACTCCAACTTTTTCGCTTCAAAACAACAACCTTTACTAGTAAAATTACCGTAACTACTAATAAGATGACCAATGAGATCACAAATAACTGCTGAGATAGCATGTTTTTCACTCCTAAAGTTCCACACCCCTCTTCCATGATTGGAAGAGTTTGAAACTCGTTTCATTATGAGAAAACAATAAGACGTCTTCAATAAAAAATCAAGTGGACAAATAATGCTTTATAGAGTGAAACCTATTCAACATAAGAAATAGGCACTAAATTCCTTACACAAAAAATAAAACCTCCCTTTGGATAAAAGGAGGCCTCTACTAACTGAAATACACTTCAGCTAAAATCTAGTGTACTAACACCAAAACGATCAATCCGAATGCACATACCCCGGTTTGCCAGTTGGAGTAATCTCATCGTGAGCCATGACTCCTGTAAAAGAAGTGAAAAAGATCCCCACTACCATGGCTGTTAATACTAAAGTCTTCTTTGCTTTCTTCATCATCATCCCACATTCCTCCTAACATTTTGTTACTCTATTATGCCATACTTATCAAAAGATTGTATCCTTAGAATTTTATTAATTTTTAGAAAATATAAGCCGAAATCGGGTTTTTATATTATAATAGCGATACTTATATTAAAATATTAATATTTTTATCAATGGAGGGATCTTAATGTCATATTCCATCGGCCAGCGTATCAAGGATTTAAGAGAGTACTTCAACATTACGCAAAAAGAACTATGTAACGGAATATGTAGCCAAGGGTTAATCAGCCGCATCGAAAAAGACGAAGTCTCTCCAACCGCACTTGTTTTAGAGCAAATTGCTAGACGATTATCGGTCGATATGAACTACTTTTTTGATGAAATTCGCAACTACGGCAACAACTATATTGAACGGACTAAACGTACGATTGATAAAAAAATTAGAGAATGCAATTACGAAGAAGTGCTGCAAATCATTACATTAGAAAAAAACAGTCCTCTTTTTAAAAGTGATCAACTAAAGCAATACATCTTATGGCGAGAAGCAATCTGTGTCTTTCATGTTAAACATGACGAGAAACGAGCACTCGAATTATTAGAGTCCGCACTGAATATAGGAACCGCGTCCCCAAAGATCATATCAGAATATGAACTGCATATCTATCAATCAAAAGCCATTATCTACAGTATGACGAATAAACTAGATGAAGCCGCGCAAATCTACAAGCAACTCGTCCAAAAAATCAACAGTCTTACGCACATTAAACATAAACGATTAATGATCAATATTTATTACAACGCCGGGATGAATGCCTATGATCGGCACGACTATGCAGAAGCGATTAAACTCGTCGATTATGCCCTAACTTTATGCATTGATGAAGATTACTTATATTTACTTGGACAACTATTCTTTTTATACGGCATCGCATTGTTTGATTACGATCATAAAAATAAAGACGAAAGCTTGAAGTACCTGGATAAAGCGTTATTTATTTTTACACTAAAAAACAATCAAGCGAATATTGAAAGTGTCGAAGAAGAAAAAGTTCGAGTGGCGAACACAAAGGTAACCTAACCGGATACCTCCCTATTTATGAGTAAATATGTGAAATACTGTAAAAGTCTATGAATATATTAATTTACATCTAAAAAATACCGCACACGATAGGATTACCCTCTCTTTTTCAACGATTTTTGTAATCTATTAATCTCTCAACCACTTTGCGTAAAACTAACTTTCCGGTTGTAATGGAGATGTAGCGCTACAAATCACTTTTTTTGGGAGGGTATTTATGAGAAATTTAAGATGGTTAGGTTTTATTGCAGTTTTTGCCCTCTTGTTTACGCTAATCTTTCCACATGTCGGTTCATTGGCAAATGAGCGTGGAGGCGTTGAGAGGCACGAGTACTTAATTGGGTTTGAGAAAAATGTCAATGCGAATGTCGTCAAACAAGCGGGTGGCGAAGTTTTACACGAATTTCAATACATGCCTGTTCTACACGTCAAGTTACCAGAGCAAGCAGTAAAAGCTCTAGAGAAAAACCCAAACATTGCTTATATTGAAAAAGATGAAGAAGTAAAAATATCTCAAACTACTCCTTGGGGAATTAGTCATATCCAAGCTCCAACCGTTCACTCTTGGGGCAACCGCGGGAATGGTGTAAAAGTAGCCGTACTTGACACAGGAATTGCGACACACGAAGACTTACGAATTTCTGGTGGTGCCAGCTTCATTAGTTCTGAGCCGTCGTATCAGGACTATAACGGTCACGGTACACATGTTGCTGGAACGATTGCAGCCTTAAATAACAGCTATGGCGTTATTGGTGTTGCTCCTTCTGCAAACATTTATGCGGTAAAAGTTCTCGATCGAAACGGTAGTGGTGCGCTAAGTAGCATCATCCAAGGTATCGAGTGGTCGGTTAGTCAAAGAATGGATATTGTTAACATGAGCCTAGGAACGTCCTCGGGATCGACTTCATTAAGACAAGCAGTCGATAATGCGTATAATCGTGGTTTACTTCTGATTGCTGCGGCAGGTAATACAGGAACTTCAGGTATTATGTTCCCAGCTGCTTACAATTCAGTTATGGCCGTTGGAGCCGTCGATTCCAACAACAACCGAGCATCTTTTTCAACATATGGAAGCCAAATGGAAATCGTAGCGCCAGGTGTATCCGTTTTAAGTACATACACGTCGAATCGCTATGTTTCACTTAACGGAACATCAATGGCAACGCCTCACGTAGCAGGTGTAGCTGCACTTGTTAAAGCTGAATATCCTTGGGCGTCTAACGGACAAATCCGCCAACGCCTAAGAGACACAGCCACTCCACTTGGAAATTCATCTTTCTATGGCAGTGGACTAGTGAATGCGTTAAGAGCTGCGTATTAATTTAACATGCTGAAAAGAGAAAGCCTAGGGGCTTTCTCTTTTATTTTAATGGGATTTATTTTCAACTTTGGTTTGTTTATCTTCAACTTTTGCTGATTTATTTTCAACTTTAAGGGATTTATTTTCAACTTTTCATCATTTATTTTCAACTTCGGCTAATATATTTTCAACTTCTGTTGATTCATTTTTAAATAGGAGAAAAACAGCAATTACGTTTCATTTCATACTCACGACCGTATCAGAAGTTGCTAATTCTCTTCTATACTTTACAAAAAAGACCCCTTCACTAGTAGTAAAGGGGCAATCAAACTTGCATTTTGTGTAGGGAACAGAACCACTGTTTTATAAAACTCTACATGACCTCCCTATTTCTTTACTTACCTACTTTCCCTTGCGCCCCAGGAATACGGTGCTTTTTCAAGTCATTCCAGATGACTTCACTCGCATTGATGTGATAACTTGTCTTCCCGATAAGCGGTACTGGGAGATACTGCGGACCACCTGGCCATGTATGTCCTCCATCTTTAACCGTATATAGGATAACTTCAGATTGGTGTTTGCCTCTCGTAAATGCTTCACGTCGAATTTCTGTATCATCACCTTCAATTATTTGTGGTAAATACGTTACTTCCGATTTTGGCGCAGTACGGTTTGCCTCGTTCCAGTAAGAAATCGAATGATCTACCGAGAACGTCAGTCCAGGAATGCCACTTGGGGGAACTGTAGGGTCTTGATCACCCATGACATATACAACCGCAACACCGCGCTTCGGTTTTTCCGTTGGTGTCGTTAATCCCATTTGTCCGGTTACTGCTCCAATCCCAGCAATTCGGTTATTTAAATGAACCGCTAAGTGATTAGAGAAAAAGCCGCCATATGACATACCAGTTGCGTAAACCCGACTAGGATCAATATGATACTCATCAATAAAGTAATCAATGAGTTTCGATGTAAAACCTACATCATCAATGGTCGCTAATGTTTGAGAGGCAGCGTTAAACACCGGCGCATTAATATTCCATCTTCTAATTAATGGTGACGCTGGATCGTATTCACTACTTTCAGGAATAATAACTTCTCCTGCTTGGTTAATAACCGTACTATCCGGAAATACGACAATAAACCCTTCTCTTTCTGCTACTTGATGGTAATTCGTTAATAATATTTGGCCGTCGGCAGAGCTTCCAGATCCATGGAAAGATAACATAAGTGCGAGTTTCGTCTTTCCATCATAAGAAGATGGTACATAATATTTAAATGTTCGCTCGTACCCTCCTACCTCCATTTCACCACTTTTAATAGGCTGACCTAGCTCGGCTGCAGATACACTAGAGAACGTAAACAAAACAACGAATGCAATCACGAGCATAAATGAATTTTTCACCATATTCCTCATTCAATCGACACTCCTTTTCTACTATTTTGATTTTGACCCTTAAGAGATTTGTCTTCTTGTCATTAATTCAAATAACTAATCACTACTCTATGTAAATAATCAAAGCGTTGACTGTTCCCTGTAACGACTAGTAACCTAATCTAGCCTCCCTTACTAGTAGAATACTGATTTAATTATTGAATATTCAGTTAATTTACTCAAGGAAAAGTCAAACAAAAATAACAACAAAATAAGAAAATGTAGTATGAGAATTGTCTTGAAATGTAAAATACAACAAGCTTTGAAATTTCTTTTATAATACAAGTTTAACTAATTGTCGCACCTGTTTGGTGGTATTTTAAAGCTCTTCATTTTTTCAAAATCGGTTCCCCTTGGTAGTAACCCGATTCTAGCTGTAATAATAAGACCAAGATAAACCCCTGATGAGAAGGTTCAACCTCTTTTCATCAGGGGTTTCCTTTGAGACTCTTACTGTTTTTATTTGTATAATTCTTTAATTGCTTTTAATAGTTTTTCCCCACTTAATCGCTCAATTGCAACGGTTTCTTCGTAATTGTTATTTCTTCCAGTGTTCCATTCTTCTTCATGCATAAAGTAGCCAAGTGTGTTGTCCGTTAACCCTAGAAGGAAATTATATTGCCCACCCATTACCGATTTAATTTCAATCCCAAGGTTAGTTAACACCTCTCCAGGAGCGGTAACCATTTCTATTGCATGATTACGATGACCAAGTGATATACGGGTGATAGGACTTTCTATATACAGTTTAGAGTTTTCTGTTTTCACAATATAATCATTAGAAAAGTATCCTAATAGGTGTGCCCCAATAAAATTAGGGTTTTGCATTTCAAAACTTACATTTTCTGATTTAATTTGCAGACCAGGTGGAATATTTTTCCCTTTTTCTATTGCTTTTATTGCATATTCGGCAAGGATGTTCCCATAATTGAGTGCCCTTTCATACTGATCAGCTCCACTCGCTCTTGGTGAAACATCACCTAAAGCCCCATTGATAAATATAGTAATTCCACCAAACTCCTCTTCTACTGATTGTTCAAGTGAAGTAACGAAATCACCTGCTAAAAGTTTATTGCCTGAACCTAAGACTGTTGTATGAGCCGCATAGTTAACGAGGGTAACTAGCGGTTTTCCAAATTGTTTAAACTGAAGAACAGCCATTTCTGTGTCAGTATATCCCCATCCTCGTCTGTTATTAGATAACTCTTGTGGAACATCAGTAGTACCAACTGTTAACGTCGCTTGGTTCAGGTTACTATTTGCTTCTACAACCGAATTTACACTTTGTAACAAGACATACTCACGATAGCTATCGGCCACTCCGCCCCATTGCCCTTGAAAATCAGGCCCTGCATGGGTATGAGTCGAGGAGACTAATATGTTTTCTTTTGGTATATTTGTTTTTTCAAAGACTCGTTGTTTAATTTCTTCAATGTTTTTATTCCCAAATCCAGGTACATCAAGCCTTACAAGGGCAAGTGTATTACCTTCAGATTGAATGACAATACTTTTAGAAAAAATATCACCTAAAACACCTTCTGCAACCCCTCTGGATAAATAGCCCCCATAACCACCCATATAAATCCCGTCTTCAAGCATTTCATCAGTTGGTGCAATGGATTTAGTCGATACGCCTACTTTGAAAGCTGTACTTCCATTGGATTTTGCTTGTGATATCCCTCCTGCTGTAAAGGCAATTAATACAATTAGTGCTACAAAAGTCATACTAATTTTTTTCATTTGAACCTCCATTTTGATATTTTATACCGTTCGATTCGTTCTTCTAATAATATAGGTTATCGCTTTTTCTAGGATTGTTCCAATTAGTTATAACTCTAATTTCATTGTTAGATCTAAACGAGAATGTACTCCATATGAGGCGTTTACCTATTCTATTAACCTCCTTTTACATAAAACACTAACTTAATTATTGAATATTCAGTCAATTAATTCAAGGAAAACTCCCACAAAAATAACAACATGAATAGACAATGTATTATGAGGATTGTCTTGAAATGTAAGACAATCGAATCAATAGCGTTACACCCAGAAAGCGCAAAGAGTATGGTAAGTATAATAACTAACTGGTACAAGCTTCTCATTAACATTCTCCTATCCAATGATTTCTCTTGGTATTTATCGGCAATTCAATGGAAGCTCTGAATAGGTTTATTGGTAATCTGCAAGTAAAGTTTCGTCATACTTTCCCAGGATCCGTCGAAAAACGTACACGAAAGTGGAGGTGAGACCTAGCTCTAAGACGTTGATTGTGCATGAAGCTACAGTGTATAATATAAACATAGCACACATAAAATAAAAAATGACTGAGTGCAGAAACACTCAGCCAAAGCAACTACATGCCGCTTGAAGAGCGGCTGACCAGTTGAATTAAGTAGATATCTTATAGAAAAAAGTAACCTATCCTAACCTTGGTCGGGCGCTGGACGGTTACTTTTTTCTTTCTTTGACGAATACTAAGATCAATGTGATTACACCTATCAAAACTAAATTTGATTGTAGTGCAACAGTTATTGCTTCGTAAGTCGTCACCTTACCACCTCCCTTCTTTTGGGAGATGATCAACCGCCCATCCGCTTTATGTAATTGCCACACTAATTATACCAAACATACATTCGCTATCCTATGATGTTGTTTTGAATTATCTAAAAATAGTACTAGGTTACCCTTTATATCTCGTACCTTTAACCTATTAATGCAGAGGTGGTATACCCCTGTAACTTCGTTTTATCGATGAAGCTGACTACGTCTTAAAGCCTATATTCTTAATGAATAATCTTAAATACGATTAACTTGATATTAACTTGATATTAACTTGATTTATTAACATATTAAGGACAGATTTCCCATCATTTTTTTAATGTCTTTAAGTCAAGACCTTAGAGTAATTGCTATATACTTTTTTCCATTGACTGTCAGGTAGGATCTGACTTAATAATAAGTTCTTCCCCCGGTCAGGCTTTTATTTATGAAGTTAACTGTACTTCGGCTGGTTACCGCACAACTAGATTTTTGTGTTAGCGTCAGAACTCGACCTCAATTATTCAAAAGGCAAGATAATAAAAAAACCGCCAAGCCAATGGCTCAGCAGGCAGGTTCACGTTCAATCCTCTTAATCGCGGCTAAAGAGGTCACGTGTATATACTTTGTCTTCTACATCGCGTAAGTCATCAGATAGTCGATTGGCTACAATCACATCTGAAATTTGTTTAAATTCCTCAAAGTCTTTAATCACTCTTGAGTTATAGAACGTGTCTTCTGTAAGGGCTGGCTCAAACACGACGACTTCAATCCCCTGGGCTTTAATACGTTTCATAACTCCTTGAATGGCCGACTGTCTAAAATTATCGGAGTCCGTTTTCATCGTTAATCGATAAATCCCCACAATCTTTGGATTACGTTTCACAATCATTTCTGCCACATGATCTTTTCTCGTTCGATTCGCATCAACAATGGCTGCCATAATATTATTCGGAACATCGGCATAATTGGCTAGAAGTTGCTTTGTATCTTTCGGTAAACAGTATCCACCGTAACCGAACGAAGGATTATTATAATGCGTTCCAATACGCGGGTCTAGACCGACACCCTCAATGATTTGCTGAGAATTCAACCCTCTAACCTCTGCATAGGAATCGAGTTCATTAAAGAAAGCCACACGCATCGCTAAGTAAGTGTTCGCAAATAATTTAATCGCTTCCGCTTCCGTTGAGTTCGTAAACAAAATATCAATATCCTCTTTCAAAGCTCCTTGTGCCAATAAGTCGGCAAACACTTTTGCTCGTTCTGACTGTTCACCCACAATAATACGCGATGGATATAAGTTGTCATATAAGGCCTTACCTTCTCTTAGGAATTCGGGTGAGAAGATAATATTTTCAGTTTCAAACTTTTCTCTGACTTGTTCTGTGTATCCAACAGGTACCGTCGATTTAATAATCATCACTGCATTTGGATTAATGGATAATACGTTAGTAATTACTTTTTCAACTGTACTTGTATCGAAATAATTTTTATCTGGATCATAATTAGTTGGTGTCGAAATAATAACAAACTCAGCATCTTTAAATGCCTTATTATTGTCGGTGGTTGCTGTTAAATTTAGGTTCTTCGTGCTTAAGAACTCCTGTATTTCTTTATCCACAATGGGAGATTGTTTATTGTTGATCATATCTACTTTTTCTTGAATAATATCGAAGGCAATAACTTCATTATGTTGAGCCAATAAAACGGCGTTAGATAAACCTACATAGCCTGTTCCAGCAACTGTAATTCTCATGTTATACACGTCCTTGTTCATAATAAATCCACAGAAACTATATTACTTCATAAGTACGTCTTTTTCAAAGGGAAAGCGGCGAACAGCCCCCCCTACTTTACGTTCCAACTGGTTATAACAGGTAAGGACAATATGATTATTAGAAGTATGTAAATTTATGAAAAGATCTTGCTAAATTGAAACTATATCAAAAAATTAGCCTAAAACTGAACACAATTAGCAACAGGAAGATCTTTTGATAGAGAAGAAGTCTTCAAGTTATTAAAACAAAACGTGAAAGAATGTAATATAAAATAAAACACACCTTTTAAAGAGTGGTCTATTGAGTATTCAAAAATAAGATCTTTATAAACTAAAAGAATTTTTTGGTACGTTATACCATTGTGTTTGTCTTACTACGCTTCATATCAACTCATAAAACGACTCTTTTCCTAGGTGCTGGGTGAAATCTTGAACCAGCTTCTCTAAATCGTTGGATTGGTCCAGAAAAATCCAATCATCGATTCCACCCTTATAACAGAAGCGTTCCACTTCATATATACGTTCCTCTTTGTCTACTAACACAAAACGTAAGTCTGTAACGTATTGTTTATATTTGTGCAGGAGTTGTTTTGGGATAGAACCGTTTGTAATTGAAGGATCAACCGTATAGATATAAACTACATTCTTTTTAATATCTAGCTTAAAATCTTTTATTTCCGAGTACTTTATCATTCCATTATTAATTACGTTAATTTCCTCAGTATGTATAACAGGCTTCTGCTCTTTTCTCATATACACGTTTCCATTGGGATTTTCATAGATTTCATATCCACTCGGAACCTCGTCCAACTCCGCAGCCCCTTCAGCTTCTTTTGAGAAATAGTAGGTGGTGTTTCCTTTTGTGGTTAGCTTACTATGCAGATAATAAGTATCATCCCTGAAGTTCTTATAAGATATTGGCATTGGTTACCCTCTCCTTTCACTACTACATACTTAGAAGACCTCATTCCACTCATCCGTTATATCAACCATTTTAATGTTTGGTTCTATTACTTATAGTTTAGACGACTCGAATACTAAGTAAACCGATTCGACAAATTCTGAGGTGACACTGTGACGGCTTCTCCTGTGGATAAATATACATAACTACCGATATTCCTTTCGCCCCCTGTGTGTAACTCGTAAAAGGTGGATAACCCTCTGTATAAATAGAAGGTTATCCACCTTTTTGGTGAAGATATGTTTTTTCTAGGTTCTGTTTTCTTTATTTTAATCCACAATCAGCTTACCAGGGACTGATTTGAACCTGTTTATGTTTTGAGGGCATTCAAATTCGTCCTGGATTTACAACAAGATTACACCCTATTATTCATCAGAACAGTATGAGTTGACCTTCACCTAGTTGACATTCCTACATAACGTGAAACAAGATTATTCGGGTGTCACTGTGACGGCTTGCGAAACGATAGCCGGTGAAAGGTATTAATATACACAAACAGTTCTTCGCCATTTACCTTCCTCGAATCGGCAATGAGAGGAAGATACATGGCTCGGTAGGTTTCTGGGACCCAAATGTAGTGATGGACATACTCTGTGAGAAGAAAACCACATGATTGCCAAAAGTCGATACGCCTTTTATTATCTGTTGTTTCCTCTGACTCGGCCTCAATAATTATTTTTTCATATCCCTGTTCAACTGCCTTCTGTCGTATGTAATCAACAAAGTGTTGGCCAAGTCCACGGCCACGCTCTTTTTCAGATACTGCCAAATAATCAATAATCATCACACCGTCAGATAAGAGTTTCCCTGTGAGAGCCATAAGAACCACACCCGAAATGTTGTACCCCACATGAAGTTCCGCCATTCCTTTTGAAAACATATTTTTGATGATCCTCGTAGGTTTAGCCCCCTTATTTCCAAATGCCTCTAAATAGAGGGGAGCCGCGTCCTGCCAAAGTTTATCATCCCAATTACAAACGGTAATAATTTTCATAAAAGTTTCTCCTATAGTGGCGTTATCTCCACTGCATGCTTTAGTGGTGGCTGGCCAGACCGAACCATTCGTCATATTTTCCACATATTTATTATATATTTTGTTAATCGTGAAAAAACGTATTGATGTTTTCACTACCCTTAACAACAAGACTACATCCCCAATTATCACGATGATCATAGGTACAAAGGGAGTGAATGATATGCCTATTGTAAGACAAACTCATGTTGTCTATACCGTTCAGCCAGGGGATACGTTATATTCCATCGCGGCACGGTTTGGCAGTACAGTCTTGGGGATTCAAAGGGCGAACCAATTAATTCCACCGATCACCGATCCAGGTTTGATTTTCCCTGGATGGACGCTCATCATTCCCGTCCTTGCCGAACGTCCTTTTCGTACCATTTATATTACTTCCCCTACAGATTCACTGTTTCGTATTGGGCAGCGGTTTTCAGCCCATACCGATCTCATCGCTGGGGTGAACCAGCTTCAAGATCCAAATCTGATCTTTGTCGGTCAGCCACTATGGGCTCCAGCGTTTGTGTACGAAATTGAAATGGGAGATACACTATTCAGTATCTCCCGACGTTTCCAAATTCCAATGGCCAACATTATAGCAGCCAACGATGGAAGACCTGGATTTTCACTTGATTTGATCTATGCTGGGTTTCGCCTGCTTCTTCCCCTTCCATCTTCAAGGAATATCGTCGTCATTCGTCCTCTTCCAGGAGATATCATTCGGGGTGGCGACCGTATCGAAGGCTTCGCCCGTGTCTTTGAAGCCAATGTTTTAATGCAAATTCAAGATGACAACGGTGTAGCCGTCTCACAAGAACGTTTTACAACAGCGTTAGAAGGTCCGCCTGCATATGGTTACTTTTCTGAAACAGTTGTCTTTGACCGAACCCCCACTACAACAGGCGGAAAAATATGGGTCTACTCCAGAAGTGCGATTGATGGTAGTATCATAGATCTGGTTCAAGTAAGAGTTGCATTTGTGTAGGGTTACAGCGACGACCCTATAATCTGCGAATAATACTTACAACGGTTATAGCATTTTTGATATTCCCTGCTGAATCTCTTAGGGAATGCGAAGCTTTAATTACTCTAGTAGCAGCTCTCAGTCCTTCTCTTTTACGGTACATGTTATCAAATATTAATAATGCATCGTCTGTACTCATCCCTCTATTAGTCCTTAAATAGTTATTAAATTGAGTAACAGGGGTAACACCTCTATTCATACCAGGAAAATACTGAGTTCCTGTCTCAGTTGATGTAGCTAAGAAGGTTAAAATTGTTCTTTTGTCATGAAGGTTATTCAGTTGATTAAGTGTAATTATTCCGTCAGCAATGCTACTTTTATTCTCAATACTTTTTAAAAAATTTGTTAAGTCCCTAGTTTCCCTTATAAAAACTCGTTTTTCACTATATCTTATATTCATAGTTTTGCAAAATTGTAAAAAATTCGCTCTCTGAAATCTTTGTTGATGACTCGTTCTATCAAAAACAACTAGTGAGATAGGAACATTTTCCCCAGCAAACCTTACAGTGGTTTCAAATAGTGTTGCATTCGCAGTAATGTTTGAACGTGCCTCAGATTCATTAGGGAAAAAAGTTAAAGTAGATAACGCCATAATTATTGCTAAAAAAATTTTTAAACCTTTCATATCCAGTTTCTCCTTTTCAATGTTTTTTAGGACAATTATACCAATTTAACGTATTGTAGACAATAAAAATAAAATTAACTTATAGTTAATTAAAAGAGAGGGAGTCTGTCCCCCACTGCGGTAATGCTTTACCATTGTGGGGGTCAGACCCCGCCTTTTCCTGGCTTTATTAATTCCCCAGTTTTAATCAGTTCCGAATGTATTAGGAGTTACCGCAGTGAAAAACCATCTAACCTACTAGGCTAGATGGTTCTCTTCTTTATAGATTTTTTTTATCCACTACTCATCTTCTGATCAGAACTTCGATAGTAATGAAGGGATGCTAGACTTTCAGGGAGTCGTTCGATTGATTGGTTGACCAGGTCTAGCTTTTTTTCGACGCGATGCAGCAAGTAGAGAGTCACCATGACAGGAAAGCCAAACTCACTCAAAAGCGGCAGCCACATTTCCATCCTTAGAACCTCCTTTCATTATGAAAAAGGAAGAGGTCGAGCCTCCTCCCTTCCAAAATCAATTATTTATTAAAATTCAATCGTTTCCACCGTGCGATCAACAACACGAGCGCTTTTCTTCGCTACCAGGTTACCGCCAGATGATGTAAAAGCATTCTGTGCTATAATTTCATCCATCGCTGCACTAATCGCAGCAGGATCGACTGGATAAATAGGGTTGTCCAATGAAATCGTGACGTTTTTCGCTAATTCGTTTTCAAATACTAATTCAAGTTTCTTCGTCATTTCAGTTCCTCCTTTCTAATTATTTTCCTTCAATTAAAGGTCAAGCGCGTACGTGTTCGCACGGTCCACTTGATAAGGCATCCAGCCTTGAAGTGGAATTAACGCATCGGCAACAGCTTTTAACTGTTCGTTTGTCGCACCGGTCTTGATGTTATTAAAGCTCTTCGTTTTTAAGATCGGTTCACCAATTTGGTTGTAACCTGACTCAAATACTATGACTAATCGTGAGTTTGAAAGCATCCTTGTCACCCCCTTTCACTATGTATATATGGTGGAAGGGGCGAAAACGGTGTATAAGATTAAAAAAAATTTTTGAATGAGTACTTAACTGCGGTTTTGATTGGTGGTTTGTAGTTAAAAAGTGACCTTAAGAGGAGAGTTAATTAGTGTTTTCTCTACTTTCCTACTCAATATAAGTCTCTACAGCACTGCTCATGGACGTCTTTAGGAAAAAACTAGCAGTGTGGGGGCGAACCTGTATTAGCACATTAAGCTACGTGGTTTTTTTGTGCGTATTCACTGCCTCAGTACTAATGCCCTGTAGTAATTGAAGCGGCGGGGGACAGACCGCTATCTTTCTATCTTTTTTTCATTTTGATACCTATCGTACGTCGTAAAAACCTTTTTGTTATCTGATTATAGTAGATAAAAAGGGGCAAGAACGGTGGTAGAACAAGAGAAAATAGCAGAAAATCTAGAACACTATGTAAACACAATCATCGGAAAAAGAATTAGAGCCAAGCGTAAGAATTTAAAACTATCAAGCGCTGAAGTTGCGTTTAGAGCAAATATCACTCGTGCTTATTTCGGTCGCATTGAGCGGGCTGAAGTAACGGCTTCCCATTTCATCATTCTAAAGATTACCCAAGTCCTTGACCTCAACCTAAATAAACTTTATGAAGATGTAACAGACGAAGTTAACGAATACTTAAAAAACTTTCTCCCCGACAATGACAATTAGAAACTAATATTTTTTTTAGTAATATTGACCCATTTTCTTTATAAACCAGTTTCTATGCCCCCCTATCCTCTTTCATCAATTATCACCAGTTCCACACCAATTCCCCCAAATAAAGGAGCCCCGACTCATGACCGAAATTATCCTTCCCCACTATGAAATTAACCCAAACACGATGGCTGTCCTTCCTGCCTATCATATCGACTACCAAGCGATCGTCTGGGAGCGCACCCAACACTATTACGTGAAAAAGCCCTCGCTTCAAATCATTAAAGAGGCCTGCTTAGTAGGAGGTGCCGATTTTGACGGCAGGAGAGCTGCCGTTACATACAAAACAGGAATAACTTCGAAATCACCCATACCTATTCATCCAGGGGAACAAATTTATGCCTTTCCCACCCATTCCCCTAAGCTGCATGAATGCCATTGGCTATTCTATCACCACATCAAGTCGCTTCACCGTCACCCGGACACGCCCACACACACCATCGTTACGTTCCATGATGAAAAAGAATTGTTACTCCCTGTGTCTCTCTACTCAATGGAACGGCAAATGCAGCGCACCTCTTATTGCATTGTGCGCTTTTCACAACACCCCACTGAGTTTACACATTATAAGTGACACACATTAATCAAGCGTTTTCCCTTCTGCTCTCTATGCTCTTCATCTCGCATATTCAAACTACCCTATTCATTATTAGATCGAAACAATGTACAAATGAATTCCCCATAAAAGAACATAATCCAAGGAGGCACTCCCCGTGAAACCAGGCCACATCGACCAATTCTCGCATTTAAGTCCGTTCTCTTCGGTAAAAGATTTCAATG